>JAIXTS010000506.1 GCA_027483805.1 Azospirillum sp. | reverse complement strand
TCATCGGCATGGTTGAAGCTATATTGCAGGAACAGCGGGTTCAGATAGGGACGCATGACCAGATAAATCGCTCTGGCGGTCTCATCCAGCGGCGTCTTGCGCTCAAAGTCCCCGGATGCCCGGCCTTCCTGCAGAACTTCCTGAAGCAGCTTCTGCAACCTTTCTTCATAGGCGACCACCGCTTGCCAGCGCCCGGAGGCTGCCGATACGGCGATCTCGTAAAGTTTGCGGTCCTGGGAAAACAGGCGAAGGCTGGCCTCGATGCCGACCTTGAACATGCGCCGCAGCTTTTCGGAGGGATGAGGGGCTTCTGCGACGGCGGCCCTGATCTCCGCCTCAATCCCGGCCAGGCAGTTGGAACAGATCATCTCGCCGATGGCCTGCTTGGACTCAAAGAATTTGTAGATATAGGCCTTCGAGAAGCCGATGGCCTTGGCGAGATCGGAGACCGTGGTCTTCTCGAACCCGTACCGGCTGAAATGCTCGGTGGCAGCGCTGACAATCTGATCGCGCACATCGTGGTCGGCCGGACCACGGGCCGGAACTGGATAGGTGGCTGCTTTGTTCATGACGCGAGGCTTTTCCCAATCCTGAAAATTGCAGAACCTGTGACCATTTGGTATATTGGTCACTGCGTTTCCATTCTATCTCTCTCTGCCGGAAGAAGTCCATGCCGCCCGATCGCCTCCTCGCCACTCTCCTTGCATCCAGCCTTCTGGCCGGCTGTGCCGTCGGCCCCGACTACGTCAAACCGGACGCGCCACTGCCAGGACAATATCTCGGACAGGCGGCGATCGCGGAGCGACAGGCCGCGAACAGCGCCGATATTGTCAATTGGTGGAAGGGCTTCGGCGATCCGACCCTGACCCGTTATGTGTCACTGGCCCTGGAACAGAACCTCGATCTTGCCCAGGCAACGGCACGGGTCACCCAGGCACGGGCAGGGTTGGGTGCCGCCAACGCCGCCCTGTTGCCCTCGGGCAATGTCAGTGGCCAGGCGGCCAGAGCCTATCATTCCGTCGAAACGCCGCTGGGACAGGTGCTGAATTCGACACCCGATTTCGACCGTTACGGCAATGCCTATGATGTCAATCTCGGCGCAAGCTGGGAACTGGATCTGTTCGGGGGCCTGCGCCGGGCGCGCGAGGCGGCCCTGGCTGAATATCAGGCATCAGAGGCCGGTGTGGCCGCCACCCGCCTGGCCGTGGCGGCACAGACAGCCGACATCTACATTACCATCCGTGGGCTGCAAACCCGCCTCGCTGTCGCCCGGCGGCAGGTGGAGACGCAGCAGGACCTGCTCGCCACCGTCAATCATCTCTATGCCAAAGGACTGGCAGCCGAACTGCAGGTGCGCCAGGCGGAAGGTCCCCTGGCACAAGCCCGCGCCGCTGTGCCGGTGCTGGAGGCCGGTCTCGTTGCCGCCATGAACGCCTTGGATGTGATGCTGGGTTCACCCGCCGGCACCCATCGGGCCGAACTGGCCGAGGCCCGTGCCATTCCCATCGCTCCGCAGATCACGGCCACTGGGTCGCCCGGCGATCTGCTGCGCCGTCGGCCCGACCTGATCGTGGCGGAACGGCGTCTGGCCGCGTCCAACGCCCGCATCGGTGTAGCCATTGCAGAATACTATCCCAAGCTTTCCCTGAGCGGGCTGATCGGCAGTGCGACATCGCTGTCTGGCGGGAACCTTTTCACCGGCGATGCCACGCAGGCATCGGGTGCGCTCGGCCTGCGCTGGCGGCTGTTCGATTTTGGCCGCATCAACGCGCAGATCCATCAGGCCAAGGGTCAGGAAGCCGAGATGCTGGCGGCATATCGGCTGGCCGTCCTGCGCGCCACCGAGGATGTGGAGAACGCTTTCTCCGCCCTGGTCAAACGTAAGGAACAGGCAGACGTTCTGACCCAAGGCGTGGACTCGCTTGGCCGGGCGCGGAACGCGTCATTCGCCGCCTATCAGAAGGGTGTCGTCAGCCTGGTTGAGGTTCTGCAAGCCGACGAGAACTTATTGCGCGCAACCGATGGGCAGGCGCAGGCACAGACAGAGGCGGTGCGCGCGGTTGTTGCAACGTTCCGGGCCTTAGGTGGGGGATGGCAGCCACAGGAACTCGAACTGGCGTCCAACAGATGATCCGAAGGACTATCACAAAGCCAATTTCAACTGGGCTAGAGGATAGTCTTGGGACGTTAAGCGTATGACTCTGACACGACGATTAAATGCAGATCGGCAAACCGGTTCAATTCGAACTGCTCGAAACGGCCCAAATGCAACGATGCCGGTTTGGACGCCGGCATTATGCCTCCTCCGCGAACCGCCACACCGGCACGCCCATCTTGCGGGCCTTGTCGGTGAGGTTCTGGCTGATGCCGGAGCCTGGGAAGGCGATGAGGCCGATGGGCAGGGTTTCCAGCATCTGGTCGTTGCGGCGGAAGGGGGCCGCCTTCTTGTGGCGGGTCCAGTCGGGTTTGTAGACGATCTGGGGGACGCGACGGTTCTCGGCCCAACAGGCGGCGATGCGCTCGGCACCCTTGGGGCTGCCGCCATGCAGCAGGACCATGTCGGGGTGCTTGGCATGGACCTTGTCCAGGGCCGCCCAGATGCGGTCGACATCGTTGCACTCTACCCCGCCGGTAAAGGCCACCTTGGGGCCGGGGGGCAGCAGCAGCTGGGTGTCGGCATAGCGACGGGCGGCGATATGGTCGCGGCTGTCGATGATCGCCGCCGTCAAGGTGCGGTGGTTTAGCTGTGAACCCTGACGCGGGCGCCAGGTGGAGCCGGTCAGGGCCTCGTACATCTCGGCGGCGGCGTCTCGGAAGAACTCGAAGGCGTTGCGGCGTTCGATCAGGCCCAGCCCTTCCGCAGTCAGGCGTTCCAACTCGACGGAACGGATTTCCGAGCCGTCCTGTTCGGTCTGGCTGCGCTGCTGCGCCTGTTCGTTGGTGTCCAGGTCGCGCTCCAGGCTGCCGATGCGGCGGTGGAAGACATTGACGCAGGCCCAGAGCAGGTCGTCCAGGTCATCCTCCAGCCGGGTGCCGGTCAGCAGCCCGGCCAGGGTCTCCAAGCAGGCCCCGATCTCGGCCCTGGCCTGATCGGCCTCGGGCAAAGGGCGCGGGTCGGGTTCGTCCTGGTACGGGCGATAGCCGTAGAGCTGCAATTCATCCAGCAGATGGGCGGAAGGGGCGGCCTCCGTAAGGCCATCGGTGACGGGAAAGGGGATTGTGGTGCGGCGGGTCAGCATGGCGGTCACCCCAGTTTGCGGGCCGCGTCGGTCGCGGCCTTCCTGGGGAGCGCCCGCCAGGGTTAAGCCCGGTCCCGCACCCCTTGCGGGCCGCAGCGCCAGCGGAGGACGGCCTCTGGCCGTTGCGGGGCCGGGCGACCCTGGCAGATCCCCAACCTGGAAGGCCGCCTTCCCGCGGCCCGCCCCTGTCGGGTGGCTTGACCATGCTGTGCTCAGCACTGCCCCTGCTCCCCACCCCAACGTGGCGGTTGCGAAGGGCCTATCTGCCCGGCAGGAAGGAGGCGGCATCGCCCTCGGCCAACTGCGGGACGATCGATTCCCGCATCGCCGACAGCCCGTAAGCCATCAGGTCGCTGTTGAGATCGTCCAGCCGGGGCAGCAGGGGCAGCACCGTCAGCGCATTGGAGTGACCGCGCGAGGACAGGCGGGCATAGGCCCATTCCCCTGCCGGGTCGGCATCGCAGACGACATAGAGCCGACGCAGCAACGCCGGAAAAGTCCAGGCGGCGAGATGGGCGGCGGACAAAGCTGCAACGGCTGGCAGCAAGGGCAGGGCCTGACGCAGCGACAGCATCGTTTCCAGCCCCTCCCCCGCCGCCATGACGGGTCCGGCGGGACCAAAGCGCACGGCATTTCCCAGCAGAAGACCTATCGCACGGCGGGGATCATCCAGCGCGGCCTTGTCTCCGTCGGGGCCGAGCCACGTCCGCTGCAAGCCCATGAGGTGGCCACCATCGTCGGTGACAGCGGCGATCAGGGCTGGCAGGCTGATGGTGCCGGTCGGTTCCCCGCGGTGGCAGCGCGGATGAAACCGCAGCGCCGGTTCTGGATGAGGCAGAACGATGCCGCGCTTGGCCAGATAGCGTTCCGCCAAAGTGCCCGGTAAAGGCTTGCTGGCCGCAAACAAACGCCGGCATGCCTCCAGCGAACCGGTGGGGGCCATCGCAACGGCGACGGTACCGCTGACCGGCAGCGGCAGACGCAGCACCGCCCGTGCCTCCGATATGGCGTCGCGGATGGACAGGCCCCGGTTCAGAGCGATGAGGTCCAACAGGTCGCCATGCTCGCCGGTTGCGGCATCGGTCCAGGACCCAGCACGGGGACCGGTCAGGCGGACATAGAGGCTGCGCCCGCGATGGCCTTGCACATTGCCAACCAGCCAATAGCACCCTTGCCGCCGACCATTGGGCAAGAACTGACGGCAGATGGCTTCGGCATCGCGAGCCAAGCGGCGGGACAGATCGCCAGCACTTTCCATGGGACACCTCCCCATAGGAAAGGCCCGGCACTGTGGCCGGGCCAAGGGTGGGCAGGTCTGTTCATTCCGCCGCGACGGGCAGGTTGGCATCGGCCTCCGCTGCGATGTTATTCGCCGGGCTGGGGACTTCTCCCTTCGAGTGCCCCGGCTTGCGCAGCAGTTCCGGCAGCCAGCCCGTACCCGCCAGCAATTCCTGCGCATGGGCCGCCATGTCGGGCTTCTTCAGATGTTCGATGCGCTGGGCGGCGTCTGCCCCCTTCGCTTCCCGGACAGCGTCCAGGATGCGGGCCTTTGTGACACGGCCCAGGAAATTGTCCACCGTGGGCACCCACCCGGCGGCGGCCATGTCGAGGTCCAGAACGCCGGCCAGCGTATCGGCATGGTTCAGGCGGCCATTGTGGCGGTTCCAATTCTCATGCACGGCATTCACCGTGCCGGCCACGGAATGCGCGAACAGGGCCGACCGGCTGTCGGCATCAAAACCCACCAGCACGTCCCACAGCTCGGTCGCCCGCGCCGGCATCTGCTGCCGCCAGTTCTCATGCCGGTCCACGATGGCGCTGGCGGCGGCGCAGTCGCGCAGGCTGGGTTCCTGGAGCACCGGCACCGTGCCGCGGGCGCTGATTTCCAGGCAACTGGCATAGGCGCCGGGATAGAAGGTCTCCAGGCACAGCACATGCAGCACGGCCAGAAACGCCGTGTCCGGGTCCCGCGCCAACGCATCGCGCAGGGCCAGCGTGCGATGGGTAGTGAGCTCCATGACCAGCCGGTCAGACAGGGGCTTCATGCCCTCATCCTCGGGTTCCGGTTCCTGGCTGACGCTGGTGCCGGTATAGGCGGCGTGGGCAGCGGCAGGTTGGGTGACATCGCATTCCGCCGTGCCACCCTCCGCGATAATCTCCTCCACCGGCGGTTCATCTTCGCGGCGAACAAAGCCGCGCTCCACCCGCAATTCCCCTTCCGCATTCACACGGACATAGCAGCCAGCGCGCGCCATCTCCTCCGGGTCAAAACGCTCAGGCCGCTCTTCCAACTGCGCGATTTCAGCCAACAGCGCCGTCAGCCGCTGATCGACCTCCTCGGAAACCTCCTCGCCCGTGTCATGCTCTTCGGCCAGCCGTTCATATTCGGCGGAAAGGTCGACGTACCGCGCCTCCTCAGCCTCCGTCCGGGGGACGATCTCAGCCTTCAGGCGGCGCTGACCTACGGTGTGGCCATAGAGGAAATCGACATTCACCTCGACCCATTTCCAGCCCTCCGTCATCACAGCGTCAGCAGCCTTGGCCAGCTTTTCCGATACCAGCCGTTCCAGCAGCGGCACGTCACCCAGCCAGCCACCCTCGTCCGGCGTGAACAGGTCGCGCATCACCGGGCCGCCAGCGGCGATATAGGCGTCCAGCCCGACAAAGCGGGCACGCTTGTCATAGGCCGGAATGCTGCTGGCCGTCAGGAAACGGCGAATATGATAGGGCTCCTTCTGCCAGGGCTGGGTGAGGGATGCCCAGACCTGTTCCTGCCGCTCATGGCTGTCACTGACGCTGAAGGCCATCAGCATGTCGAGATTCATGCCATCCTCGGCATAAATCTCTAGCAGCTTGGACGAGACGGAGGCCAGCCGCAGCCGCTGTTTCACCACCGCCGGGGTGACAAAGAAGCGCGCGGCAATGTCTTCTTCGCTGAGGCCCTTGTCCATCAGGGTCTGGAAGGCGCGGAACTGATCCAGCGGGTGTAGCGCCACCCGTTGCAGGTTCTCCGCCAGACTGTCCTCCTCGCCCAGCCCCTCGGTACGGATGACACAGGGGATGGGGGCATTGCGGGCCAGGCGTTTCTGCTTGACCAGCAGTTCCAGCGCCCGGTAGCGCCGCCCGCCGGTGGGCACCTCGTAAATACCCGTCTCCTTGCCTTCCCCGTCAAGCTGCGCCCGTACCGACAGGCCTTGCAGCAGGGTCCGGCGGGCAATGTCCTCGGCCAGATCGGCAATGGACACGCCCGCCTTGACGCGGCGGACATTGGCCTGGGACAGGACCAGCTTGTTGAAGGGAATATCCTGGGACCGGCTCAGGATGATCTTGTCAGCAGCTTTCGTGGCCATGGGTTTTCTCCATGACGGGCCGGTGGAAGCCTCTCTCCCACCCTGGCACCCGTCACGAAACCCCCAGCCTCCTCTACCTCTACGCCCGCCACCGGTCAGGCAACCCGGTCCAGCAGCTTCTTGGCCCTGGCCTCCATGTCCAGCCGGGCATCTTGGTGCGGCTTGTCGCGGGCGACCGCCGTGATGCCCTGAACAAAGTCAAAGATGCTTTCCGGCTTACGCCCCTCCTCCACCAGCACGGTGTCGATGATCTTGCCCGTCTCGGCCTTGGAAAAGCCGCGCTTGCGCAGGAACTCCTCCCGGTCGTCATCGCTGCGGGCGACGATCTGTTCACGCGAAGCCTTGATGCCGTTGATGAAAGGCATGGGCGAGGAATTGGCAAAACGGGTCAGGGCGGGGGCCGCCTCATGGGCAAAACGGGAGGCGGCATATTTGGAATGGCGGATGGTGATCTCCTGGAAATCCTCGACACCCCAGAGGTTCCGGTTCTGGCACACGGCCCGCAGATAGAAACTGGCCATGCCCAGTGTCTTAGCTCCCACCTCGCTGTTCCAGCAATAGAAACCCCGGAAATACAGGTCCGGCGACCCATCGGGCAGTCGCCCGGCCTCAATCGGGTTCATGTCATCGACCAGGAACAGGAAGACGTCCCTGTCGCTGGCATAGAGGGTGGTCGTGTCGCGGGTAATGTCCACACGCGGATGATAGATGCCGGTCGACCAGTCCAGCACACCCGGCACTTTCCAGCGCGTATCCCCGGTGCCATTGCCCGCGATGCGCTGCACCGCCTCGACCAGCTCATGATC
>JAIXTS010000543.1 GCA_027483805.1 Azospirillum sp. | reverse complement strand
TAGACCCGTAATGACGAGTTCCGCTCGGTGACCTCCACGCCCGCTCTGCCGTCCGATATCACGCCCATCACCATCGAAGATGAGATGCGGCGATCCTATCTCGATTACGCGATGAGCGTGATCGTGAGCCGAGCCCTGCCGGATGTGCGCGACGGCCTGAAGCCTGTGCATCGCCGCATCCTGTTCGCCATGAAGGAAGGCGGGTACGACAGTACCAAGCCCTATAAGAAATCGGCGCGTATCGTCGGTGATGTGATGGGTAAATACCATCCGCACGGCGACAGCGCGATTTACGACGCCATGGTGCGTATGGCGCAGGATTTCTCCATGCGCCTGCCCCTGATCGACGGTCAGGGCAATTACGGCTCCATGGATGGCGACGCGGCGGCGGCCATGCGTTACACCGAGGCCCGTCTGGCCAAGGTCGCCGAATTCATGCTGGACGATATCGACAAGGAAACCGTCGATTTCCAGCCGAACTATGACGAATCGGAAGAAGAACCCACGGTCCTTCCGGCCAAGTTCCCCAACCTGCTGGTCAATGGTGCCGGCGGTATCGCGGTGGGCATGGCCACCAACATTCCCCCCCATAATCTGGGGGAGGTGATCGACGCCTGCCTGGCCTATATCGACAATCCCGACATCTCCATTGATGAGCTGATCGAGATCGTCCCGGGTCCGGATTTTCCCACAGGCGCCCTGATCCTGGGTCGGTCGGGCATCCGGTCAGCCTTCCACACGGGCCGTGGCAGCGTGATCATGCGCGCCAAGACGGAGGTGGAGGAGATCCGCAAGGATCGCTGGGCCATCGTTGCCACCGAAATCCCGTTCCAGGTGAACAAGGGCAAGCTGCTGGAACGCATCGCCGAATGCGTGAACGAGAAGCTGGTCGAGGGCATCAGCGATGTCCGCGACGAGTCGGATCGCGACGGCGTGCGCGTGGTGGTCGAACTGAAGCGTGACGCCGTGGCCGAGGTGGTGCTGGCGCAGCTGTTCCGTCATACGGCACTGCAGACCAGCTTTGGCGTCAACACCCTGGCGCTGAATGGCGGCCGGCCGGAACTGATGGATCTCAAGACCATCATCGCCGCCTTTGTGCGCTTCCGCGAGCAGGTGGTGACGCGGCGCACCGAGTTCGAGCTGGGCAAGGCGCGCGAACGCGCCCACATCCTGGTCGGTCTGGCCGTTGCGGTCGCCAACCTGGATGAGATGATCGCCCTGATCCGCAGCGCGCCCGATCCGCAGACGGCGCGCGAGCAGATGATGGAACGCGACTGGCCGGCCGCCGACGTGGCGCCGCTGATCGCGCTGATCGACGAGCCGGGGCGTGGCCTGTCGGAGGCCGGCACCTACCGCGTATCGGAAGCCCAGGCCCGCGCCATCCTGGATCTGCGCCTGCACCGGCTGACCGGGCTGGAGCGCGACAAGATCGGTGAGGAACTGACGGGCGTTACTGATCAGATCAAGACCTTCCTGGCCATCCTGGCCGAACGCACCTTGCTGCTGGACGTGATCCGCAACGAGTTGGGCGAGATGAAGGCCCGCTTTGCCACCCCGCGCCGCACCACAATTGAGGAATCGGAGTTCGAGTCCGATATCGAGGACCTGATCCAGCGCGAGGACATGGTCGTCATCGTCACCCAGGGCGGCTATATCAAGCGCGTGCCGCTGTCCACCTACCGGGCGCAGGCGAGGGGCGGCAAGGGGCGGTCGGGCATGAACCTGAAGGCGGAGGACAATGTCTCCGACCTGTTCGTGTCCAACACGCACACACCGATGCTGTTCTTCACCAGCCGGGGTATCGTCCATAAGCTGAAGGTCTATCGCCTGCCGCAGGGCACGCCGCAGACGCGCGGCAAGGCGCTGGTCAATCTGCTGCCGCTGGAGGAGGGGGAAACCATCTCCACCGTCATGCCGATGCCGGAGGATGAGGGTACCTGGGGCGATCTGGAGATCGTGTTTGCGACCAGCACCGGCTATATCCGCCGTAACAAGCTGTCGGACTTCCAGAATATCCGCACCAATGGCCTGATCGCCATGAAGCTGGAGGAGGAGGGGGAGACCCTGATTTCCGTCCGCACCTGTACCGATCAGGATGATGTGCTGCTGGCCACGCATCTGGGCCGCTGCATCCGCTTCCCCGTGACGGAGGTGCGCGTCTTCTCCGGCCGTACCTCCACCGGCGTGCGCGGCATCAAGCTGGCGAACGGGGATGCGGTGATCGGCATGTCGATCCTGCACCATACCGATTACAGCATGGAAGAACGCGCCGCCTATCTGAAGCAGGCGCGTGAGCTGCGCCGGGCCGAGGGTGAGGATACCGACGATACGGTGGATGTGGATGCCGAGCCGGTGGGCGAAGCGACCCTGTCGCCGGAGCAGTTCAAGGAAATGCAGGAGCGGGAGGAAATGATCCTCACCGTGTCCGAGCAGGGCTTTGGCAAGCGCACGTCGGCCTTTGAATATCGCCTGACGGGCCGCGGTGGCCAGGGCATCTGGAACATGGATATGGGCGACCGCAACAAGGCCATCGCGGCCGTGTTCCCCATCCATGAAACCGATCAGTTGATGATGGTCAGCGACGGCGGCCAGGTCATCCGCATGCCGGTCCATGACATCCGGCTGACCGGCCGCAAGAGCAAGGGCGTCACCCTGTTCCGCCTGTCGGGCGAAGAAAAGGTGGTGTCGGTCGCCCGGCTGGAGGATGACGGTTCCGAAACAAGTGGCGATGCCGTTGAGGCCGCTGCGACCGAGTAAGTTGATGACAATCTGTGCAGGTTTCGGGGAGAGAGCCCCCGGAACCCGCGCGGGTGACCGGAAAAGTGTGCGGGCCATGGACCCGGGCCGACGGTCGATCACGAGAGAGCCTTGAGGGGAAAGGGAAGAGGACCATGGCGTCACCGCGTATCGGCGTCTATCCGGGCACTTTCGACCCGGTGACCAACGGTCATTTCGATATTATCCAGCGCGCCTGCCGCATGGTGGATCATCTGATCGTGGGTGTGGCCAGCAATGCCGGCAAAGGCCCGCTTTATACCACGCATGAACGTGTGGCCCTGGTGGCGGGGGAACTGGCCACGCTGAACCAGCAGGGTTTCAGCGTGGAGGTCCGGCCCTTCGACAAGCTGCTGATGAAATTCGCAGTGGATTGTGGGGCGTCGGTGATCATCCGCGGCCTGCGCGCCGTATCGGATTTTGAGTACGAGTTCCAGATGGCTGGCATGAATGCCCGCCTGAACCCCGCTGTCGACACCGTCTTCCTGATGGCGTCCGACAAGCACCAGTTCATCTCGTCCCGCTTCGTGAAGGAGATCGGGCGGCTGGGTGGCGATATCAGCCAGTTCGTCAGCCCGCGGGTGGCCGCCAGCCTCCAGGCTCGTTTCGATGCCGAAAAAGATGGGCGGCCTGCCTGAAGCCCTGCATTAATTCAAGGGGCGGTGCCGCATCGCGCATGTTGACGGACGCGTTTTGCTTGCCTATGGTGCGCGCCACTTCGCCGGGATGATTCCGTAGCTCAGTCGGTAGAGCACGTGACTTTTAATCATGGGGTCGTGGGTTCGAATCCCACCGGAATCACCAACCCGCGAAAAGGCCATTGAAATCGTTAGGTTTTATGGCTCATTTGTCCCCACCGCTAGATTTTGCGGGTTTTGGTGGGACAGTTTTGTCCAGTTTCTGTTCCGTCAGCTTTTCAGCGGCGCGGCCTGCCAGGCTGCGTTGATTGGCTTTGCGGGTGTAGCGCGTGGCCACTGCCGCGCGGTTCCAGCCGTTTAAGGCCATCAATTCGCGTTTCGTTGCCCCACCTTCGCCCACGACCATAGTCCGTAATCTGCGCTGGCCCGCGGGCACAGCTGCGCGGCGGTGACATCGATTTTTTCCAATGGTCATTTTGTCGGTGCCGTCGGCGCCGTTGGAACGATATGCCGCCGCCATCAGATGTCGGAAATGGCGCGAACCGATCAGAACGATGGAGAGCATCAGTATATATCCAAAGGAATAGATTGTTAGGCAATGGTTCCGCAGCTTATTTGTGAACTCAAAATAGAAAACTTGGCGGGGTTGGAGTGATGAGTATCCGTCGCTTATCTTTCATGATTGGGACAGTGACCTTTCTCATGGTGGCTGCCCTATCGATAGGACTGCTGTGGAAATCCGCGCAGAGCATGCGTGCGATTGATCAGATCAGTGACGCTGGCAAGGTTATGGCGCAACTGTCCAGCACGGTGATCGAACTGTCGCTGGAACGGTCGCTGGTGCAGGTCACCTTGTAGCTGGATTCCCCCATTGCGGTACAATATCGCACCATGATCGACGAACAGCGCCGCAAGGTTGCAACGGGCTTCGCCGAAATACGCACCATGACGGCGGCGGAACCACGCTATGCCGCCTTCAGAGAGAAGGTGGAGTCCAGCTTGACCGCATTGGACACGTTGCGGCGCGAGGCAGACCGGCTTCTCAGCCTGCCACGTGCCGAGCGCGACCCCCAGTTCGTTTCCCGGTGGTCGTCCGATGTACCGCGAATCATTGGTGACCTGGAACTCCTGGGCCAGGTCCTGCGCGATCCAAACGTGACCGTCCCGATGGAGGTGCTGCAGCTGGAGCAAATCCAGCATCTGGCATGGGCCATCCGCGAGTATGGCGGACGGGAACGCACGATGATGGCAATTGCCATTGCCCGTAAGGAACCCGTGAGTGAGGCCGGTCTGGTCCGCATGCACGCATTTCACGACACCGCCTTGCGTCGTCGTGCCGGTATCGTCAATTTGCGCAACCGCGTCCCCGCTGACCTGCAGGCCGGCATTGATCGGCTGGAGCGGGAATATTTCGGTACCTATGGCCAGATCCGGGAGCGGGTGAAGGCCGCTGCCCCCACCGGCCAATTCGACATCGCGTTCGAGACATTCTTCACGGACAGCACAAGGGCACTTGCGGTCGCCGAAGCCTTGTCCGCCAGCGCCATTGCCAGGAAGACTGCTCTGCTGGCGGACATGCGGGCGGAGGCCATTGCCATGTTCAGCCTGTTTTCCTTTATTCTGGTTGCCGCCTCTGTTCTCTCTTTATGGATGGGACGCTATCTGTCGCGGTGGGTTGCCGGTCGTATCGAATCGGTGGCCGACACTGTGACCCGTCTGGCCGATGGGGAGTATGATATCGACCTGACGGATGTAGGACAGCGCACCGATGAATTGTCGCGGACAGTCCGGGCCACAGCCGTGCTGCGCCGCAACCTGATGCATGCACGCCACCTTGAGGAGCGCGCCCACGAGGACCGTGAGCTGGCTGAGCAGCGTCGAACGGCCTCGCTGAAGGGCATGGCTGACACGGTCGAGACGGAGACCAGCAAGGTCGTCGCCTTGTCCAACGTCCGCATTCAAGAAATGAGCGCTCGGGTCGAGGAGATGGCGGGATCTGCCCGCAAGGTTGGGCAGGAGGCGGCGGGCGTTTCCGCTGCGATGGCGCAGGTTCTGGGTAGTACGGAGACGGTTGGCGCAGCCACGGACGAGATGGAGTCAAATGTCCGCGATATCGGCAGGCGTGCCCAGGCATCTGCCGAGGTTGCACGGCAAGCGGACGAAGCGGGGGCTGAGGCCGCAGCGGAGATCAGTCGATTGGCCGAGGCTGTGGCGCGCATTCGATCCATCACGGAAATCATCGCCGGTATCGCCGGGCAGACCAACCTGCTGGCACTGAACGCCACAATCGAAGCGGCACGGGCGGGCGAGGCCGGCAAGGGCTTCGCCGTGGTCGCCAGCGAGGTCAAGAATCTTGCAAACCAAACCGCGCAATCCACAAGCGAAATTGATGGCATCGTCCGTGAGATCGATGCCTTGATGCGCAGCGCCGTCGGCACTGTCGGCGGCATGTCCCGCAGCATTGCAGAGGCACGGGTGGCGGCAACCGAAATCGGTACGGCGGTAGAACAGCAGCTTGCCGCGACACAGGAGATTTCCCGCTCTGTTCTGGAGGTGATTGATGCGGTCCGGGACGTCTCTACCCGGATGGGGGAAGTGTCGCAGGAGGCGGAGCAGAGCACCATCGTGGCCGGTACCGTCAGCGATGCCGCTGCCCGTGTACGCGAGCATCTCGCGGGGCTGCAAAGCGTTCTGGTGCAGGCGATCCGGACGGCAACACCGGAGGTTGATCGTCGCACTGCGCCCCGCCATCGGGTGGAATCGAATTGCGAGTTGCTGTTGACCAGTGGCCAGACAACATCGGCTCGGCTGGTCGATATTTCCGCCGACGGGGCACGTATCGTCGCTACCGGCCCCCTGGATACCGCCCGCATTGTTCATCTGCGGGTCGGAAAACTGACAGCGTCCGTGTCCGGAGTGGTGCCAACCATGGATGGGGTCAGCCTGCGTTTCCACGCGCCAGTTGACCTCACCATGCTGCCCGAGGCGGCTGCCCGGACGGCCGCCTGATCCCCGACGCCTCAATGAAAACACCGTTGACCTAACCAAATGAGATAAGCCGGCGATTGCGCGGCATTCACGTCCCCGACATACTATGCTGTGTGGAGCACCATCCAGAAGCGAGGATGGCGGATCGTTTCCGGCGTTGGCAGGATCAGGTCTTGGTTCCACTCCTCTTGTGGACGGACGCATCTGTGCTGAGCCCGTGGTATCGCATACAGGAAGACGAGACGATCAGGGCTGCGCAATCGGCGGCCTTCGTTCGGCAACTGCCGATGATCATCCTGGGGAACCTGCTGGGCGCCTGGATCGGCGCCATTGTTCTTTGGGATGATTTCTCGCTTCCGGCCCTGATGCCCCTGCTGGTGGGGGTGCCGTTGCTGATGCTGCCGGCCATCAAGGGCCTGTTGCGCAGCCGCGGGCGGCGGCCGCCGCGCACGGTGTCCCGCCGCCGAATCCGCATTGTCATCATCAGTTCCAGTATCATGGGCCTCTATTGGGGCGGCATGATGCTGTTCTACCTCTCCAGTGCGCCGCTGGCGGCGAAGGCGCTGCTCCTGGGCGGCTGCGCCTTCCTGGCGGTGGGGGCCAATGCAGCCCTGTCGGTGATCCCGCAGGCCTGCGTGGCCTATGCCGGCCCCATGATGGCCGCCGCCATTGTGCTGAGCATCTCCGACCGGAGCGACCCGATCTGGTTGGGTACATCGCTGCTGATGCTGCTGATGTCCATGGGACAGATTCTGTTCCTGCGCGGCAACTGGGAAGGATTCCGGACTCTGCGCTGGGGCGAGGAGCGGATGGCGGCGGCCCAGCGTGTGGCCAATCTGGCCTGGCTGGTGGAGGATATTGAGACCGGGACCAGTGAGATTTCCGGCAATCTGCCGTCGCTTCTGGGCCTGTCGCCGGCCGAGGCAACGCAGCGGGAAACCTTGTCGGCGTTGATCGCCAGCCGGATGCAGGCGGGGGCTGCGGAAGCCCCGTTGCGCGGACCGGACGGGGTGGTGAACCGCCTCTGCCGGTTGCCAATGCCCGATGGCACAATGCGCTGGATTCGCGAGGAAAGCGCGCCGGTCACGGGCGATGGCGGTCGCGTCATACAGTGGATACGGACGTTCCAGGATGTCAGCCTGCTGGAAGAGACGCGGGCCACGGCCCAATCGCGCGAAACCATGCTCGCCACCGTTCTGGACACTGTCGATCAGGGCATCGTCGCCTTTGACGCCGATCTGCGCGTGCTGGCCTTCAATACCCGTTTCGTGGCCATGCATGGCCTGCCGCCGGGCCTGTGCCGGCAGGGTGCCAGCATGCGGGACCTGGTAAGATGGAAGGCGCTGCGCGAGGAATATGGCCCCGTACCGCCCGAGGGGGTGGACGCCCTGATCAACAGCAGGCTTGAGGGCACCCGGCGGACAGAGCCGCATAGTTTTGAGGTTGTTCGGCCCGACGGGACCGTTCTGGACGCGCATGGCAATCCGATGCCGGGCGGCGGATTTGTGACCTCCTATGCCGATGTCACGGAGGCGCGGCGGCGCGAGGCGGAATTGCAGAGGCTGGCCGAGGCGTTGGGCGAGGCGAAGCTGGCGGCCGAAGCCGCCAGTCGCGCCAAGTCCGAATTCCTGGCCAATATGAGCCATGAGATCCGTACACCGATGAATGCCGTGATCGGCATGAGCTATCTTGCCTTGCGCACCGACCTTCCCCCCAAGGCCCATGAATATCTGACCAGGATCGAGGAGGCGGGGAAGTCGCTGCTGGGCATCATCAACAGCGTGCTGGACCTGTCGAAGATCGAGGCGGGGCGCGTCACCATCGAAAGTGTGGATTTCCTGCTGGATGAGTTGCTGGACAGCGTCACCTCCCTGCATGGGGATGAGGCACGGCGCAACGGCCTGCAATTCATCCTGCGCCGGCCCACCGGTGTACCGCGCGTGCTGCTGGGCGATCCGCTGCGTCTGACCCAGGTGATCAGCAACTTGATCGCCAATGCCATCAAATTCACCCATGAAGGCGGCGTCACCATCAGTGCGGCGTTCGAGGCGGTGGAGGCTGAAACCCTGCGCCTGTCGGTGCAGGTCGAGGATACGGGCATCGGCATGAGCCGGGAGCAGATGGAACGCCTGTTCATCAGCTTCTCCCAGGCCGACAGTTCCACGACCCGCCGGTATGGCGGTACCGGTCTGGGGCTGGCCATCTGCCGGCAGCTGGTGGAAATGATGGGTGGGACCATCGGGGTCGACAGCACGGTCGGCCAGGGCAGCCGGTTCCATTTCAACCTGCCTTTGCGCTGGCGGCCGGCGGCATCGGCGGACCTGCTGCATAATGATGTGGACCTGACCGGCCGCCGGGCCCTGCTGGTCGATGACAGTGCCCTGGCCATCGATGTGCTGACAACCATGCTGAACCAGTACGGTATCGAGGTGGGGGGGGTGCAGAGCGTGGATGCCGCCCTGACCATCCTGCGCAATGCCGACGGGCCCACCTATGATCTGGTGATCACCGACTGGCGCATGCCGGATGCCGACGGGTTGGATCTGTGCCGCGCCATCATGGCTGCCGCCGCCCCGCCGCCGCCCATGCTGATGGTTACCGCCTATGATGTGGATGAACTGGCCACGGCGACGGCCGGCACGCCGGTCAGGCAGATTCTGGCCAAGCCGGTGACACCCACGGCCCTGCGCGACGCGCTGCGCCAAGCCTTTGCCCAGGCCAGGGGTCCCGCCCTGCTGGCGGCGACGCCGGAGGAGCGGCTGGCCGTGGTGGCCGGTGCCGACATCCTGCTGGTCGAGGATAATCCGCTGAACCAGCAGGTGGCGTTCGACCTGCTGACCCGATGGGGCATGAATGTCACCCTGGCCGAGGATGGGCGTCAGGCCGCAGACCGGGTGAAGGCCGGTCGCTTTGATCTGGTGCTGATGGATATCCAGATGCCGGTGATGGACGGGTACCAGGCCACCCGCGTCATCCGCGAGGAGGCATTGGCCGTGCCGGGCCTGCCGCGCGTGCCGATCCTGGCCATGACGGCGCATGCCCTGCAAAGCGACAGGCAGAAATGCCGCGAAGCCGGCATGGATGGCCATGTGACAAAACCCGTCGTGGTCGAAGAACTGGTAGAGGCGCTGCTGACCTGGCTGCCCCGCCGGGAAGGGGCGGCGGACGGGGAAAGGGCGTTTCCGGCGATACCGGCCCCGGCGATGATATCCGGGCTGCGCGAACTGACACCGATGCTGGATATCGATGATGCATTGAAACGGGCGGGCGGAAACGTGGACCTGCTGTCACGCCTGCTGGACGGTTTCGCCCGTCAGCAGGGGGGGGATTTTGCCCATCTGCGGACAGCCATCCAATCGCGCGAGGCGTCACGCGTGTTGCCCATCCTGCATGCCCTGGCGGGAACCGCGGCCAATATCGGGGCCGAGGATTTGGGCAAGGCCGCCCGATCAGTGGAAGATATGATCCGCGGCGATATACCGGGATGGGAGGCGGCGGCCGAACCCGTCCTGGACCGGCTGTCCACCATCCTGGCCCGGTTGGCGCAGCGTGCGGCGGTACCGGACCGGACGGTGGAAGCCGGTCCCCCACCAGCGGACGAGGTGCAGGGGCCCCATCTCCTGATCGTCGATGACAGCGACCTGAACCTGACCCTGGTGGGCAGCCTGCTTAAACGCGCGGGCTATCGCATCAGCACCAGCACGTCCGGGCAGCAGGCCATCTATGCCGCCGCGGCAACGGATTTCGATGCGATTCTGATGGATGTGCAGATGCCCGACATGGACGGGATCACCGCCACGCGGCGCATCCGGGCCCTGGCCGGCCGCCGGCGGGATGTACGCATCATCGCTATGACGGCCGAGGACAGGACCCGGGCCTGGCCGGCCCTGGCCGCGGCCGGCATGGACGGTTTCATCGGCAAGCCGTTCACCGCTACAGCCCTGATCGATCAGGTGCGGACGGAACTTTCATCCCCCCTGTACCGGGAAGACGACGCCACCAGTTGAGGAAGCGCCTTGCCCCAGGCATAGGCTTCCTGGTGGCGGCAGGGGCGGGCACCGCGCCAATCGGCGCGGATATGACCGGTCCAGAATCGTGACTGTTGTGATCATGCCAGCGGCATGACCTCTTGACCGCTGGTCAATCCTTTCAGCCCCTGAATCGCCGGCGCCCCTATCCATGGGCTTGGCCACGCGCCACATGGCGCGTGGCGGCGGTCGCCGTCAGACCGACGGTCATGAATATGTCCGTCGGTATCAGATCGCCCCTGGCGCGCTGCCGTCTCCCACGCGGCGGCGGAGATTGCCCACGGTCTGTGGCGACACGCCCACGCGGCGGGCGATCTCCCGGTCGGGCAGGGCGGCCAGTTCGGTGTCGGCCAGCATGCGCATCACCTCTTCCCGCCGTTCCGACGCGGTGCGGAAATGGGTGGGCTGGCCACCATCCGCATCCTTGCCATCGGGGCCGCGCGTGGTCCGCTCCAGGCCAGCCAGATGGCGCAGATCGGCCAGGATCGCCGCTTCCACCCAACTGCCCCGCCCGCTATGCGCGCGCCAATATTCGGCCCGGGCCAGGGCATCCTGAATGGTCGCGGCGCGCAGGCTGTGTTCCACCAGCCGGCGGATCACGATGGCACGGGCATAGGCGGGCAGGTCCAGATGCAGGGTCGGGTCCCCATCGTCGGCTACCACCTGACCGTCGAGACCGCGCATGGCCGCGATCTCTGCCCCACGCTTTTCCCAATAATCCAGTTCGGCCATGGCGCCGGCGACGCTGATCGGCAGGGAAAAGGCGGTTTCTACGGCACGCCGGATTTCCGGCGGCATGTGACGTGGCAGGCTGGCGCTGGTCCAGCCCGACAGGCTGTGCGTCCAGCGCTCATGCGGCGGGTCCTGCGCCACAGACCAGCGGGCGACGGCGGCGCGCAGCAATTTTTCCCGCGAACAGGGGGCCATCACCGCCTCACGCCCGCCATGGCGGTCCAGCACGGCCTGCGCATCGACCCCGGTGCGCGACCGCCGACCCCGGAAATCCGGCCGGGGCGGGGGCGCGTCGGACCGAGCGGGGGCCGGCGGCGGTGCCGGAGGCGGGGGGGCGGGTGGCGGCGGTGTCCCCGCCTCCATCAGCATGGTGGCAAGATCGGCGAAGCGTTTGCCGTCGCGCGCCAGCAGGCGCCGGGCACTTTCAATGGCTGCTGCGGCCTCGCCCTCGTTCGAGCTGTCGACCAGGGCCAGCACCTTGCCCAGCTTTACCAGATCCAGCATGCCTCAACCGTCCATATTGGACGCCCAGCATAGCAGGCCACCCGTCCCTGTCCAGTTCGGCGGTGATTTGGCAGGAACCTGTAAAAACTCGAAAGGTGGTGGTGCAATCAATTGCTGCACTTGCCCCGATGGTGGTAGCAATAAGGCGGGCCGGGTTGCCTGCCGCGTGGGGCGGCCGGACCGGGTGACGGCCCCAAATATGGAATGGTGCGGCATCTTGCACGAAATGGGTAACATTCCGGGTCT
>JAIXTS010000335.1 GCA_027483805.1 Azospirillum sp. | reverse complement strand
TTAGGCCCCGGTCGCGGGTTTGAGATTGCGCAGGGCCGCCTGGGCCCTGGCCGCATCCATCACTGCATGCGCCAGATCGGGGTGGCCGAACGCGCCTTGAAACTGGCCTGCCTGCGGCTAAAAAGCAGGCAGGCCTTTGGCAAGACATTGGCGGAACAGGGTGTCTGGCAGGAACGGATCGCCAATGCCCGCATCGCCATTGATCAGGCCCGGCTGCTGACCCTGAACGCCGCCCATATGATGGATAGGGTGGGCAATAAGGCGGCGCGGGCGGAAATTGCCATGATCAAGGTAGTGGCACCGACCATGGTCTGTCAGGTGCTGGACATGGCTATCCAGGCGCATGGCGGCTCTGGTCTGTCGGACGATGTTCCGCTAGCCGCGCTGTATGCCACGGCCCGCACTTTGCGGTTTGCCGATGGCCCGGACGAAGTACACCGCAACGCCATCGCCAAGATTGAACTTGGCAAGCACCATGGCGCCATTTGAGATCAATGTGTTGCATTGCTGCGCACAGGTCCCGAGTTGACCAAATGGTGTGGAGCACCGTCAACTTCTCGAGTGTCGGCCATAATAGGGGCAGGGGGACATCGGCTTCAGGCGGCCTTGGCCACGCCGGTGACCTCGGCCCAGGTTTGGAAGGCCTGGGCGCGGCGGCAGCGATGATCGGCGTTGGAGAGCTGAGCGGGTCGGCGGAAGAGATTGGCGACCTGGTCGTGGGCGGCGAGGAAACGTTGCGCCTGACCGGGCGCCTTGAAGCGCTTCATGATCCGCTCCCGTTGTCGGGTCGGCTGGTGACTGTTTTCCGCTCGGTTGTTCAGCCCCTTATGCTGCCGGTGCTCGACGCCGGGCATGATCGTCCGCTTCGCAGCGCCGTAGCTGCCCAGCTTGCCGGTGATCATGACGCGGGGCACCCAGCCCTGCTTCTTCAGAAGCTTGCCCATCAGCCGCTTCGCCGCGGCCGTATCCCGGCGGTTCTGCACCAGGATGTCGAGGACGACACCGTCCCGACCGCCCGCCAGAGCCAGAGTTTCCGACCTGCAATGGAGATCACCACTTCGTCCAGATGCCATTTGTCTCCCGGTCGGGGCAGACGACGGCGGACGAGGTTGGCGTAGGTCTGCCCGAACTTCAGCCCCCACTGCCGAACCGTTTCGTGGCTGACCACGATTCCTCGCGCCGCCAGCATCTCCTCCACCATGCGCAGGCTCAGGGGAAACCGGAAGTACAGCCAGACCGCGTGGCTGATCACCGTGGCAGGGAACCGGTAGCCGGAATACGAAGGGGGTGTCACGTTCGTCATCCCGGCCCTACACCGCAGACTTTAGGGCCCGAGGAGTTGACGGTACCGGCAAGGGCATGATGGGGACCCAGCCCCTGACCGCCATCGCCTATTACCGCTCACGCCCAGGGCTGGAGCGGCCGGATATGGAGAATATCCTGATGCCGACCAGCCTGAACGCCCATGTCTGGTTTCCCGGTGTCCGGCAACCGCATGAGGATGTGCTGACCTCGCTCAACTGCGTGCTGCGGCCGGGCAGCCGGGGAACCGTCCGTCTGCGGTCGGCCGACCCTTCGGCACCCCCGGAAATCCGCTTCAACCTCCTGTCCGATCCCCAGGATGTCGACCTGTTGCGCCATTCGATCGAATGGACACGCGACCTCATGGTGACGGACCCGATCCGTGATTTCGTGGGTGACGAGGCGTTTCCCGGTCCCAAGGTGGCCGACCGTCAGGCCATGGACAGTACATCCGCTCCATCGCCGTCACGGCCCAGCATCCGGCCTGCACCTGCCGGATGGGCACGGATGAGGAGACCGTGGTCAATGCCGCATTGCAGGTACATGGCGTCGAAGCGCTGCGCGTTGCCGACGCCTCCATCATGCCGACCTTGATCGGCGGCCACACGAACGCCCCCAGCATCATGATCGGGGAACGCGCCGCGGATTTTCTGACCGAAGGTCAGCAGCTTGCCCGGTGAGCAGCACTGATTAGCATAATATTGCAGCCATGCAACCCATTCGACCCAGATCAAGGGTCCAAATGCCGGGCACCTCCCCTGCTGATACCCGTCTAGATAGCATCTGCAGCAAGTTAAGCCGTTAACACTGAGAATAGATGCAATATTAATTAGTTAATATGTTGATAATTTAAAAACTACTCATATAACAGCTATCGATAGGCAATATACCTGCATAGGCTGATATAGCCATAGATAAATGAGGGGCAATATGAATGAGTTTACATCTTGTAAATCGCCGGACTTGATCAAGCTAACAGGGCAATCCAGGCGCCACATGCACCGTGCAGCCTTATTGTCGGGCTCCATCCTTGGCGCGCTGTGGGCGCTGCCGGTCGGGGCACAGACAAGCTGCGTTATCAATGGCAGCAACATTGCCTGTCCGAATGGCTCGGGTTGGGTGACTGCCTATGCCGGGGGCGGCAATGGTGGTAATGGCAGCAGCCCGACCTTCGGCAGCGGTGGCAATGGAGGGTCCGGAGCCGCAGGTGGTAGCGCCACGGTTGCCAATACAGGCAGTCTTGTCCAAGCCCTCTATGGCCTAGCGCCGGGGGGTGCGGGTGGTACCGGGGGCACCGGCGGGTTGTTCACGGGAGATGGCGGCAATGGCGGTGCCGGCGGCAATGGCGGTATCGCCGGCGCCACAAATGGCGGCAGCCTCAATCTTACAGGCGTGGCGCGTCCCGGCATCAATGTTTTCACAACGGGCGGCGCCGGGGGTGCTGGTGGCCCCGGTTACTGGTCGGGCAGCGGTGCCAATGGCGGCGATGGCGGCACCTCCAGCATCACCAATACCGGCACCGTAACAGGTGATCAGGGCGGCGCCGCAAATTTGCTGGCCGACAGCAGTGGCGGTGGCGGAGGCAATGGGGCCAGCAATGGCGGTTCTTTCAATGCCGTCGGTGCTGGCGCCGGCAATGGCGGCAATGCCGGCACTGTCACCATCAACAATAGTGGCCCGCTGACATCGACCGGCTACAGTTCGGGTGGCATCTGGGCGACGGCCCTGGGCGGTGCTGGCGGGACGGGTGGCGGTGGCTTCGGTGCCGCCTCCTCCACGGGCGCTGTCGGTGGCGCGGGTGGTGCCGGGGGTACGGCGACGGCCACCAACAGCGGCAAGGTCAGCACGGCCGGTACCGTGGCCTTTGGCGTCGGTGCCGTGGCCTCCGGTGGCACTGGCGGCGCGGGCGGGCAGGCGGTGCCGAACCTGAACGGTGCCGGACTGGCCGGTAATGGCGGGAATGGTGGGGTTGGTGGCACGGCCAGTCTCACCATCACCCAAACCAGCAGCAATGTCACGACCACAGGCGCCACTGCCCATGGCCTTTATGTGGCCGCCAATGGCGGCGGTGGCGGACAGGGTGGGGCGGCCGGCGGCCTGTCGGCCAATTTCTCGGGCAATGGTGGCAATGGTGGCAATGGCGGCACAGCCAGTATCACCGCCACAGGGCAGGTGTCGACCACCGGGGCCGGGTCCAACGGCGTCATGGTCAACAGCTTTGGCGGCGCTGGCGGCAACGCTGGCTGGGTGTCGGGCATCGTCGCCCAAGGTGGGAGTGGCAGCACTGGTGGCACCGGCGGGTCGGCATCGGCGACACTGAACAATCTGGCTGTGACCACGGGCGGCGCCAACGCCGTGGGTGTGCTGACGCAGAGTATTGGCGGCGGTGGCGGTACGGGTGCCGCCGGTGGCGGCATCTTCTTCATGGGGGGCAGCGGCGGTTCGCTCAGTAATGCCGGCGCGGTCAATGTCTCCACGACGGGCGGCACGGTGACGACGACGGGCGATACGGCTATCGCGATCCAGGGGCAGAGCCTTGGCGGCGGCGGGGGCAATGCCGGTTCCGGGGTCGGCATCGTCGCCATTGGCGGCAATGCCAGCTATTCCGTGGGGCAAGGGACCGGCGGCACGGTCAATATCACCAATGGCAGCCAGCTTGGCACCCAGGGCAATTATGCCAATGGCATCCTGGCGCAAAGCGTTGGCGGTGGTGGCGGTAGTGCCGGTAACAGCGGCGGCCTGGTGGCCATTGGCGGCAGCGGTGGTTCGGCCGGTGCCGGCGGCGCCGTCAATGTCACCAATAATGGTCAGATCGGCACAGCCGGCAGCAACGCCGCGGCCTTGCTTGCGCAGAGCGTGGGCGGCGGTGGCGGCAATGGGGGCGGCAGTACCGGCATCGGCGTCGGGATCAGCATCGGCATCGGGGGTAGCGGCGGTGCAGCCGGCAATGCAGGTATTGCCCAGGTCACCAACAATGCCGCCTTGAACACCACCGGCAATGCTTCAGGCGGAATGCTGGTGCAGAGCGTGGGCGGCGGCGGCGGCAATGGCGGTGATGCCATCGCCACCGCAGTGGGCGTCGTCACCGTGGCGATCGGCGGATCGGGCGGGGCCGGCGGCACCGGCAATACCGTGAATGTCGGCAACAATGCCGTCATCACCACGGGCGGCACCTCGTCCTATGGTATCCTGGCACAAAGTGTCGGTGGGGGCGGTGGCGCCGGTGGCAGCGGCCTGGCCGTCGCCGCCTCCGCACAATTCGCCGCCGCTGTCGCCATCGGCGGCGCCGGCGGTGCTGGGAACACGGCTGGTACGGTGAACCTGACCAATGCCGGTGCCATCACCACCGGCGGCAGCGACGCCACGGGCATCATTGCGCAGAGCGTGGGCGGCGGTGGCGGAAATGCCGGTTCCGCCACATCCATCGCCGCCGCAGTGCAGGCCAGCGAGTTCCCTGCCGTCAGCCTGTCCGTGGCGGTGGGTGGCAGCGGTGGTACCGGGGCCGCTGCACAGACGGTGACGCTGGGCAATACCGGCAACATCACCACCAGCGGTGACGGGTCAAAGGGCATCCTGGCGCAAAGCCTGGGCGGCGGGGGCGGCAATGGCGGCGACAGTGCCGCCTACGGGGCCAGTGTCGGCAATGTCGGCAGCGGTGCGGCCACCGTCGCGGTGGGTGGTTCCGGCGGCTCGGGCGGCACGGGCGGGGCGGTCGGCCTGACCAGCAGCGGCACCGTACAGACGGCTGGCGACAGCGCCATCGCCGTCATGGCCCAAAGTGTGGGCGGCGGCGGCGGCAATGGCGGCACCGCCTCCACGGGCAGCGGCGCCTATGCCAAGAACACCATCAACGTCAATGTCGGTGTGGGTGGCGGTGGCGGCTCCGGCAATACTGGTGGTGCCGTCACCAGCACCACCAGTGGCACCATCAAGACCACCGGCGACGGCTCGCATGCCCTGTTGGCCCAGAGTGTGGGCGGCGGTGGCGGCAATGGCGGCGGCGTCAGCAGCCATGCGATCGGCTTCGGTGCCGATGGCGGCCAGGTCTCGGTGAATGTCGGCGGCAAAGGGGGCAGCGGCAATGATGGCGGGCTGGTGACGGTCAAGAACAGCGCCGCGGTCTCCACCGGCGGCGGTGGGGCCGTGGGCCTGTTCGCCCAAAGCGTGGGCGGCGGCGGCGGGGCCGGTGGAGCCGGATCGGGTGCTGTCACCGGCAACCAGATCACCTCCTATATCAGCACGGTCCGCAGCGGCCTGACCTACCTGAACAAGATCATTGCCTGGATCAATGGCGGCACCTATGAGGGCAAGCCCAATCCCGGCAACGGCAATTTCCAGTTAAGCCTGACGGTGGGCGGCAGCGGCGGCAGTGCCGGCAATGGTGGGACCGTCGATTTCACCAATACGGGCGCCATCACAACCCTGGGCAATCAGGCCTATGGCATCCAGGCGCAGAGTGTCGGTGGGGGCGGCGGCACAGGCGGATCGGCGGGTGCCGCCACTTCTGCTGCCAAGGCCAGCGGAACGATCGGGATTGGCGGCACCGGCGGTGCGTCCGGGACCGGTGGCACGGTCGGTGTCACCAACAGCGGGACCGTGGTGACGGGTGGCCAGTCGGCCCACGCCCTGTTTGCGCAGAGCGTGGGCGGCGGCGGCGGCACGGGCGGTGCCGGTGATACGGATGCCAGCGGCGGTCTGGCACTGGGCCTGACGGTGGGCGGCGATGGGGGGGCGGCCGGGGCCGGCGGCGGCGTCACGGTCAGCAACAGCGCCAGCCTGACCACCAAGCTGAACCAGTCCTTCGGCATTCTGGCGCAGAGCGTGGGCGGCGGCGGCGGCCTGGCTGCGGCCGGCGATGGCACCGGGGCGTTGAAATCCCTGACGCTGCGCCTGTCCGGCAATGTCGGTGCCCCCAGTGCCGGCGGTGCCGTCGTGGTGACCAACAGTGCCGCCATCACCACCAGTGGCGCGCAGTCCTTTGGCATCATGGCGCAGAGTGTGGGCGGCAGCGGCGGCCTGAACGTCACGGCCCCCGGCACCAATCCCGTATCCGCGCTGTTCACCGTGATCACCGGGGCCAGCGGCGCTGGCGGTGCCGGTGGCTCGGTCAATGTCACCAACGCCGGCGCCATCAATACCAGCGGCATGGGGGCCACCGGTATCCTGGCGCAAAGCGTAGGCGGCGGCGGTGGCCTGGCCATCGGCACCTTCTCCGGTCTGGTGCCGGCCTCCCTGATCAAGATGCTGAATGGCGGCAGCGGCGACGGCGGTGCCGTGACGGTGACCACCAATAGCGGGTCGGTAACCAGCACCACCGGTGCCAATGCGCCCGCCATCTATGCCCAGAGCTTCGGCGGCGGCGGCATCAGTTCGGATATGAATGTCGCCAATACCGGCGGTGCGGCGACCGGTTCACAGGGTGGAGCCGGCAGCGGCGGTGCCATCACGATCACCGCCAACGGCACAGTCAGTGCCACGGGCGCCGGCTCCTCCGGCATTCTCGCTTTCAGTTCCGGTGGCATGGGTGCCGGCAATATCAGCGTCACCGTCGGCAACGGCGCCAACGTCACCGGCGGCACCGGGCAGACGACGGCCGGCATCTCGCTGATCGGCGGCGCCACCAACAGCATTATCAACAATGGCACGGTGGGTGCCGCCAGCGGCATCGCCATCCAGGCCTCGCTGGACGGTATGGGCGTGGCGACGCCGACATTGAGTGTGCAGAATAACGGCACGCTGAACGGCTCCATCGTCTCGGCCTATCCCTACACGCCGCCGTCAGTGCCGGCGGGCGCTTCGGCAGCGTTGAGCGCCGGAGCGGTTGCGACCGCCCCGCGGGTCGATCTGGTCAATCGCGGCACGGTGAATGCCGGGTCGGCCCTGGATCTGGCCGGTGGCGTGTTCACCAATGCAGGCACCTTGTCAGTCGGCAGCGGCACAGCCATCGGCGCCAGTCGGATCGCCGGGGACCTGGTCCAGAGCAGCGGCGGAACGCTGCTGGTTGATGTCGATTTCCAGGGCGGGCAACTGGACCAGTTGACGGTCGGGGGCAAGGCGGAGCTGGCCGGGACGGTGCAGACCCGGTTCAGGAATCCCACGCCCAACGCCTCCCTGGTGCTGGTCACGGCCGTGGGCGGTGTCAATGTCGGCGCCACGACCGGTGTCGTGGATAATTCCGCCGTCTATAAGGTGGGTCTGACGGGTGCAGGGAACACCGCCCGTCTTGGCCTGACGGCAGATTTCACACCGGACGGGGCCAGCCTAGATGACGACACTAATCCGGTTGCCGGGCACCTGCAGGCGATCTGGGATAGTGGGGCCGGCGATGCCGGTTCCCTCGCGCTTTATGCCAGCGTCGCCGATCTGGCGGATGGTGGGGGTGTGTCGGATCGCCTGGCGGGTATGACCGATACCTTGTCCAAGGCCCCCCAGGCCCTGGCCATGGAGGCAGCGGCCCAGTTCGCCGACCTGATGCAGAACTGCCCCGGGTTCGCGGCAGATAGCAGCGACCTGCGCGAACAGGATTGCCAATGGCTGAAAGTGGCGGGCCAGCGCCTCCGTCAGGAGGAGACAGCCCGCCGCGCCGGCTACCGCATGCGGGGAACGGTCGTCCAGTTCGGGGGACAGCGGCGCCTGGGTGAAGAATGGGTGTTGGGCCTTTCCGCAGCCTATACCGACAACAACCTGCGTACCGGTGGCGCCCAGGCCCGCGGCAATGGGAAAGGGCTGCTGGTCGGATCGGTCCTGAAGCGGGAAGTGGCGTCCTGGACCCTCTCCGGTTCCGTACAAGGCGGCTATGCCTGGTACGATCATACTAGGCAGGTATCGGCCGGTGGCGCTCCGGTGACGGCCAAAGCTTCCTCCAAGCTGGGACAGGTTGGCGCACGGTTGCGCGCCGCTTACACGGCCGCTTATGACGGCTTCTATCTGCGGCCTTCGTTTGATCTCGACCTGCATTATGCGCGCATCCCCTCCTATGCGGAGAAGGGGGCTGGGGTCTTCGGGGTGGAAACGGAGACCAGCGACCATACCGGGGCCAGCATCGGCCCGATGCTGGAACTGGGCGGTCGGACGCAATGGGGAGCCTTTACGGTCCGCCCCTTCGTCGGCGGCGGGCTGAGCCTGCAGGCCAACCGTTCCTGGCAGGTCAGCCAGCGGTTTGCCGGCAGCCCGGACAATGTTGACAGCTTCGACAGCCTGGTTACCACCCCCCGGACCCTGGCCCGCGGTCAGGTCGGCCTCAACATCGCCGATGGACAGGGGATAGAGTTCAAGGCGGACTATGCGGTGCGCTATGCGAAGGATTATGTGAACCAGACCTTCGCAGCCCGCATCGCCTATCGGTACTGATAATACCAGCCCCCCGACGTGCTTGACTTATCGGGGGGCTGGTTGCACCTCAAGGATGGCTCTTCGACCATTCGGCAAACGCGTCCAGCGCCTTCTGCGGGCTGGAAATCCACCAGGAATAGCCGTTGCGGCGGCCGACAGAGATGCCGTTGACATCATCATGGATGGTCTGGTCCTTGTCGCCGAAGATCGGCAGGCCGGTGACCAGATCATAATTGCGCGACCAGATCGCGCCCGCGCCGGGCTTGTCGATCAGCTTGCGGCCCTCATCGGTCTTCTCGAACGATTTGTCATAGACCCGCGTCGCTTCCAGCCAGGCGACCCCGCCGATGATCGCGGCCTTGACGGCCGGAGAAGGATCGGGCTCGCCCATGAGGAACAGCAGAATATCGGTGGTCTCCCCGCTGGCGATCGAGCGGGGCTCATCGTTGCGGGCGCTGGTGGGCACCAGCCGCATGGGCTCCACCTGCTGCGGCCAGCCCATCAGCCGATCACCCTGGCGAACCTGGGCGGCCAGGATGAGGTCGATGGCCTTCTTCGTGGCCTCAAGCGCACGGGCTTCAAGCTCAGCCGGCACAAAGCCGAACCCTTCCTTACCATGGGCAACGTCGCTCAGGACCATGGCCGC
>JAIXTS010000272.1 GCA_027483805.1 Azospirillum sp. | reverse complement strand
GGGCCTTGGCCAGCAACTCATCGTCAAGGGTCAATGTCGTTCGCATCGGGAACACTCCTTCTGAGCATCAATAGTGGCATCACTTGATGCGCTCTTCAACATCACGCACAAATGTCATGTGCCCCTGATCCAGGTCTGACGGAATCCCCCTTCCCAAGCCCCCCTGCCTGGCGCATAAAGAAGTGCAAACTCATAGGAGCTTGCACAGTGAATTCTTCGAACAATTCGTCCTTTGATCCGGCGGTGGAAAGCTTCACCGACGCCGATGGTGCGTATGCCCGCGTCCGGGCGCTGTATGATCAGGCCGTAGACTATCTGCGTGACCGGTTTTCCGCTTTTGCCCATGGCGAGGATCTGGGCGGGCGGGTGCGCGCCTGCTATCCGTTCATTCAGGTCCGCATCGACAGCGAACCCCGCATCGACAGCCGTCTGGCCTATGGTTTTGTCCATGGCATGGGCACCTTCCGCACCACCGTCACCCGCCCCGACCTGTTCGACCATTATCTGCACCATCAGCTTTCCCTGCTGGTGAAGAACCATGGCGCCCCGCTGGAGGTTGGGATCAGCGACACGCCCATCCCCATTCAGTTCGCCTATCCGGAGGGCATGCATGTCGAAGGCGACCTGACGCCGGAGCGGCTCTACCAGCTGCGGGATTATTTTGACCTGCCCGATCTGGTCTATATGGATGACAGCATCGTCAACGGCACCCATGTCACGCCGCCCGGCGCGCCGCGACCGCTGGCCCTGTTCACGGCGCCACGCGTCGATTACAGCCTGCACCGGCTGAAGCACTATACGGCGACCAAGCCCGACCATTTCCAGAACTATGTCCTGTTCACGAACTACCAGTTCTATATTGACGAGTTCGTGCGCCGGGGCCTGGAGATGATGGAGCCGTCGGACGATCCGGCCACCCAGGCCTATCGCCGGCAGTATGAGGCGTTCATTGAGCCCGGCGACCACATCACCTGGAACCAGGCCGTCCATCCCGGCAAGGAGCCGACCGGCCAGAAGGTGGCCCGCCTGCCGCAGATGCCGGCCTATCACCTGAAGCGCAAGGACGGCAACGGCATCACCATCGTCAATATCGGCGTCGGCCCCTCCAATGCCAAGACGATCAGCGACCATATCGCCGTCCTGCGCCCGCATGTCTGGCTGATGCTGGGCCATTGCGCAGGTCTGCGCGATACACAGAAGCTGGGTGATTATGCCCTGGCCCATGGTTATGTGCGGGACGACAAGGTGCTGGATGCCGATCTGCCCGCCTGGGTTCCGGTCCCGGCCCTGGCCGAGGTGCAGGTGGCGCTGGAGGATGCGGTGCGCGAAGTGACCGGCCTGAAGGGCTGGGAGCTGAAATCGATCATGCGCACCGGTACCGTCGCCACCATCGACAACCGCAATTGGGAATTGCGCGACCATAGCGAGCCGGTACAGCGCTTCAGCCAGTCGCGCGCCATCGCGCTGGACATGGAATCGGCAACGGTGGCCGCCAACGGCTTCCGCTTCAGGGTTCCCTACGGCACCTTGCTCTGCGTGTCGGACAAGCCGCTGCATGGCGAGATCAAGCTGCCCGGCATGGCCAATCATTTCTACCGCGCACGTGTGGACCAGCATCTGGCCATCGGCATGCGCGCCATGGAAATGATGCGCGATACGGGCCTGGAACGGCTGCACAGCCGCAAGCTGCGCAGCTTCGCCGAAGCCGCCTTCCAGTAACCGGAATGGCCCTCCCCCGCCGCCGGGCCGGGCGGCGGCGGGGGACCGGCCTTATCCGGCGATCTTCTTGCCGTTCACCCGCACGCTGGACAGGCCGGAGGAATTGATGCGCCGATCCCGGGCTTGGCCGTCAAAGACGACGGAGCCCATGCCGGACACGGCAATGTCGAGCATATCGACATCGCCATTATTGAGATCGACATCGCCGACACCACCGACCCGCACGGAGACGGGGCCCTTGATGCCGGCGATATCGACATTGCCGAAGCCGGCGATGCTGATATCGGCGCCCTGTCGCACGGTTCCGATATCGACATCACCGGCCCCGGCAATGGTCAGGTCCAGCTTGCCGGCGATATCACCCGTACGGATGCCGGCCGCGCCTGCCACATCGATGCGGGCACTGGTCAGCCGGCCGGTCTGGATATCGGCCGCCGCCCGGATAGTGGCCGTCAAGGCCCCGTCCAGGTCCCCCACCGCCAGCTTGCCGATCATGTCATCGACCTGAATGGCGGTTCCCCTGGGCAGGGTGACGCTGATGACCACATTGTTATCCTGCACGTTCCAGTCCCGGCGGTTCTTCTCCGGCGGCCGCGACCGGGCGATGACCACACTACCCTCGCCGGCCCGTGCCGACAGCAGGGGGAATTCCTCGGCATCGGCATCGATGCTGACGGTCACGCCCTTGGCCGCGGGATCGACCGTCACCTTCACCTCCCCGATCACATCGCGGACGATCAGTTTTGATCCGTCAAAGCGCAGCGGCCCGGATGTCTCCGCCCGGGCGGCCCCCGTCAGGGCACAAAGGGCGATGGTGGCGAACAGGATGGAAGCAGGCTTGCGCATGATGAAAGGCCCCCCACGGCCCCGGTTCGTTCAGGCAAGATGCTGCCATCCGCGCCCATGAACGGCGCGGTGGCAGATTGAAAGGTGGTTGGGTCAGGCGGGGCTCAGCCCGCGCGGCCGGTGACCTGCACACCGCCGGAGCCGGCCCGTTCCACATTCTGGTTACGGGCAACACCGTCCAGCAGCAGCGACCCGGACCCGTTGATCTCCACAGCCAGCGGATCGGCAAGGCCGGACTTGATAAGGATATTGCCGGACCCGTTGATCTCGGCATTGATGGGGCCGTTGGCATGGTCCAACGTGATCTCGCCCGATCCGTTGATTTCCAGCGCGGTATTGCCGGTGGTACGGCCGGTGGCGATGGACCCGGACCCGTTGATCTCCAGGTTGACATCGCGATCGACATCGCCCAGCACCACCTCGCCCGACCCATCGATGCCGACACTGGCCGTGCTGACATGCCCCACCGACAGCGAGCCGGAATTCATGCCGTCGATGGCCAAGGCGCCGCGCAGGTCGCCCACAAACCCCTCGCCAGTAAATTCATCGATCTCCAGCCTGGTGCCGACGGGCACGGTGATCTGGACATCGATCCAGTCATCCTTGTCGCTGGTCCGCCAGGGGCGGGAGCTTTCCTTCTGTCTGATGACCAGTTCGCTGCCGTCCTGGCGCACATCGACCAGTGCGACCCAGCGCTCGGGCCCCGTGACGCTGGCGGTCACCTGGGACGCCCCACTGTCGACATTGACCGACAGGCGCCCCACGACACCCTTCACGGTGACTGCCGTGGCGGCGTAATCCTGCGGCCCGAAGGCCAGCGCCGGCAGGGCGGTCAGGGTCAGGGCGGTGGCAAGCAGGAAGGATTTCAGCATTTGGTCAGCTCCGATTTTATCGGTTGTTTCTGACCAGCATCACTGCAACCCGCGTGCCAAGCGGAAAAGGGCTGATCTCCGTGGGGCGCCGGGAAAGACGATGCCGATTATGACGATGAAGTGGCGGGAACGGCGATGGCGGGTGGCGATTGCCGCCACCCGTCTGCGTAGGTCAGGTCGAGGGCAACGCCCGAGCCCTGACAGATCAGGATGGAAAGCCTAACCTGTCAGGGCTCGCCTGCGGCTCGACCTGACCTACGCGTTGGCTCGGAACCACGCCACCACCGCGTCGCGTGCCACGCTGACCTGGGTGCCGGCGACCATATCCTTGATCAAGACCTCGCCCTTGGCCTTCTCGTCCCCGCCAACAATCACCGCATAACGGATGCCGGCCTTGTCGGCATATTTGAACTGTTTGGCCGGCTTGTCGGGCGACAGATAGATCTCGGTATTCACCCCCCCGGCCCGCAATTCCGCGCCGATGGACAGGTAATCGGTCAGCAGGCTGGGATCGAACTGGGTCACCAGCACCTGGACGGAACTGTCGCCATCCTTGACGATGCCGGCCTGTTCCAGGGCATAGAACAGGCGCGTCAGGCCGATGGAGATGCCCACCCCCGGCAGCTTGGACTTGGTGTAAAGCCCGGCCAGATTTTCGTACCGCCCGCCCGAACAGACCGACCCCAGCGACGGGTGATCGGTCAGGAACGTCTCATAGACGGTGCCGGTATAGTAATCCAGGCCGCGCGCGATCGCCAGGTTGACGCGCCAATGCGTCTCCGGCACGCCGAATGCCGTCAGCGCCGCCACGACCTGGCGCAGTTCCGCCACGCCTTCGGTGAACAGTTCATTGTCCAGGCCCAGCCGGTCCAGATGCGCCAGCGTGTCGGCGGACGGTCCGCTGAACCCGATCATGTCCAGCACGCTGGCCGCCTGCTGGTCCGACAGGCCGATCCCCTCTGCCGTCAGCAGCGCCAGAACCTCCGCCCGCGACAGCTTGTCCAGCTTGTCCACCTGCCGCAGCACCAGGGTGCGGATGCCGGGATCGGTGACGCCCAGCGCCTCGAACATGCCCAGCAGGATCTTGCGGTTGTTGAAGTTGATCTTGAACGGTCCGACATTCAGCTCCGTGAACACCGCATAGATCACGGCCGGCATTTCCGCGTCATAGGCGACGGGCAGGCTGTCCTTGCCGATGACGTCGATATCGCACTGATAAAACTCGCGATACCGGCCCTTCTGTGCCCGTTCGCCGCGATAGACGCGCTGCATCTGATAGCGGCGGAACGGAAAGGCCAGCTCGCGCTCATACTGCGCCACATAGCGGGCGGTGGGCACCGTCAGGTCGAAGCGCAGCGCCAGATCGGGTTTGTGCCCCTGCTCAATGGCGCCTGTCGATTGCACGAAATAGACCTGCTTTTCTGTCTCCCCGCCCGACTTGGACAAAAGCACATCCGCCACCTCGAACACCGGTGTTTCCAGGGGGATGAAGCCGAACCGTTCATAATTGCGGCGGATCGTGTCCAGCATGCGCTGGAACGCGATCTGCCGGCGCGGCAGCAGTTCCATGGTGCCGGCGGGGGTGCGGGGGGTGATCAGGGCCATGGCTTCGGTTCCGGACGGAATTTCAACAATCTGTCCAGCCTTTTACCGACCTGCGCCCTGTCCCGCCAGCGGCAAAGCCGGCAGGGGCGCCATGATTTCACGCGGCGTGGCGTGTCTCCGCCAGCCAGCGCAGCGCCGATGACTGGTCGCGGAATGCCCGGTGACGGGCCCCGGGATAGAAGCTGGCCAGGATGGTGACAAAACTGCCGAACCCTTCGGGCAGAAGATAGGCGCAGCGAATATCGGTGATCACCCCGGACGCCCAGGGGGCGTACCGGCGCATGTCGCGCACCATGCCCCAATCGATGGATCCCTGGAATTTGCGGATATCCACCAGAACCAGATTGTCTGGCCGCAGCATGCCGTTTTCCGACGCCAGGGACAGGGCGGTTTCGATATCCGCAGACGATACCTCCCCAGACAGGTGGAAGCAGAGAAAGCCCTCACTCAAGGCTATGGTGATGTGATCAACGCCGTACCCGACGGAAAACATGCCCGTACCCACCCATCCTCATACGCGGCAGGCACTATGACTTCTGCTACTGATATGTCAATTGTTAACTGTAGATATTATACGATTTAATGGATGCAATTTTACCAAATATGTATTGATTCGGAGTTGTCCGCCGGTCGGGTCGAGCCGGATAGTTGGTATGGCACCCGCTTTACTGGCCACGAGCCCTGCCGCCGCTCAATGACATTGGCCCATCGACCCTTCGCCACAGGCGCGGCCATCGGTCCAGCGGGCGCCCGACAGGTCGGCATTGCGCAGGTCTGCCCCTTCCACCCGGGCGCCGGTCAGATCAGCCCCTTTCATGATGGCGCCCACCAGCTTGGCATTGCGCAGATCGGCACCTTTCAGGCTGGCGCCTGTCAGGTCGGCGCGGGTCAGGTCGGCCTCGATCAGGCGGGCGCCGTCCAGGATGGCGCGGTCCAGTCGCGCCGACAGGAACTTGGCACGATAGGCGTCGGCATGGGTCAGGCGGGCGCCGCTCAGGTCGCTGCGCTGGAATGTCGCCTCACGCAGCATGGCCTGATCCAGCGACACATCCTTCAAATCGCGCCCATCCAGATAGCAGCGGCGCCAGTTCACGCCATCGGCCGCCGGGTCGGTACAGGCCGCGTGCGCCCCGCCGGCCATGGCCACCAATGCCAGCAGCAGGCCTGTCAGGTGACGGGCAAGGCGGGCGGTCTGTCGGTGTGGCCGGACATGGTTTTGCATGCCATGAAAATAAGCAGCCCGCCGAGGCAGCGCAACGGGGGGACGAAAAAACATCACCACCCGTGCCGCCGGATACCAGCCGCCGCAAACGCGCGGATTGCAACGCCGCGCCGTCTGTCGCAAGGTTGATCAGAGCAACCTTTCAGGCAGGATAGTGCGGAAATATGGCCGTGCAGCGTTTTTTGGGCCATTCCGGTATGATGCGCTGGTTCTGGGCGCCTCTTGTCGCGGCAATGATACTTTCCACCCTTTGGGCGGGCCTGTCGGCGGCCCTGACCCAGCGCCCCCTGGCGGTCGATGGCGTTCTGGACCTGCGCGGCTGGGATTTCCGCCATGATGGCCAGATTTTCCTGGAGGGTGACTGGCAGTTCTGGCGTGACCGGCTGATCTCCCCCGCTGAAATCACCGATGGCCGCGCCCCCGCCCCTTCCCTGCTGGCTGTGCCCGGTCGCTGGACGAACCAGAGTGTGGATGGTGTGCCGCTGCTGTCGGAAGGTATCGGCACCTACCACCTGCGGGTGCTGCTGCCCAAGAATGCGCCGCCGCTGGCCATGCGCCATAATCAGCGGTTCGTGGCCTGGAACGTGCTGGTCAATGGCGAACGCGCCATCCATGCCGGCAATGTCGGGCCCGATGCCGACCGCACCGACAGCGCCGGGCAAAAGGCCATCGCTGCCGTTGCCCCGGTTGACGGGGTGCTGGACATCACGGTGCAGGTGGCGGCCTTCGGCGGCTATGGCGGCATTCCGCGTGCCCTGCTGCTGGGCGATGCTGATGGCATGTATGGCGACTGGCATCAGGAACTGGCCCTGCGCGCGGCCTTCCTTTCGGTCTGCCTGTCCATCGGGCTGCTATATCTCATCCTCTATGTGCTGCGCCCGCGTGACCGGGAATGTCTGGTCTTTTCCGTCATGTCGGTGGCCATCGCCCTGGTACAGTTGACCGCCAACACGCCGCTGGGCAGCGAGGTCCTGTATTCCCTGCCAGGTCAGTTGCTGGGCTTTCTCAACAATGTGATGTTCCCCTTTGTCTGGCTGTCCTGCCTGGCCAGCGCGGCCCTGCTCTTTCCGGGGTCTTTGCGCAAGGGGCTGGCCTGGCCTTCCGTGCTGTTCATTGCGGCCGTGCCCCTGGCCAGCCTCTGGACCCTGCAATTCCCCTGGCTGCTGACCTGGACGGCCACCATCGGCCTGATCCTGGCCCTGATAACCCTGATCGCCGCCACGGTGACGGCGGCGCGGCGGCGGCAACCCCTGGCCCTGCCCATGGCCATCGCCTGGACCGTGCTGGCCGGCGCCAATCTGGCGCTGGTCCACCGCATTGGCTTTAACGGCATCATGGAGGCTGGCTATTGTTTCATGCTGTTCCTGCAGGCGGCCCTGCTGATCGACCGGCTGCGCCTCATGCTGGATCAGGCCAAGCAGTCCAACGCCCGGCTGGCTGCGCTCAACGGTGCGCTGGAAGATCAGGTAGCCGACCGGACCCGGCATCTGTCGGAAACCGTGGACCGGCTGCAGGTGGCGCAGGATCGGCTGGTACAGTCGGAAAAGCTGGCCAGCCTGGGCCGGCTTGTCGCTGGCGTGGCGCATGAGGTGAACACGCCTGTCGGCACGGCGCTGACCACCGCCACCCATCTGGCCCAGCAGGTGGAAGCGGCGGAGGAAGCCATGGCCGCCGGCACCATGACCCGGCGCCAACTGGCCGATTTCCTGGCAGAGGTGCGGGAGGCGGCGGGCCTGCTGACCACCACTGTGGAACGCACCGCCGCCGTGGTGCAAAGCTTCAAGCAGATCGCCACCGAACGTTCGGACGACAGTGTGCGCCGCCTCGACCTGCATGACCTGCTGGGCGAACTGCGCCCCGCGATGGAGGTGCGGACCGATGCGCCGCATGTCAGCCTGACGGTGGAAAGCCGGCCGGGTCTGGTGCTGGAAACCAATGGCGGGGCCCTGACCCAGGTGCTGGGCCAGCTTCTGTCCAACTGCATGGACCATGCCTTCCCGCGGGGGCGGCCGGGCCAGATCCACTTGACCGCCAGCCTGACGGCCACAGGACAGATTGAGCTGGTGGTAGAGGATGATGGCGTCGGGGTGGATGCGGCCGTGCGTCCCCGCCTGTTCGAACCTTTCACCACCACGGGCCGGGCGGACGGGCGCACCGGCCTGGGCCTGCATATGGTCTATTCGCTGGTCGCAGGCCCGCTGGGCGGCAGTATCGATGTGACGGACCGGCCCGGTGGCGGCACCCGCGTGACCGTCCGCCTGCCCGCCGCCGGCCGCGCCGCAGCGGACCCGTCCCCGCCGCCAGCCACGGCCATGGGCGCCACCGGCATGTCAGCCATCATCACATAAAGATATCTTTATGTTTGCATGGGTGCGGGCCCGGCGGTAGAACCGGTGACAGGGGCGCCATGTCCGGGCCCGGCTGTTGGATGATGGAGGGTTTGATGACCAGGGCTGAACGGCTGTCCCGGCTGCGCGACATTGCGCGCCAGCGTATCCTGGTGATCGACGGCGCCATGGGGACCATGATCCAGCGGCATAATCTGCAAGAAGAAGATTACCGGGGCACGCGCTTCGCGGACTGGGGCCATGATGTGAAGGGCAACAACGACCTGCTCTCCGTCACCCAGCCGAAGATCATCTATGACATCCATGCCCAGTATCTGGATGCCGGCGCCGACATCATCGAAACCAACAGCTTCAATTCCACCAGCATCAGCCTGGCCGATTACGGTATGGAAAAGCTGGCTTATGAGCTGAATTTCGAAGGCGCGAAGCTGGCCCGGCAGGCCGCCGATGTGGCAGAGGCGGCCGACCCGACCCAGCCGCGCTATGTCGCCGGTGCGCTTGGCCCCACCAACCGCACGGCCAGCATCAGCCCCGTGGTCACCGACCCCGGCTTCCGCAATGTCGATTTTGACGAACTGCGTCTGGCCTATAAGGAACAGACGGCAGGCCTGATCGATGGCGGGGCCGATGTGCTGATGGTGGAAACCGTCTTCGACACGCTGAACGCCAAGGCCGCCCTGTTCGCGATTGAGGAGGTGCTGGAGGAAAAGGGCCTGGACCTGCCCGTCCTGATCTCCGGCACCATCACCGACCGGTCGGGCCGCACCCTGTCGGGTCAGACGACGGAGGCTTTCTGGAACAGCCTGCGCCATGTGAAGCCCTTCTCCATCGGCCTGAACTGTGCCTTGGGGGCCGACCTGATGCGCCCCTATATCCAGGAACTGTCACGCATCGCCGAAGTGTTCGTCTCCGCCTATCCGAATGCCGGCCTGCCCAACGAATTCGGCCAATATGATGAAAAGCCCGAACATATGGCGTCCGACCTGCAGGGCTGGGCCAAGGATGGGCTGGTGAATATTGTCGGCGGCTGCTGCGGCTCCACGCCCGACCATATCCGCGCCATCGCCCAGTCGGTGAAGGGCCTGCCGCCGCGCGAACCGGCGCAACCTGAACGCTCCATGCGCTTGTCAGGCCTGGAACCGTTTACGATGCCGGCCTTTTAAGGCGGGGACAGATCAGGTGTTTGCCGCCGCATCCCACGGATCGATCAGTGTCACGCCCGCATCGGCAAAATGCCGGACATTGCGCGTGGCCAGCGTCGCGCCATGGGCGACGCAGATGCCGGCGATCAGGGTATCGCGGATTTCCTGTACGATGCCGTCCTTCTCCCGCCGGGCCTTCAGCACGGCAGAGGCGTGGGCTGACACCTCATCAACCAACAGCAATCGGTCGCCAATCATCGCCGGGATCACTCGTTTATACATGGCGTCCAGATCAGCCCGGCGTACAGGATCTTTTATTCTTTCGATGCCATGGCGTAGCTCGAAGATGTTGATGGTCGTGGTCCAGAAATCCTCGACCCGGAACCTGTCTGCCCAGGCCACGATTCCGGGATTGCGTTTGGCCGCCATCAGGGCAGACAGAACGTTGGTATCCAGGATAATCATTCCCCAAAATCCGGGATCAGCAGGCCGCCGCCCCGCAACTCGACAACCTCACCGTCCAGGAACCCAACGCCTGAATCTGCACATTGCCGGGCAATCCGTTGCCCAGCCGGTAAAGACGGGTCATCTGGCAGGATTGTGGTGCCAGCCGACAACAGGCGTTGCGCTTCCTGTTCAAGCGTCAGTCCATTTTGACGGGCGCGTTGCTCCAGCCGCTCGCGTAATGTGGGCTCCAGGTCCAGGACGAGGTGGTTATCCATCGCGGCCCCCAACTTCTATGGCATTCGTACGCCAAACATAGCACACCGCCCCCCCGCCTCCCAAGTCCCTCCCCCGCCAACGCCCCCGAGACCGATCATGACCACCGCCCCCCGCACCGCCAGCTTCATCAATATCGGCGAGCGCACGAACGTCACCGGCTCGGCCAAGTTCAAGAAGCTGGTCCTGGACGGGAACTACGAGGCGGCATTGGATGTCGCGCGCGAGCAGGTGACCAACGGCGCCCAGGTGATCGACGTCAACATGGACGAGGCGATGCTGGACAGCGAGGCAGCGATGGTCCGCTTCCTGCGCCTGATCGCATCGGAACCCGACATTGCCCGCGTGCCCGTAATGATCGACAGCTCGAAATGGAGCGTGATCGAGGCGGGCCTGAAGAATGTTCAGGGCAAGCCCATCGTCAATTCCATCTCGCTGAAGGAAGGCGAGGAGCTGTTCGTCGCCCAGGCCAAGAAAATCCGCCGCTATGGGGCGGCCGTTGTCATCATGGCCTTTGACGAGAAGGGCCAGGCCGACACCCGCGCCCGCAAGCTGGAGATCTGCAAGCGTTCCTACGATGTGCTGGTGAACAAGGTCGGCTTCCCGCCCGAAGACATCATCTTCGACCCCAATATCTTCGCCGTCGCCACCGGCATTGAGGAGCACAATAACTACGCGGTGGACTTTATCGAGGCGACGCGCGACATCCGCCGCGAATGCCCCGGCGCCCATATTTCCGGCGGCCTGTCCAACGTCTCCTTCAGCTTCCGCGGCAACAATACTGTGCGCGCCGCCATGCACTCAGTGTTCCTCTACCACGCCATCCCGGCGGGCATGGATATGGGCATCGTCAATGCCGGCGAACTGCCCGTCTATGACGACATCCCGGAAGAACTGCGCGAGCGGGTGGAGGATGTGATCCTCAACCGCCGCGACGATGCCACCGACCGCCTGCTGGAGGTGGCCGACAAGTATAAGGGCGGCGAGAAGAAAAAGGCCGCCGACCTGTCCTGGCGCAGCCTGCCCGTCAGGGAACGTCTGGCCCACGCCCTGGTCCACGGCATTGACGAGTTCATCGACACCGATGTGGAGGAGGCGCGGCTTGCCGCCGAACGCCCCCTGCACGTCATCGAAGGCCCCCTGATGGATGGCATGAATGTGGTGGGCGATCTGTTCGGCGCCGGCAAGATGTTCCTGCCGCAGGTGGTGAAATCCGCCCGCGTCATGAAAAAGGCCGTGGCCTGGCTGCTGCCCTATATCGAGGCGGAAAAGGACGGCGCCAAGTCCGAACCGGCGGGCCGCGTCCTGATGGCCACCGTCAAGGGCGACGTGCATGATATCGGCAAGAACATCGTGGGCGTGGTGCTTCAGTGCAATAATTTTGAGGTGGTGGACCTGGGCGTCATGGTCCCCTGCGCGCGTATCCTGGAAGAAGCCAAGGCCCATAAGTGCAACATTATCGGCCTGTCCGGCCTGATCACCCCGTCGCTGGACGAGATGGTGTTTGTGGCCCGCGAGATGCAGCGCACCGGCATGAAAATGCCCCTGCTGATCGGCGGGGC
>JAIXTS010000072.1 GCA_027483805.1 Azospirillum sp. | reverse complement strand
GTTCCCGATGGTCCGGCGGCGCACCTTGCCACCGTCAGCAGTGCAAAGACAGTACATGGTTATCCGTCAAGCTTCGTCTTCATTCAGCTTAACCAACGCCCGACCTCTCCTTTTGTTGCTGATGGCGCCGCGAATCCACTCCGTGACAGGCGTGTGCGGCAAGCCATTTCCTTGGCGTTGGATCGCGAGGTGGTCGCAATACGTCAACGCTTTGACCCCGGCATACCAACGGGTCAAATCAGTCTTCCCGACAGTCCTTTGTACAACGAAAGGATGGATCTGCGGGCGGATGTTGATCGTGCCCGCAGGCTGCTGACGGCTTCGGGTTATCCTAACGGCTTTTCTGCTGACTTTCTGTCTATCCCAGGAGCCGCATGGATTGCAGACAAAATTGAACCAATGGTTGCTCGTGTCGGGATTCAGATCAAGACCCGTGACGTTGGCTCCCGCTTCCCGGAAGTGGTGGCGAATGGAGAGTTCGGACTGAACCTGAATGTAGCTGTTGTTGATCAGTCAGATACGATGGCCTTTGTTCGATCACGTATTGCCAGTCCTGGTATCGCAGCGGGGTTCGGCGGTCGAAATCAAGGTCAATATAAAAATGCAGAACTGGACAAAATAATCCTCAAAATCCGGACTGAGTCCGATGCCGGTAAACGCGCCAAGTTGGAACGTGAAGTAATGAAAATTGTTGCGGAAGACTTTGCCATCATACCTTTAATGTTCATGAGGCCACGATGGCATTTTCGGGCTGGTCTGGATTTTACGCCGAGGCGAGACAACCGGATGCTGGTATGGAACATCTCCCGAAAAGCCGAAAACACGCGGTGATGGAACTGATGGTGTGGAAGTGTTGGTCGCCAGTGACTCGACAGTTTTTGCTCGGCGTTAAGCTTGGTCCTGATCAGTTCACGCCGCCAAGCACAGTCTGTCCGCCCGTTGCCTCTATGGCCTCGTCCGGTGTTTGTCCCCGAGCGCGGAATGAGGGCGTTGGGTATTGTAGCAATCGATCCAGCGTCCGATCCCGGCCCTGGCCTCTTGGCAAGGGCCTCCAGGCAGAAATCAATGTCCATGCTGTTGGAGAGTTTCCAGGCCAGCACCCTGCGCGATGCCCAGTCCATCACGGCGATCAGATACAGAAAGCCCCGCCGCATCGGAATTTAGGTGATGTCCGTACACCAGACATCGCCTGCTTGCGCCAAGCGTTGATCATCGTCTGGTGAACACCGAGCTTCGACATAAGTTGCGTCCTCGTCAACTCGCCCCGGATCGCCTCCAGTGTCACCTTCGCCTTGAATTCTGCTGAATACCGCTTCCTCTGTCCCGTCATAGCGGATGGCTTTCGCGGCCGCCGCCGACAGGATGAAACCAATGGGTCGCTCACTTTCTTCCCGCAGATGGGCGATCAAGCTGGCCGTGCGGGCCAGCAGCGAGATGCCTTTCAGCGCCACCAGCGGGAAGCCGGCGTCCAGCATCACCGCCGGGATGGCGCCATTGACATTGATGGGCAGGTCCCGGCCGAACGCCGTGGGCAGCGCCGCCTTCACGGCACGCAGCGCCGCCACGTGCGGGCCCGAGATGTCGCGTTCGTCGGCCAGCGTCAACAGGCGATGGGCACGCGGGTCGCCGCCACTATGCTGCGGATGGCCAAAACCCGGTATCGCGCGCTTTGTAGCCCGGTGCTCGGCCAGTTTTGCCGTGACCACCGCTTGGATCGCGGCCCCGTCCGCGGCATCCGTCAGATCGGCGAGAAATCGGCCGGCCACCTCCGCACTGCCCAGCACCACGCTGCCGCAGCCCGACAGCCCTGCCGCCACCGCGCCCTGCATTGCCTCTGGTGCGGCGGCATAGGTCATCCGGGCGGCCACGACGCTGGGCACCAGACCATGTTCGGCAATGGCGGCCAGCACGGCATCGGCCATGAACCGCTGATTGTCGCTGGGGGCAGTACCGGTCACCAGCAGCCAGAAATAGCTGGTGAAATCCATCCGCCCGATGACCTGTTCGCACAGATCCAGGCCCCTGACCCGGATCGTTTCCGCGTCGGAGGTGCAGATGGCACTGTAAGGCTGGTCGGTCTTGCCGATACGCATGGGTCTGCTCCCGCTATCGCTGTCTGACAACAGCTAACGCCCGGTCCGCCCCGTTTTACAAGAAAATTCGATTATCGAAGTTGATTTCGATTGTCGAAGTCTATATATCGAGAGATGGATGTGGCGGCAATTGCCGTCGGGCCGGCCCGTTTTGCCCGCCCGTGCCCCCCGCGCCTGCGGTCCTTCCCTGATTGGAGCATAAGATGGCAAAAGTCCTGAAGGATGTCAGGGTTTTGGAAATGGGGACCTTCATCACGGGTCCGGCGGCGGGCATGCTGCTGGCGGATCTGGGCGCCGATGTCATCAAGATCGAGCAGCCGGGGACAGGTGATCCGTTCCGGGCCTTCAAGGGTGGCCTCTACAGCCCGCATTTCCAGACCTATAACCGCAACAAGCGCTCCATCACCCTGGACACGCGTGAGGCTGCCGGACGTGACCGGCTGGACGCGCTGATTGCCGATGCCGATGTCTTTATCCAGAATTTCAGGCCGGGTGCCGCGGCCAAGCTGAATGTGGATGCCGACCGACTGCGGGCCCTGAACCCACGCCTGATCTATTGCGCCATTTCCGGCTTTGGCGCCACCGGCCCGGACAGCCAGCGGCCCGCCTTCGATACCGTGGCGCAGGCGGCCAGCGGCTTCCTGCGCCTTGTCTTGAACCCAGAGACTCCACGCGTCGTGGGGCCGGCGCTGGCCGATGCCATCACGGGCTTCTATGCGGCCTACGGCATTCTGGGCGCCCTGCATGAACGCCACCGCACCGGCCAGGGCCGTCTGGTGGAACTGTCCATGCTGGAGGCCATGTGTCATTTCAACCTGGATGATTTCACCCATTATTTCGCCGCTGATCAGATCATGGGGCCGTACAGCCGGCCATCGGTGTCGCAATCCTATGTGTTTGTCTGCGCGGACGGGAAATGGATCGCGCTGCACATGTCATCGCCGCCCAAATTCTGGGAAGGGCTGGCCCAGGCCGTGGAATGGCCTGACATGCTGCAACATCCGGAATTCGCGGACCGACAGTCGCGGATCACCAATTATGAAAAGGTCGTGGAACGGTTGGCTCCCATTTTTCGCACCCGCACGCTTTCTGCCTGGTGCGAACGGTTGGGCAGCCTGGATGTGCCGCATTCCCCCGTCCATGATGCGGCGGCGGCCCTGGCCACTGACCAGGCGCGTCATCTCAACCTCCAGGTGGAGACCGAGCATCCCCGGACCGGGCGGTTCCGCAGTGTGCGCTGCCCCATTTCCTATGACGGGGAACGTGACCTGACCATCGCGGCGCCGCCGGTGCTGGGTGAGCACAATCCGGAGATTCTGGGCGATCCGGTTTAAGTTCTGGCGGCCGACCGGTGCTCCGGTTATAGCTGGCCGGCAGGCAAGTCGGCGCACGGGACGGACGGAATGGCGGGTAGTGGGGACAGGGTTGATGGCGCGGCGGAGCGGGAAAAAGACCCCGAATATCTGCTGACGCTGGAACGCGGCCTGACGGTCCTGCGCGCATTTAATCAACAGCGCCCGGAAATGCAGCTGTCGGAGGTGGCGGTTGCCACCGGCCTCAGCCCCGCGGTGGCCCGCCGCTGCCTCAATACGCTGGTCGCCCTTGGCTATGTCGGGCGCCATGGAAGGCGGTTCCTGCTGCGCCCGGAGGTCCTGGTCTTCGGATCGGCCTATCTGGCGTCGATGAACCTGGAACAGGTGGTGACACCGCACCTGCAGTCTCTGCGCGATGAAACGGGTGACAGCGCCTCCATGGCCACGCTGTCGGGACCTGATATCCTTTATCTGGTGCATGTTTCCACGAACCGGCATATCCGCCTGGGGGCCAGCGTCGGCACCCGCTATCCGGCGCATGCCACCTCGCTGGGCAAGGTGCTGCTGGCGTTTGAGCCGGAGAAGTTGCTGGAAGATTATCTGGCCTCGGCGACGTTGAACCGCTTTACAGAACGCACGCTGACCAGCCGGGAGGAACTGTTGGCCCGGCTGATGCGGGTGCGAGACCTGGGTTACGATTCAGCGCTGGATGAGCTGGATTACGGTATCGTCTCCGTAGCAGTGCCTGTGCGGGACAAGGATGGCAATGTCTGTGCCGCCATCAATTGCTCCACCTCCACTACCCGTATCTCCCAGGATGAACTGGTGCGCACCCGTCTGCCGCTGCTGCGCCGGGCTGCCCATGATATCGAGGTGTCGTTGCAACAATGGCCCTTCCTGATGCATTCGCTGGCCCGCGGCTGATCTGATCACCCCACCTTTTGTCCCTCCCGATAACGCCCCGGCCCCTGGTCGGGGCGTTTTTCGTTACGCCGAGCGTGGACTTCGATAAACGGACAAAACTTCGCACATCGAACTTGACTTCGATAATCGAAACATAGATTGTCCAAGGCACGGGCAACGACCCGTGTGGACGCGGTGCTTCGCGGACCCAATTCGCACCGGCCGCCGCAAGGACGGATCGCGCTGTGCGCCATTAATGACAAATGACGAACGGGAGGTTTTGCATGGCACGTTCCTCTTGGCGCTTCGGCACTTTGGCCGGTGTGTCGGCTCTGGCGCTGGCGACCACAGGCCCGGCGACGGCCCAGTCCACGACCCAGGCCGGGGCTTCGACCATTGAAGAGGTGGTGGTGACCGGCCTGCGCCGCCCGCAGGCGCAGCAGGACGTGCCGGCAGCGATCACGGCCTTTACCGCCGACGCGATCGAGATGGCGGGCATTGAGAAGCCGGCCGACTTCATCGACCTGACCTCCAACGTCACGTTGGTGGAAACGCAGAATGCCGGCAATGCCTTCATCATCATTCGCGGCATCACCCAGGCCCGCAACAGCGAGCCGTCGGTGGCCGTCATCGTGGACGGCGTGCAGCAGGTGAACGCTGCGCAATTCAGTCAGGAACTGTTCGATATCGACCAGATCGAGGTGTTGAAAGGACCCCAAGGTGCGCTGTACGGCCGCAATGCCATCGGTGGCGCCATCGTCATCCGGACCAAGCAGCCGACCGACACGTTCGACACCCGGGTCAAGGTGGGGGTGGAAAACGGCTTTGGCTATTCCGCCCGTGCGGGCATCAGCGGGCCTTTGTCGGACAAGGTGAAGTTTCGGCTGGCCGGATCCTATGTCAACAGCGACGGCTTGATCCGCAATGCCTATCTGGATGAAAAGGCCGACCCGTATGAGGATCTGTCGCTGCGCGGAACCCTGCTGTTCCAGCCGACACACAACCTGACCGTCGATGTGCGCGGGTCTGTGTCGCGACTGCGCACACAGGCCTTGTATTTCAACATCGTCAGCGATGTGAACAATACCAGCCTGCCGGTGCGTGTGAACAATCCCGGCCAGAATGACCGTGACATGAACGGTACGTCGCTGCGGATCGCGTATGAGACCGATGCTGGCACCGTGACCTCCGTCACCTCCTATGACCAGGTGAAGGAAATCCTGACCGGTGATGCGTTTGACTTCCTGCCGATCAAGGAAAGCCTTTTCTATCAGTTCCTGGGCTTCGACCTGAACCAAAGCCAGTATCTGAACGTGAAGGCGTGGAGCGAGGAGTTGCGCTTTGCGTCGCCCACCGATCAACCGTTCCAGTGGAGTGTGGGCGGCTACATGATCGGCACCAAGCGCTACATCTCCACCGGTAACATGATCGACCGGGGGCAGGGGGTCTATCCCGTCTATCGCACGCCCAGCAGCGATCCGCGCAACCCGCAATTCTCCTTCCTGGCCGATAGCCAGGATAACTTCGCTTGGGCCTTGTTCGGCAGCACCTCTTATGATTTATCGGAACAGCTGACCGCCGATCTGTCGCTGCGCTATGACAAGGACAAGCGGGAAAACACCACGCTGACGCCCACCGCCTATCTGCCCAATGTCGCGGGTTTCCCAGCCGGGCGCAGCGGCGAGGTGCGCAACGAAACCTTCACCTCCTGGCAGCCGAAGGCTACGCTGACTTATCAGGTTGACGACGCGCTGACCCTTTACACGGGCTATTCAAAGGGCTTCCGCAGCGGTGGTTTCAACCAGACCGGGGTTGGTGCTGTGGCGGCAGCCAACGGTATCCTGGGTGTGTCGGACGTGTTTAAGGCGGAAACGGCCAGCACGCTGGAGGCGGGGTTCAAGTCGCAGCTTTTGGATCGCAAGCTGCGTCTGAATGGCTCCGTCTACAACACCATCTCCGATAATTCCTATTTTTTCGTTTTCCTGGCCGCGAACTCCACCCAGAACCTGGGCAATGTACCGGAAACCCGTCTGCACGGGTTTGAGCTGGATGCCACCGCGTTCCTGACGACGGGGCTGCAGGTCAATTTCGGCTTTGGCTACACTGACAGCAAGATCAAGGAATTCGCTGACCCGACTGTCGTGGGTAACGAGGCGCCGCTGATCTCCCGCTACACCTTCAATCTGGGGGTGCAATACAGCACCGATCTGGGTGACAGCGGCCTGACGGGGACCGCGCGGGCCGATTACCGGCGGATCGGCAAGACCTGGTTCGATATCCAGAACAGCACTGTTCGCGACCCGCTGGACCTTGTCGATATCCGTTTGGGTGTCGAGGGCGAGGGCTGGAACCTGTCGGCCTATTCGGACAATCTGTTCAACAAGAAGTACAATGCCGAATTCTCGCCCGGCGGCTTCGTCTTCAAAGGACGCCCCCGCCGCTATGGTCTTGAATATGGCATGAAGTTCTGACCCACGGACTTGGGAAGGGGATGATCGATGGCGAAGGTACTTGTGCTTTATTACTCCAGCTACGGCCATATTGAAACCATGGGCACCGCGATGGCCGAGGGCGCCCGGTCGGTGGCGGGGGCGGAGGTCACGGTCAAACGTGTGCCGGAATTGGTGCCGGATGAGGTGGCGAAGGCCGCCGGCATCCGCCTGGATCAAGCAGCACCCATCGCCAGTCCGGGCGAACTGGGCGATTATGATGCCATCATCTTCGGCACGCCCACGCGCTTTGGCAACATGGCGGCCCAGATGCGCAACTTCCTGGACCAGACGGGCGGGCTTTGGGCCAAGGGTGCCCTGGTCGGCAAGGTGGGCAGCGTATTTGTTTCCACGGCCAGCCAGCATGGCGGGCAGGAAACCACCATCACGTCCTTTCATACAACCCTGCTGCACCATGGCATGATCATTGTCGGTCTACCGTATAGCTGGGCCGGGGCGACACGGATGGATGAGATCAGCGGCGGCACGCCCTATGGCGCCAGCACATTGGCCGGCGCCGACGGTTCCCGCCAGCCCAGCGCCAATGAACTGGAGGGCGCCCGGTTCCAGGGCCGCCATGTCACGGAAATCGCCACAAGGCTGTTCGGCTGAAACAACCAGAAGAGGATCCGGATCATGAAAGCCAAGCTTCCCAACCGCCTGCACCATACCGCCTATGTCACGCGCGACCTGGAGGCCACCCGCCATTTCTATGAGGATGTGCTGGGTATTCCCCTGATCGCCACCTGGTGCGAGAAGGATATGCTGTTCGGGTCGGAACGCACCTATTGCCATTGCTTCTTCGGTCTGGCCGATGGCAGCGCACTGGCCTTTTTTCAGTTCGCCGATCCGGAGGACCAAAAGCTGTTTGGTCCACCCATGCCGGAATCCCCCTTCCACCATATTGCCCTGCATGTCGACGCCGACACCCAGGCAGAGATTGAGACACGCATCCGCGCCGCGGGCATTACAGAGCCTGAGACCTACACGCTGGAACATGGGTATTGCCGGTCGGTCTACATCAAGGACCCCAACGGCATGATCCTGGAATTCACCCATGACGCGCCGTCGGCAGCTGCCCTTGAACAGTCGAAGCGGGAAACGGCGGGGGCGGATCTGGCCCGCTGGCTGGGTGGTGATCACAGCGTCAACAATACCTACCGTCACTGATCATGGCGGTCGATGTCGCCGTCGCGGGCGGGGCATTGTCCGTGGAACGTGCAGGGGCCGGGCATCCGGCCCTGCTGATGCTTCATGGCTGGACGCTGGACTGGCGCATGTGGCGACCGCAGGTAAGGGGCCTGGCGGATGGGTTCACCTTGCTGATGCCCGACCGTCGTGGGTTTGGCCGGTCTGCCGCCCCGCCGGGACTGCGGCGTGAACCGGACGATATTCCGGTTCTGCTGGACCATTTCGGCATATCGTCGGTGGTTCTTGTTGCGCATTCACAGGCGGGTCGGGTGGCGCTGACGGCAGCCGCCCATTACCCGGGTCGGGTGGCTGGCCTTGTCCTGCTGGCGGCACCACATGACGCGGCTCCGCCCGACACCACGCTCGAACCGCCGCTCCCCCTGGCGCGATTGGTGGAACTGGTCCGGGCGGGGGACCTGCGCGCTGCCCGATCCTTGTGGCGGTCGCACCCGATGTTGCGGGTCTCCGATCCGGAGACGGAGCGTCTGCTGGATGAGATCCTGGGCGACTATCAGGGGCGCGACTTGCTGGCGCCGCCGGAACCACTGCCGGTGACCGACGACCTGCTGGCGGCAATACCCGTCCCGTCGCTGGTCATGATTGGCAACATGGATGCGCCATCGCGCGTGCAGGCCGCTGAGCGGTTGGTGAACGGGTTGCGCCGGGCCACGATGCAGGTTTTTCAGGATGCCGGCCACATGGCAAATGTCAGTCACGCTGACGCTTGCAACCGTGCGATCTGCGCGTTCCTGGACCGCAATTGTCGGTGATCCGTGCTATGGGCTCTCATCCGTTAACCGACCGCTCTGCCGGTGCCGTCATGTGCCAACCAGACGGCGCTGCGTTTCACCTGCCCTAGCCGGGTATCGGTCCCTATGCCGCGTGGTAATCATTGTCGTCTGAGGTTCGGGTGCGTTCAACTCACCGGGACGTTGTGCTCTTCGTCGTCGGCAATGCAGACCCCAATGCCGGCAAACATGCGGGTGACGGGGATTTGACAGCCTAGCCTGGAGCCCGGACACCGGGCCGGGGAGCCCGGCCGGCTGATCGTCCTTGTCCGCTCCGGTCAGGTGCCTTCCAACATTCAGAACTTCGGGAGGCATGTAACCCATACATCCGCAGCACCACGCCCGCCACACCCGCTTGCATCATGGCGGATAGCGGTACCATCCATCTGCCGCGGCGACCTGGACAATGCGCCAACCGGCTGGCGTACCGCTCGCGGGCGCTGGGTCTGCGCCGGGGTATGATGTCCGGGCCGTGATGATGGACAATGAACCGGCCTTGTTTCCCCTGGCCTGTGCAGCACAGCGCACCGGCCTGTACCTGACCAGTAGATCAACCAGATTCAGCATTGCGGACCTTGCCTGTATCCTGCGCGATTGCGGGGCGAAGGTGCTTGTTGTGTCCAAGGCGATCTGACCAGCAAGCACGATCTATCTGATCTTTTTGTGGGCCGTGTTCCTTCGGCAGGATGAACAGCTGACGCAGGTCATGGCACTTCAAATAATAGTTCAGGGATGCAGACAAACTGGCCAATCTTCCTGATTTGCCAGTATTTACGTATTAAAGTTTCATTATTTTAACTACTTTTTACCATATATGACCCGCTATAGGTATTTTCCGATCATGTTTGTCGTGGATGGCTCCAGGTAAATTCGGTTTTTGAAACTTGAAAACCCCCAAGCCACGTTTCCCCGGCGCCAGGGTCCTCATGCGGAGCATCCAGCTTCGAGGTACGCATCGGACGACCCGGTTCGTTGGCGCCTGTTTGACTTCGGAAATGCGGCAGTCCGCGGCCGGGGCGTTCGCCCCTGTCGGACGGCATCATCGCCTTGTGACGATGGTGAATGGTTTGGGCCGAAAAGAAGGCGACAGCATGAACATCTCGCGCGCCCCCTCAGCGCCGGCCTTCTGGCACGGCACTGAAGTCATCCGGGAAGAGCTTTTCGGAAGCGAGAGGCTAGAGGAGCATGGACGCTCCCTGGCAGCGGCACAACCCGTGACGGCCAGACAGTCCAGGGGCTGTTCGCTGGCGGAACGTTTGCACGACAATGCCACAGTGCTGCTGGACGCCTATCGAAAGACGGTTTCCGCCCTGGCGGAGGGCAGGACCATCACGCCAGCATCGGAATGGCTGGTTGACAATTACCACCTTGTCGAACGCCAGGTTCGGGAAATCGACCGGGATCTGCCGCCGGGTTTTCACCGCCAGCTCCCGAAACTGGCTACAGGGCCGTTCATGGGCTATCCCCGCGTCTTCGGCCTTGCCTGGGCCTTTGTTGCGCATACGGATAGCCGTTTCGACGCTGACATGCTGATACGCTATCTGCGCGCCTATCAGTCCGTGGAGCCGCTGACGATTGGTGAGCTTTGGGCAGTTTCAATCGCGCTGCGTATCGTGTTGATCGAAAATCTGCGTCGTCTGGCGGTACAGACCCTGGTCAATCGGGATGCCCGACAGCAGGCGGACATGATCGCCGATCAGCTTCTGGCCGGGATAGGCGCGGTCGAAGAAGCGTCGGCCCGGGCCATGAAGACGCTTCAGGACCATCTGTTGCCGCCGGCCATGGCGGTACAATTGCTGCACCGGTTGCGTGATCAGGACCCGGACACGCTCCCGGTGCTGGCCTGGCTGGATCGGCGGCTGGCGTCGAGGGGCATGACGGCCGATGAGGTGGTCAATGACGTCCATCGCCGACAGGGCGGCACCAATGTCACGGTCCGCAACATCATTACCAGCTTGCGTCGCATCGGTGATGTTGACTGGAAGGAGCTGTTTGAAAAAGCCAGCCCCGTCGATGACCTGCTGGCGACAGTGGATGAATACCCACAGATGGATTTCACGACCCGAAACCTCTATCGCAGCGCCATTGAGGAGCTCTCGCGCGGCAGTGGCCGCTCTGAACTGGATGTGACCCGTCAGGTGCTGGCGGTGGCGCAGTCGCCGGACCAGGCATGCGAGGCCCGCCACCGTGATCCAGGGTATCATTTGCTGGCGAGGGGGCGTCCGGCGTTTGAGCGCCATATCGGTTATCGCCCCAGCTTGCGGCACCTTCCAGCCCGATTTATCCGGTCATTGGGGCTTGGGATCTATATCGGTTGCATCGTGCTGATTGCCGGTTTGATCCTGCTGTCCGTCTTGCACCTGATGGCCCGGACGGGGGTAGGGGTGTTGGCGCTTGTCCCATTGGGTCTGGTGTCGCTCATACCCTGCATCGATGTTGCCATGGCGCTGTTCAACCGTATCCTGTCACTGGGGATCGGCGCCACTGCTCTTCCTGGCATGGCCTTGGCAACAGGCGTCCCGGCCGAACTGCGGACATTGGTGGCAGTGCCCACCTTGCTTACCAATCCGCGCGGCATAGCCGAACAGGTGGCGCAGCTGGAGGTCCATCATCTGGCCAGTCCGGATGGTGATCTGCAATTCGCACTTCTGTCAGACTGGACCGATGCCGCCACGGAACAGACGGCGACGGATGACGGCCTGCTGAAGACAGCCCAGAACGGGATTGTCCGCTTAAACAGGCTCTATGGGCCCGCTCCCGGTGGGCCCCGCTTTCTGCTGCTGCACCGCCGGCGTGTCTGGTGCCCAGGTGAAGGATGCTGGATGGGGTGGGAGCGCAAGCGAGGCAAATTGCACGAGTTGAACCGGCTGCTGCGGGGCGCCACCGATACTGGATTCATCGCCATCGAGGACGGGGTGGTACCCATGGGTGTGCGCTACGTCCTTACACTGGACGCTGATACCCGCTTGCCGCGTGATGCTGCCCGGCGGCTGATTGGCAAGATGGCGCATCCCCTGAACCGTCCCCGCTTCGATCCGGTTGAGGGCAGGGTGGTGGAAGGCTATGGGGTTTTGCAGCCCCGGATCACGCCATCACTGCCAGTTGGGCGGGAAGGTTCGCTGTTTCAGCGCATTTTCTCCAGCCTCAACGGTATCGATCCGTATGCCGCCGCCATATCCGACCATTACCAGGACCTGTTTGGGGAGGGGTCCTATGCGGGCAAGGGCATCTATGACATTGATGCCTTCGAACTGGCCCTTGCCGGTCGTGTCCCTGACGGCACGGTGCTGAGCCATGACCTGTTCGAGGGCAATTTTGCGCGGGCCGCCCTGGCCTCGGATGTGGAGTTGGTGGAGGATTTCCCCACACGTTACGACCTGGATGCCCTGCGCCACCATCGCTGGGCGCGGGGTGATTGGCAGTTATTGCCCTGGCTGCTGGGGCGCGGCTATGCCGCCACCGATCCAAGCCGGGTGAACGGTCTGGTGCCTGCCGTGGGGCGCTGGAAGATGCTGGATAATCTGCGCCGTACCCTGGTCGCGCCCATGCTGGTCCTGTCCCTCATCCTGGGCTGGACCTTGCCCTTTGAGGCCAGCCTTACCTGGACGCTGTTCAATGCGGCGCTGTTGTTGGCGCCGCCTCTGTTTCCCATTGTCACCGCCTTATGGCCGGCCCGGACAAGCACGCGGGTTTCCGGCCATTTGCGCAAGCTGGTGACGGAGGGGCGACGTGCTTTGGTCCTGACCGCATTGACGGGCAGTTTTCTGGCCCACCAGGCCTGCATGTTGCTTGATGCCGTCCTGCGGACGCTCTGGCGTCTATGGTTCAGCCATAGCCATCTGCTGCAATGGGTACCGGCAGCGCAGACCTCGGTTGCCCCGCGGCCGACGATGGCAGGTAGTTTCAAGGGCATGGCTGGTGGGCCTATCCTGGCCGTTACGGGGTTTGTGGTGGCCCTGGCTGCGGGGGACGGGAATTGGCGGCTCAGCCTGCCCGTCACGTTGCTCTGGTTCCTGTCCCCGTTCATTGCCGAACGGATCAGCCGCCCTACCCAAGACCAGGAATTGCACGATTTGGGTGAAGAGGCGGAGACCACGCTGCGCCTGGCCGCGCGACGTACCTGGCGCTATTTCGAACAGTTCGTCACCGACGACGACAACATGCTGCCACCTGACAATTTTCAGGAGACGCCCGCCGCTGTGCTGGCCCGCCGAACGTCACCTACCAATATCGGCCTTTACCTGCTGTCGGTTGTCGCAGCGCGGGATTTCGGCTGGATCGGCACCCATGATGCCCTGGATCGCCTGGAGGCGACGATGGGCAGCATGGATCGGCTGGAACGGTTCCGGGGGCATTTCCTGAACTGGTACGCGACGGCGGACTTGCGCCCACTGGACCCGCGATATGTCTCTTCCGTCGACAGTGGCAATCTTGCCGGGCACCTGATCGCGCTGGCCAACAGCTGCGATGAATGGCGCACCACAGCCCGCCCGGATGGCGCGCTGGTGCAGGGGGTAGCCGACGCCTTGGCATTGGTGCGGGAAATCCGGCCGATCTCCGGCCAGAGTGAGGCTGGCGGCCGGCTGGATCAGGCGCTGGAGACGCTGGCCCGGGTCATCGGCCCACGGGCAAGTGGCGGTGATCCCGGCACTGTCCTCTCCTGTCTGATCACAAGGGCAGACCAGATCGCCGAGTTGATGACACCCCCGGCCCTGGCGTCACTCGGTACGGATGCGGCCTATTGGGCAGGCGCCTGTTTGGAATGCATCCATTCCCATCACCGGGATGAACAGACGGACCATGACCTTGGCCCACGCCTGCAGGCGCTGGCCCAAAGGGCACGCGCATTGGTTGCTGGAATGGATTTCAGCTTTCTGTTCGACAATGATCGCCAGCTTCTGTCCATTGGACACCTGCTGACCGACAATGTCGCGGACCCCAGCTGTTACGACCTTTTGGCGTCGGAGGCCCGCCTGGCCAGCTTTGTTGCCATCGCCAAGGGGGATATTCCGGCCCGACACTGGTTTCGCCTGGGCCGTACCGTCGTGTCAGCCAACCATGGTGCGGCGCTGGTTTCGTGGTCCGGGTCGATGTTCGAATATCTGATGCCGGCCCTGGTGATGCGGGCACCGGGCGGAAGCTTGCTGGAACGGACCAGCCGGCTGATCGTGCATCGCCAGATCACCTATGCCGCCCGGCTGGGTGTGCCATGGGGTATGTCGGAGTCCGCCTATAATGCCCGTGACCTTGACCTGACCTACCAATACTCAAATTTTGGCGTGCCTGGTTTGGGATTGAAGCGCGGCCTGGCGGCGGAAACGGTAATCGCACCCTATGCCACGATGTTGGCAGCCATGGTGGATCCGGCGGCCGCAGCCGGTAACCTGCGCCGATTGTTGATGATGGGCGCACGTGGAGACTACGGGTATTTCGAGGCCCTGGATTTTACGCCTGCGCGCCTGCCCCAGGGTCAAGGCATGGCCCTTGTTCAGGCCTATATGGCCCATCATCAGGGGATGGCCATCGTCGCTATTGTCAACACCTTGATGAACGGGATTATGCGCACAAGGTTCCATACCGAACCAATGGTGCGGGCGACCGAACTGCTCTTGCAGGAACGCACGCCCGGTGATGTGCCGGTCACCCAACATTGGGCTGTTGGTGCGGACGCGCGGGTCATCGGTCCCGTCAGCGAACCCCAGGCCGACCGGCATTTCACCCACCCGCATCAGGCCACCCCCGCGACACTGCTGTTATCCAATGGGCGGATGACAACGATGCTGACGGCGGCAGGGGCCGGCCAGATCCGGCGGGGTACGGTCTCCTTGACCCGCTGGCGCGAAGACCCGACCTGCGACAGTCACGGCACCGGCATCTTCATCCGCGATCTGGATGACGGCCAGGTCTGGTCGGCCGCCCACTACCCGTGCGGGATTGATCCCGACAGCTATGACGTGATCCTGCATGAGGATCGGGCCGAATTCCTCCGCCATGACGGGACCATGATCACGGGCCTGGATATACTGATTTCGGCGGAGGATGACGCGGACGTGCGCCGGGTCACCCTCACCAATGACGGATCGCATGCCCGGCACCTGGACGTCACTTCTTACCTGGAACTGGCATTGTGCCCGCAGGCCGCGGATGTCGCCCATCCCGCCTTCGCCAAGCTCTTCGTGCAGACAGAGCATCTTCCCGGCTGCGACGCGCTGATCGCCACGCGGCGGCGGCGGGCGTCGGACGAGGTGGAAGTCTGGCTGGGCCACATGCTGGTGGTTGAGGGCAATGGTCTTGGCGAGAGCAGTTTTGAGACTGACCGCGCCCGCTTCCTGGGTAGGGGGCGATCCGTGCGTGATGCAGCGGCCATGGAACCGGGGCATGTCTTGTCCGGTAGCGCTGGAACGGTGCTTGACCCGATCTTCGCCCTGCGCCATGCCATCCGTCTGGCGCCGCAGGGGATTGTCCGGCTTGCATTCTGGACCCTGGCAGCCGACAGCCGGGCCGCCTTGCTGGACATGATCGACCGACACCGGGATGTAACTGCTTACGCCCGCGCGGCCACCCTGGCCTGGACGCAGGCGCAGGTGCAGTTGCATCATCTGGGCATCGGCGCCGGTACTGCCGCTCTGTTCCAACAGCTTGCCGGGCATCTTGTGCATGCTACGCCGGCGCTGCGGCCGGCCTCGGCCATCATCCAAAATGGGTTGGCCTCGCAGTCGGATCTTTGGGCGTTGGGAATATCGGGGGATCTGCCCATCCTGCTGCTGCGCATCGCCGACAATGATGATCTGGCTGTCGTCCGGGAGGCATTGCTGGCCTTTGACTACTGGCGGATGAAGCGGTTCGCGGTCGATCTGATCATCCTGAATGAGCATCCCGCCTCCTACCTGCAGGAATTGCAGACGGCGCTGGAAACACTGGTCCGTGTCAACCGGCCGCGTCAGCCGGCGGGCCACGGCATGACCCCAGGAAGCGTTCATCTGCTGCGCGCCGACCTGATCACGCCGCAGGCGCAGTCTCTGCTGAACGCCGCGGCGCGGGTTGTGCTGGTCGCGCGCCGAGGTGGTCTGTTTGACCAGTTGCAGCGGATTGGCGCGGACGCCCCGCCACCGGTACCAGCCTCCCGGCGTCGGGCGGCCGCGTCTCTGCCGCCGCAGGTGGAATCTGATCTGGAGTTTTTTAACGGGATCGGCGGCTTCGCCCGGAACGGAAGCGAATATGTCATCATCCAGGGTCCGGATCAGGTGACACCAGCACCCTGGATCAATGTCATCGCCAACCCTGAATTCGGGTTTCAGGTCTCGGCAGACGGCAATGGCTTTTGCTGGGCAGTCAACAGCCGGGAGAACCAGTTGACGCCCTGGTCGAACGATCCTGTCAGCGATCCTCCCGGCGACGCGTTCTATCTGCGGGACGAAGAGAATGGCGTGCTTTGGTCACCGACCCCCAGCCCCATCCGCGACCCGGCGGCCCGCTACACCGCCCGTCATGGCTGGGGTTACAGCCGGTTCAGTCATCGTGCCAATGGCATCTCCAGTGATCTGCTGCTCTACGTGCCGGTCGATGCACCGGTCCGCATCGCGCGCCTGACCTTGCACAACACCACGCATCGTCACCGGTCATTGACGGCCACCGCCTATGCGGAATGGGTGCTGGGCCCGTCACGCGAAGCCACACGCGCCTTTGTGATGACTTCCATCGATGCTGCCACAGGCGCCCTGTTCGCCCGAAATCCATGGAACCGGGATGTTGGGGGACATGTCGCCTTCGCCGACTTATGCGGACAGCAGACAGACTGGACCGGTGACCGTCGTGAATTCATCGGGCGGAACGGCACCCTGGCCCATCCATCGGCCCTGGCCAGCATGGATCCGCTGTCAAAGCGCGTCGGTGCGGGGCTTGACCCCTGCGCTGTGCTGCGGACCCGGATCGAAATACCCCCCGATGGAAGGGTGGAGATCGTGTTCCTGCTGGGCCAGGCCGAAAGTGCCGATGCCGCCCGTGCCTTGGTCACCCGATACCGTGCGGCCGACCTTGATGACGTCATGGGGGCTGTCGCCCGGCAATGGCGTCAGATGCTGGGCAAGGTACAAGTGACCACGCCCGACCGGTCATTGGACATCATGCTGAATGGTTGGCTGCTGTATCAGACGCTGGCCTGCCGGACCTGGGCGCGATCTGGCTTCTATCAGGCCAGCGGGGCCTATGGCTTTCGTGACCAGTTGCAGGATGGCATGGCGCTGGCGGGTACCCGTCCCGACCTGACGCGCGCCCATCTTCTGCGGGCGGCCGGGCGGCAATTTGTGGAAGGGGACGTGCAGCATTGGTGGCTGCCCCCATCGGGCCGTGGTGTGCGTACCCGCATCTCCGATGACCGGGTCTGGCTGGTCTATGCCGCAGGCCATTATGTCGATGTGACGGGCGATCTTGCGGTTTTGGACGAAAGGGTCGGGTTCCTTGACGGGCCGCGACTGCATGACGGAGAGCATGACAGCTTCTTCCACCCGTCCATGAGCGAAGAAAGCGCCAACCTGTTCGACCATTGTGCACTCGCACTTGATGCCAGTCTGGCGACCGGCCCCCATGGACTGCCGCTGATGGGGACGGGCGACTGGAATGACGGGATGAACCGCGTCGGAGAAGGGGGACAGGGGGAAAGTGTCTGGCTGGGATGGCTGCTGTTCACAACCCTGATGCGCTTCGCCGATCTGGCCGATGCACGGGGCGACAGGCGTGCCAGCAGTTGGCGGCGGGAGGCGGCGATGCTGCAGACCGCACTTGATCGGGAGGGGTGGGATGGTGCTTGGTACAGGCGCGGGTATTTCGATGACGGAACGCCGTTGGGATCCGCTCTGCGGGATGAATGCCGGATTGATGCCATCGCACAAAGCTGGGCCGTACTGTCTGGTGCAGGCGCCCCCGACAAGGCAGCCACGGCTATGCAGGCCGTGGAAACACATCTGATCCGTGAAGCAGACGGCCTGGCCCTGTTGTTCACTCCGCCCTTTGTGCAAAGCGAGCCCGACCCCGGCTACGTCCAGTCCTATCCGGCCGGAATTCGGGAGAATGGCGGGCAGTATACGCATGCCGCGCTCTGGTCCGTCATGGCCCTGGCGGCGCTGGGCCGCAACCGGCAGGCCGCGGACCTTTTGCATATGCTGAACCCCATCAATCATGCGCTGGATCTACAGGCCGTGGGTCGCTACCGGCTGGAACCCTATGTGGTTGCTGCCGACATCTATTCCGTGGCGCCGCATGTGGGTCGGGGCGGCTGGGGCTGGTATACGGGTGCGGCCGGCTGGATGCAGCGGGCGGGCATGGAGGCGATCCTGGGCCTGCGCCAGCAGGGTGACCGGCTGGTCATCGACCCCCGACTGCCACCCGACTGGCCGGAGGTGCGCATCAACTTCCTTCATGGTACGACCCGATACCTCATCCAGATGGAGAACAGGTATGGTGCCTGCTGGCAGGCCGCATCCATTCACCTGGATGGGCAAAGGGTGGACGGGCACAATTCTCTGATCCTGGTCGATGATGGGGCAATCCATCATGTGATGGTAAGACCCGGCCTGTCATCGCCAGTGCCGGCGGTGGTTCAGCCCGAAGGCGCAATATAGCGAAAGAACAAGCGCTTCATCCCCTCCATCATGATCAAATAGGCCACAACCGACAGGGTCATGAACAGATAGAAGGCCGGCGGCGGGGGGACGAACCCGAACCAGGGGGCGATGGGTGACAGGGGCAGCAGCCCCCCCAGAATGGCAATGCTCACCGCCGCCGCCGCCAGTACCGGATTGGGCCGGCTGCGCCAGGACAGGTGCCGTGACCGGATGACAAAAATGACCAAAACCTGTGTGGCCAGGCTCTCCACAAACCAGCCCGTCTGGAACAGGGCCTCGCCCGCTTCGAAAACCTGTAAAAGCACGTAAAAGGTCAAAAAATCAAAGGCGGAACTGACCGGCCCCATCACCAGCATATAACGCTGGATCAGCGGCAGGTCCCAATGGACGGGCTGCACCAGTGTGTCGGCATCGACATTGTCCAGCGGGATACCGGCCTCCGACACGTCATAAAGCAGGTTGTTCAGCAGGACCTGGATGGGCAGCATCGGCAGGAAGGGCAGGAACAGGGCGGCGCCTGCCATGCTGAACATGTTGCCGAAGTTGGAACTGCTGCCCATCAGAATATATTTGGTAACATTGCGCACGGTGCGCCGTCCTTCCATCACGGCGTCGGATACCACTGAAAGATCATGGTCCAGCAGGACCAGCCCAGCCGCCTCCTTTGCCACATCGGCACCGCTATCCACCGCAATGCCGACATCGGCGGCGTGGATGGCCGATGCATCATTGATCCCGTCACCCAGGAAGCCCACGACCCGGCCGGCATGCTTATAGGCCAGCAGGACACGTTCCTTTTGCTGTGGTGTCATCCGGCAGAAGACATTGACGCCGGTCAAGCGTGCCCGCAGGGCATCGCCGCTCATCGTCTGCAATTCGTTGCCGGTGATCAGCCCGGTGATGGGGAAACCCAGGGCATCACAGACATGCTGTGTGACCCGTTCATTGTCACCCGTCAGCACCTTGACCGCCACCCCGGCATCGGCCAACGCGTGCAGGGCGCTGGCGGCGCTGGCCTTGGGCGGGTCCAGGAACAGGGCGTATCCGCTGAAGACCAGGTCTGCCTCGTCGTCCAGCCTGGCGGAGAGGTGCGAGGCATCCAGGGCGCGGGAGGCGATGGCCAGCACGCGCAGACCCTGTTCACCCAATTGCGCGAACATCTCCAGCATCCGGGCGCGGGCCGCCGGGTCCAGCGGCTGTATGCCGTTATCGCCCGCATCGTAATGGGTGGATTGGCGCAACACGTCTTCTGGCGCGCCCTTGACCACAAGCAGCCGTTCGTTCCCGTTTGTGACCAGCACCGATACGCGACGGCGCTCGAAATCAAAGGGAACCTCGTCGATCTTGGTCCAGCGGCTGACATCCAGCGGGCGGAAGGCCAGGATGGCCTCGTCGAGCGCGCTGCGGATGCCGCTTTCGAAATGGCTATTCAGATAGGCAAGGTGCAGGATCTTTTCGCTGTCCCGGCCATCGGTATCGATATGCCGGACCATACGGATCACCGCGTCGGTCAGTGTGCCTGTCTTGTCGGTACAGAGCACATCCATTGCGCCGATATTGTGCATGGCGGGCAGCCGCTTGACGATCACCCGCTTGGCGGCCAGCCGCGTGGCGCCCTTGGCCAGGGTCACGGTCACGATCATCGGCAGCAGTTCCGGCGTCAGTCCCACCGCCAGCGCCAGCGCGAACATCAGGCTTTCCAGCCAGGGTCGGTGGAACAGGATATTCACTGCCAGCACGAACAGGACCAGAAACACTGTCAAACGCAGGATCAGGTAGCCGAAGCCCCGGATACCCAGCTCGAACGAGGTGGGAGGTGGTTCCGCCATCAAGCTGCCGCTCAACTGCCCAAAGGCTGTGGCGGGACCGGTACGGCAAAGGATTGCCGTCGCCGTACCACTTACCACGGAGGTGCCCATGAAAAGGGTGTCGGTGGCGGCAATCATGTCCTCTGTCGGCGCTCCTGGACCATCGACCTGTTTTGGTGCGGGAAACGGTTCTCCGGTCAGCAGAGCCTGGTTGATGAACAGGTCGCGCGCTTCCAGCAGGCGGCAATCGCCCGGCACCAGGTCGCCGGCTGCCAGCCTGACGACATCGCCCGGCACCAGCTTTTCCATGGGTAACGCCACCTCCACGCCGTCGCGCAAGACGCGGACGGTCACGGCGACGCTGCGGCGCAGGGCATCAATGGCATTTTCCGCGCGGCGCTCCTGCACCATGTCCAATGTGACGCTGAGCGCCACCATCGTCAGCACGATGGTAAAGCTGGTCAGGTTGCCCGTCATCGCCGACAGGGCACTGGCGAACAGCAGGATTAGCACCAAGGGATTGATGAAACGGCCCAGGACCTGACGCCAGAGAGCGGGGCGATGACGCGGGGCAGTCTGGTTGGGTCCAAAGCGTCGCAGACGGCTGGCCGCTATGGTCGATGCCAGCCCGCCGCCGCCGCTTGCCAGATGGGCATACAGGGTGGAAAACGGTAGTCCGGAAACTGTACCTTCAAGCATCGGTTTATCGACCATGCGTCCCCCGGCTTTGGCGACCCCAGGGCCGGTGGTCACCGGCATGACCCAGCACCTCCGGTGCAAGGCACTAACCGTGATGTGCTGGTCAGGCCGTTGATCCCCGTATCGTCATCCGTCCGGTTCAGCCATGCCGAACGGACATCGTCAGGATGTCATCGGGATCACACCAGGCCGGTTTCCTGAACCAGATCAGCGGTGTGCTTCTCCGTGCCCTTCTTATTGGCCATGCCGCTCATTGAAATGTCCTCGCCAGCGCCCCCCGTGGCTTTACAGCTGGACAGCACCGGCGCGGCCGTGAACATCATGATGTACAGCAACGGCACCGGCAGGGCTGTTCGGCTCATCTCGATCTCCATCATGGTTGTTATTCGGTCACTGATCATATCCGTCCCAGGAGAAGCAGGACCAAGACAATGACCAGGACCAAGCTGAGACCGCTGCTTGGATAATAGCCCCAATTGGCGCTGTGTGACCAACGCGGCAGGGAGGCGATCAGAAGGACGATGATGATGATCAGCAGAACGGTGCCCAAACCCATGAAACGCTCCTCAACTTGGTGTCGTTACGCCGAATGGACGGACACCGCCGGTGCTGAATACGAAAGGGTTAATGTGTGTATTTGTATTCGGGTAGGTTCTTCAGGGATTCCTTGGTCGCGTCCTTCATGACTATTTTCTTGTCTTCCACGGTTAGCGCCGCGTAGGACACGACGATATACTTGGAACCCACGCCAAGGAACCCGCCGACGGAAAGAACCGCAAACGGGATCTTGTCATTGGGTGTGACGATCAGGTCGTCGATTGTCCCAACCGTTTCGCCGGACGCGCTGAAAACCTTGCTGCCCACGACCTTGGAGGTTCGGTAGCCGGTGGCCAGGGTCGAAAGATCCACCTGTGACAAGGCCATTGTCTGGGGCGTGCCCTGTGCGAAGGCGGTGGTGCCCAGCATCGGACCGAGGATGGCCAATGCCGCCATTGTGATATGTGCGCGTCTCATGAATTTCTCCTGTTTTTTGGGAAGCCGAAAAAGACGTCAGCGCCCGGAGGGGCGCCCAGGCGCTGACGTAGCCAAGAGGCGCTACTTCTTCTGTGCGTGCTTGGCATTCGTGCTGGCGTCGTGCTTGTCGGCATGCGCTACGGGAGCATGCTTGGGGTCCGATGCAGCTTCCGTTTTGCCGCCTGCAGGCGACGCAGTGGCCGGCTTCTTGGCGAAGACAGTGTTGGGCTTCTGCATGATATTGTCCTTTTTCATACCACCCCGGATCGGGGTGAAGCATCGATGAATGGGGCGATAATGATGGGTCGGCCATTGATCGATTAGGGATTGTAGTAAATTATCTAAAAAATACGAAGTATCGGAATTCACCTAGTGTCCTCCATTCGAATAATCTATGATTATTACTGAAGCTAATAAAATATTGTGTTATCGTATTTTAAATCTGGGGATTCTAGGCCGGGGGTCTTATGGGCCTTTCACATCCCCTCTTTCGCTAAATGAAGGGAAAGCAGATGTCAGCTCGCATGACGCGTGAGACTATTCAATTCCATCGTCCATTTGTTTTACCCGAACTGGCCGATCCGCTGCCGGCGGGGCGCTACGAGGTGGAGTTCGAGGAAGAGAGAATGGATAGTCTGTCGTTCACCGCCTGGCGAACCGTGCGGACGACCCTGCGCCGTATCGAAACGACCAATGGATTGTCCTTCGCCCTCGACGTGGGTGCAGAGGCGTTGAAGATCGCGATTGCTGGGAATGCCGGCGAAGCACCACCCCGGTCATCGGCACCTTCCTCCGGTACCATCCCCGACCCGACGGGTGAGGAGCGGATGGTGGAGCGGTTGCCCGGTTGGCGCGACTTTATCATCCCCCCTGTCATCATTCCGGCAGCCATTGGTGTCGCCGTCATTGCCGCCTTCATCCTGGGCCCGTTTCAGTGACGGGGCCTGCGGCTGTGACACCGCATCATTCCTGGTCGACACCGATCTGCATGATCTTACGGATGAATTGCCAAGCGTGCTGGTCGGTACCAACGAAATCATGTTCACAGGCCCCGAGGTCGTAGCCTTTTGAGAACTGCTCTTGCAGTCGCTCCAGAAATTTCGGCTCAGTCTCTGCCATATGGGCAATCAGGACTTGCAGGATACGCTCATGTGCAAGGACACGACGCTCAAGGTCAGTATTTTCAATGGGCATGATGTATTTTCTCTGTGGCTGAAGAAGATCAGCACTGGTCGGGCGCGTGTTTATGCGCCCGACCACGGGTGTCTACTGATAGCGATAGATTACTTGACCGTTCCTTCCACCACGCGGTTACGGGGTTCGCGCTTGCCGTCGGTCTGCGGCACCGGCAATTCCCGTTCGCCAACCCACAGCACCTCGATCCGTGAGGCGGGCACACCGGCCGCGATCAGGGCGTTTCGGACCGTCTCAGCCCGCTGCTGGGAAAGGGCCATGTTGTAGTAATCGGCTCCGATGCTGGATGCCTTGCCAACCAGGGTGACACGGCGTTCGGGATTGCTGCGGATTTCCTTCGCCGCGTCCCTTAGGATGGCCTCGCCATCCTTGGTCAGTGTCGCCTTGTCGAACTCGAAATAGGTATTGTACGAGGTCTGCTGATAAACGGCAGCCACGGGACCAGGGGCGGCGATCACGGCGACAACCAGCGTTGTCTGGCAGGGTGTTGCCGTGCCCTCAATTGTAGCGGGCGTCAGCCCGATTGACAGGTTTTTGCACGCGACCTCCTCTACCGTCATGCCCTTGGCCCAATCCTGGGTGGATTCCGTCGGCATCAGGCCGTGGCCATGGGTGATCGCCCGACGCAGGAACGGCTCTGCCAGATCCATCCGCCCTTGGGACTGGTAAGAAGCGCCCAGATTGAGTTCATCATAAGGACTGTTGGGCCATTTGATGTTGGCGGCCTCCAGGATGCGGGTCGATTTGTCGAAATTCCCCGCCTTGAGGGCGGTATAGCCCTGCGAGTTCACGGAGATATCGTGTCCCCGCCCTTGCGATCCGGCCACTTGGTGTTGCGTAGAGCAACCGGACAGCAGCAGCAGACCGATGGGCAATGCGCACATCAATTGGCTTTTGAGCATGATGGAAATCCTTGAATGATAAGTCCGGAGAGGCCCGAACCGCTTCAAAAGTATGATAAATTATTTTGGCTCATATATAAATTATCGGAATTTACCTATATAGAATCAATATAGTTCAACGAATGTCATTTATATTTATTTGATTACAATAACCAACTAATATCACATCCAATTTCTACGATTCTGTTGAGCCGTTCCATTCCGCCAGCAAGGCGATGCGCGCCAGGGCGGGGATAGACCGCGCGCCCGTCCGGCGCATGATGGCGGCCCGATGATGCTCCACGGTGCGCTGGCTGATCCCCAGATCGGCGGCGATGTTCTTGCTTGGATGTCCTGCCAGCACCATAGCCATGATCTGCCGCTGCCGCATCGTCAGTCCGGCGATGTGTTGGGCGGCGTCGAGGTGCCAGGCAGCCAGTTTGGTGCCATCCTCCGCTCTTTCCAAGGCCAGCCGAATGCTGGCCACAAGGTCGGCGCGGCTGACCGGCTTTTCGATGAAATCGGCAGCGCCCGCGCGCATGGCTGCCACCGCCACGGGCACATCGCTGCTGCCGGTCATGATGATGGCCGGGGTGGTGATTCCGACCTGCCGCAAATGGTGCAGCAGGTCGATCCCGCCCATCCCCGGCAGATAGGCGTCGATCAGCAGGCATTCCGGCCCTGACGTGCGCGCGATGGTCAGGAAATCCTCTGCGCTGGCGTGATCAATCAGATGCCAGTTCTGCCCTTCCAGGGACTGGTGGATACTGTTTCTCAGCAGGGCGTCGTCATCAATGATATGGATCCGGATGCTTGGCTCAGCCCTGTCTTCCGGGTCCGGCAGCCGCGCCGTCAGCGGCCGCACCACCAGCAGACGCTGGACCGTGCGCAGCAGGGTGGAAGGGTTGACCGGCTTATGCAGTTGCAATTCATTACGCAGTGCAATAGCGCGCAATGTTTCCGTAGAGATGTCCGCCGTCAGCAGCAGACCGGGTACCGCGCGGTGGAGATCGCGGCGCAGGGCCGTCAACAGATCCAGCCCATTCATGCCACCGGGCAGGTTGTAATCGACCAGCAGCAGGTCCGGACGAAAACCCTCGGTCGCCATCTTGCGTTGGGCTGACGATGCGTCGACCGTCAACAGCACCCGGTGGCCGGCGTCGCGCAGAACCATCCCCAGCAGGTCGCCCACTTCTGGATCATCCTCGACCACCAGGATATTGCCCGGCGCGACGACGTCCCTTTCAAGGCCATCGGGGACGGGGGGCGGTGACGGCGTCGCCGTCTGCGGATCGTAATGGATATCGATGGCGAACACTGATCCCTTGCCTGGTATCGATCGGACCCGCACCGGATGGTCCAGAAGGCCGCTCAACCGCCGAACGATCGACAGGCCCAGGCCCAGGCCGTTGCCGGGCTTTCCATCCGCCTGCGTGAGCTGGTGGTGTTCCTCAAAAATCGCCTGCTGTTCGGCCTCTGGCACACCGATGCCTGTGTCCCAGATCTCGATGCTGATCCCGCCCGCCCGCCGTCGACAGCCCAGCAGGACCTTGCCGCGGCGCGTATATTTCAGGGCATTGGAGAGCAGGTTGCGGATCATCTGTTCCAGCAGGCGCCGGTCGCTAAAAATCTGCACCCCGCATGGGACCATGCGCAGGGTCAGCCCACGGGCGTGGGCGTGATAACTGAATTCGTCCCGCATCCGGATGAGAAGATCATTGATGGGAAAGCGTGACAGATCGGTGGCGATGACCCCGGCTTCGATCTGGTTGATGTCCAGCAGGGCGTTCAGCATGCCGGACATGGCCCCGATGGTTTCTCCGATGCGATCCAGAAGTTCGCGGTCCGGCTTCGCCTGCGCCCGGCCTACCAGAATGCCCTGAAGCAGGATCAAGGTCTGAAGGGGCTGACGCAGGTCATGACTGGCGGCCGCCAGAAAGTGCGATTTGCCCTGGTTCGCCAACTCGGCCTGCCGCTTGGCAATCCGCAACGCTTCGGCCACGCGGCGGCGTTCCGTGATGTCGACAAAGGTGATAACCACCCCTTCCACCTGATTGTCGCGGGTCAGATAGGGCAGGACCCGGCGTAGATACCAGGCGCCAGTCCGCGTCTCGATCTCCCGTTCCATCGGCACGCGCGACTGCAATACCGACTGTGCGTCGGCGAACAGATCCCCATCGGCCGCCAGTGAACTAAGGTCGGCGAGCGGTCGGCCGACATCGCCGGGAAGGATACTGAACAGTGACCGTGTCGCGGGTGTAAAGAAGCGGATGGCCAGTTCCGGGTCCAGGAAAATGGTCGCCACATCCGTACTGTAGAGCACATTCTGCAAATCGTTCGATGTCGTGCGCTGCCGGTCCAGGGTTTCCTGCAGCTGGCTGTTCAGGGCTGTCAGTTCCTCGTTCAGCGATTGCAGCTCCTCCTTGGAGGTCAGCAATTCCTCGTTGGCTGACTGGTATTCCTCGTTGATCGACAGGGCTTCCTGGGTAATCGTCTTCTGTTCCTCGCCCGCCAGTTCCAGGTTGCGGATGGCGGCTTCCAGTTCGGCGCGTGTATGGTCCAACTCAACGGCCAGATTGCTGGGTTGTCCGTTCACGGCGACAGGGGCTTGGCCGTCCTCGCCACCGCCCGACCGGCCGGGGGCGATAAAACACACGAGCATCAGTTCCTCGCCCTCGTGCGTGATCGGGTGCACGGCGATGCTGAAGTCCAAGGACGCGCCATCGCGGCGGATCTGGCAGCCCGGGATGACGAACTTGGTCTGGTCCTGGCGTGCGCGTTGGATGGCGGCGCGCAGTTTCACCGATAGGTTGGGCGGTGTCATGGCCAGCAGGTCCTGTGTCGGATGCCCGGGTGGAACACGCAGGAAATGGTCAGTCGGCCCCAAGGAATAAAGGCAATCGTGATTGCGGTTGATCAGGATCGCCGCCGGTGCATAGTCCCGCATCACCAATTGCCGGCACAGGTCTGCCAAGGCATTCTGTCTCGACAGGCTGGGGCCTGTGCCGATGCGGGGGAGTGCCCGGATGCCATCTCCGGCACTCATCAGGAAGCTGAAATCGCCCGGCCGGCTGCGGCCCACATGGCGGAACAGCCGGGCGGGCTTCGACACGATCTCGAACCGGTCCGACGCCGCCGGTATGACGGTTTCCGCCCCGCCCAGCAGCAGGAACCCGCCATCGCGCAGGGCGAAATGGAAAAGGGCCAGCACCCGCGCCTGTGCTTCCGGCATCAGATAGATCAGAAGATTGCGACAGGAGATAAAATCCAGACGCGAAAAGGGCGGGTCCGCCAGCACATCCTGAACGGTGAACACGACATGGGCACGCAGTTCCTGCGTGACCCGATATCCGCCATCATCCGCGATGAAGAACCGGGCCAGCCGTTCGGCCGAGACGTTTTCGACAATACTCGCCGGATACCAGCCTTCGCGGGCGGTGGCGACGGCATCAGGATCGACATCGGAGGCGAAGAGCTGCAGCTTCATCGCCAGTCCCGCCGCCGCCACCTGTTCCAGGAACAGGATGGCCAGTGAATAGGTTTCCTCCCCCGTACTGCATCCGGCTACCCATAGGCGCAGGTGATTGTCCGCCGTCCGGCCCCGGATCAGGCCGGGAATGACGGATGTTGCCAGCAGTTCAAACACTTTAGGGTCCCGGAAGAATTCAGTGACATTGATCAACATGTCTTTGGCCAGGTTGTCGCGTTCCGCCGGGTCACGGTTCAGCAGGTCCAGGTAATCCGCCAGACCGTCGGCGGTGATGCCCGCCATGGACATACGCCGGTCGATGCGACGCCGCAGTGTCCCCTGCTTGTAGAGCGTGAAGTCATAGGGTGTATGGGTGCGTAACAGGTTGACGATGGTGGCCAGCCCATCGTCACCCAGGCTGGTGGATGGCGGGTTTACGGGGCAGTGCCGGTTCCGGATGACCTCCGGCATAGCGGCGACAGGCAGAACATGATCCACCAGACCGGTGGCCATCGCGCTGCGGGGCATGCCGTCATATCCGGCCTCTGTCGGGTCCTGCGCGATCACCAGCCCGCCGGCCGCTTTCACGGCCCGCAGCCCCTGACTGCCATCCGTACCGGTCCCGGAAAGGACCACACAGACCAAGCGGCCGCCGAAATCACGCGCCAGAGAGGCCAGCAGGAAGTCGAAAGGCAGCCGCGCGCCCTGGCCGCGCGGTGGAGATGTCAGGTGAAGATGCCCATTGGTGACAGACAGATAGGCGCCGGGCGGTATAACCAGGATATGGCCGGGCAGCAGTTCCATGCCATCCGTCGCCTGTTTGACGGCAAGTGCCGTGTGCGCGGCCAGAAGATCGACCAGAAGGCTGTCATGATTGGGGTCCAGATGTTGGACCAGGATAAAACTGGCCCCGCCGCCATCGCCCAATGCTTCCACCAACCGGGTGGCGGCCTCCAAACCGCCGGCCGACGCACCGATGGCAACAATATCCACGCCACTCGCAGAGCGCGTCACGTTATTGGAGTCTGGCGGGGGAGGGTTCATTTTCAAATCACCGATCAAATATTTTCAAAAAAGACAATGCATAATATCATAAATGATTAACAAGTACATGGTGAATAAAAATTATGAATTACCTCTTCCGGCTTTAGGTATTTTCCGAACCTTACATGTTTTGGCTCGCTTACTTATGGTGGACTGTTACAACGGGAGGTCGACCATGCACTATACCCACAATACGCTGTCGGAAAACATTCGCGGGCAGTCGGTCGAACTGCTCAACAAACACTTGGCTGCGGCCATCGATCTCCATGCACAGGTCAAACAGGCGCACTGGAATGTGCGCGGCAGCAGCTTTTCCGCTGTGCATGAACTGTTCGATAACGTCGCGATCGAGGTGGAGACCTATTCAGACCTGATTGCGGAACGGGCTGCTGCCCTTGGTGGCACGGCCCATGGGACGGTGCATGTGGCGGCTGAACGATCGTTCCTGATCCCTTATCCCTTGGGGGTCGCGGAGGCGCGGCAGCACATCTTTGCCCTGTCGCAGGCGGTCAGCGCCTTTGGCCAGTCGGCCCGCGAAGCCATTGGCCTGTCCACCACCCATGGCGATCCCGTCACTGCCGACCTGTTCACCCAGGTTGCCCGTGGCATGGATCGGCAGCTGTGGCTGATTGAATCCCACGCGGTACGATCATGATTTCCGCCACGCAGCCCTTGGTGCCGATCGCCGGGCGTGAGGCATTGTCGCGGTGGGATAACGAAGGCGGCGCCGTGTTCCGGCCTGGCACCGGCCGGTGTCTTCGCTTCCTGATTGTTTCCGCTGATCCCCAGATGTCCCTGTCTTTGGCCGCCTCGCTCAACGGGATGGGGCACCGGGCCTGCGCTGTTGCCCTGACAAACGACCAGGCCTTGACGTCTGCCGGTACCTGTCACCCGGATATGATCATCGCGGACGCATATTTGGATGACGATGCGCGCCTGGCCGAGATGGCCCCCGTGATGCGGGCGCTCTTCGTACCGCGCATGTACAACGACGGCATGCCGGTACCACGGTCGCTGCTGCGACCGGGGGCGGTGGTGTTGCGCCGGCCCTTCCGCGAGAACGATCTTGTCCGCGCCATCCGAT
>JAIXTS010000328.1 GCA_027483805.1 Azospirillum sp. | reverse complement strand
TTTGCCGACTATGTCGTGCTGGCTGAAACCGGCTTGCTGCCCATCCCCGACGGCTGGACCTATGAGGAAGCGGCCTGCGTTCCCTGCGCCGGCGTTACGGCTTGGAGCGCGCTGAAGACGTTGGGTGGTTTACAGTCCGGTGACCATGTGGCGATCCTGGGCACGGGTGGCGTGGCCTTGTTCGCGCTTCAGATCGCGGCGGCTTCGGGCGCGCGGCCCATTATCCTGTCGTCAAGTGCCGACAAAATCGACCGTGCCAAAAAACTGGGTGCCGTCGATGGGGTCAATTACCGTGACCATCCGCAATGGGCAGAACCGGTGCGCAAGCTCACCGGTGGCATGGGGGTCAATCATGTCGTTGAACTGGGCGGCGTCGGCACGCTGGCCAACTCAATCGCCTGCCTGGGGTTGGGTGGGCATCTGGCGCTGATCGGTGCGCTGGACGGGTTTGGCGGCCAGATTGATGCGTTACCCCTCATCTTCTCTGCCTTGCGGGTCAGTGCGGTACTGGTGGGGTCGCGCCAGGATCACCGCGACCTTCTGGAATTCATGGTCGCACACGGTATCAAGCCGATCATTGATCGTGTCTTCACCTTTGGCGAAGCCGAAGCCGCCTATCGCCATGCGGCAGGCGGTGCCTTTGGCAAGGTAGCGATCACGCTGGCCGAATAGTGATCTCCAAGCCTCGCTGGCGGCACGGCTGAAGTAGAATGGTCTCAAATTCAAGGGGTTGTCCTGGGCATGAGCACTGAATCCGCGCACCGGTTGCCGACATCGGTTGTTCTGCGCTATGGCGCAGGACAACTGGGTGCGCAGATTTTCCGGGACACGCCCGCCGTATTGCTGCCCCTGTTCATGACAACCATGCTGGGGGTACCGGCCTGGCTGGCCGGGATCGTGGTGCTTATCCCCAAACTCTGGTTGATCGCCTGCGATCCCCTGGTCGGGCTCTGGTCCGACCGGGTCAAGGGAACGGTTGGGCGCACGCCGTTCCTGCTGTTCGGGGCGTTGGGTACGGCGCTGGGCTTCCTGTCCCTGTTCCTGGTGATCGGCTATCCCAATCCCTGGGCGGCGGCCATATCGGTCTGTGCCATTTTCTTTCTGGCGTCGACAGCCTTCAGCATTTACTCGGTCCCCTATCTCGCCATTGCCGCCGAACTTTCTCCCGATCCGTTTGAACGCAACCGGGTCATGGTTCTGCGGATGATCTTCGGTTCCTTTGGCGTTCTTGTCGGGGTCGGGGCACCACAGTTGCTGATTGCCCATTTCGGCGGTGGGGCGGGCGGCTGGCACGCGATGAGTTGGATCCTGGGTTCCATTTGCCTGGCGTCCATGCTGATCACGGCCTTCGGACTTCGCGCGGTGCCATTGATCGGCGTCGCTTGGGTACCGGGCAATCTGTTTACACAGATCAAGGTGGTGTCGAAGAACCGACCGTTCCTCATTCTGCTGTCGGCCAGCTTCCTGTCGAACATTGGTCAGGCCGCCAGTTACACCGTGATCGGCTTTGTGTTCCTGTATGTGGCGCAGGCGATCTGGCTGATCCCCCTCTACATTCTGGTCATGGCTTCATCCAGTCTGGCAGCAAAACCGATTTGGCTGTGGTTGCCCCGGCGGATTGGTAAGGCGCGATCCTATGTGCTTGCGTCCATTGTCTGGATAGCGGTGACCATCACTTGGCTGTTCCTGGGAACAGGCGGAGACACGATGTTCCATCTGCCGGGTGGGCAGGCCCTGACCGGGGAGCATCTTCTCATTCTGCTGCGGTCGGTGGTGATCGGTGTCGCCAATGGCGGCTTTGTCCTGCTGGCCCTGTCGTTGATGACCGACACGGTGGATTATCAGCGCCGGACCACCGGTGCAGCCAATGAAGGGGTCTTTGCGGGCCTGTTCTCGGCCATGGAGAAACTGGCGTTTGCCGTCGGTCCGCTTCTTGCAGGGGTCGTATTAAGCCTGTTTGACTTCCAATCCTCCACACAGGGCATGATCGCCCAGAGCGACCGGGCGCTGGTGGGGATTCTCCTGTTGTACAGCGCCATTCCGGCCTCCATGCAGGTTCTGGCGTTGCTGATTTTCCGGAAATTCCGGCTTTAGATCGGGCGTGGGCGGCCCACCCGTATCTCGATAGAGCGGTCTTGATGACGTTTCGTGGCCAGGAGTGCAACCGACACGGCCCGGTCAGGTTTCGCTCCCGTCTTTGGCAATTCTGTCGCTTTCATATGAGGAGGCTGCACCTTGGAAAAGGGAGTGCCGATCCGCGCGATCTGTCGCGCCATATCCGTTCTGCAAGCGGTCAATCGAATGGGGCCGCTGACGATGATGGAGATCGCCAAGGCGGCTGGCGTACCGTATCCGACCGCCTTTCGGTTGGTACAGACATTGATCTATGAAGGCATGATCGACCTGGATCCCAACTTGAAGCGATACAAGCCGACGGCACTTGTCCAGTCACTTTCATGTGGCTTTCAGGACAGCGAATTGCTGGTTGAGGTCGCCCGACCCCATATAATATCTCTGACGCGGCGGATCGGTTGGCCTATCTCCATATCGTCCCGGGTTGGACATAATATGATCTTGCGTGACAGCACTCACGCAAACACATCTCTGACTTTCGAGCGCTATTATCCAGGGTTCACTTTACCTATTCTTGACAGCGCTTCTGGTCGTCTTTGTCTTGCCTTTACACCGAAAGAGGAACGGGATGCGCTTCTGCGTTGGCTTCGTGTTTCAAAATTGGTGGATTCAGAATACCTGAAGGGGACAAGTGATGCGTTGAATCTTGATCAGATAAAAGAACAGGGCTACGCCGTTCAGGGACGCAACCTCCATAATTTGACACCAGGAAAGACCGCTTCAATCGCTATACCTATATTCAAGGATGATGAATTTCTAGCGGCAATGACTGTAGTCTTTTTTATTTCATCAATGTCTGTGGACGCTGCTTTGTCAAGATATTTGGACGAAATGCGATATGTTTCCTTAAAAATATCAGAGGTTTTTCAGGAAAATTAGAAGTCATGGTCAATATTCCGATGTAGACAGACACGGTGATTCCCCGACAGTCGCCGCCTCTGGCGCGGTTTGCAGGCGGCTGTTTTGAGTTTGGTGAACCACGGTTCAGACAGCGGGCACTGTCCGCTGCTGAGCGGTGCCCGCCGGGTCGGGGACGATCGGGAATTCCGTGCTCGGCTGGACCAGCCTGAAGCCAAAGGAGCTTCACAATGGCACGACGCAAGGACCCGATTATCCCCGATGTGCTTCTGGACCAGTTGCTGGCTGGTAGTCACGCGAAGGCGGCCTTTGACCGGATCGGCCTTCAAACCGCTATCGCGCTGTGCCCGCGCATGGGGCTTGGCAGGGTTCAATCTGGCGGACCGTGTGCAGACGCGCAAACACCGTGGCAGGCAATCCACCTAACCGGTCAAAACTCCTGACCGGTGGTACGGCGGCGACCGCCGCCGCGCCGCACATGCGGCGTCGCCAAGCCAGCGGATGCTGGCGCCGGCGATTGAGGGGCAGGAAAGAGTGACCAAAGGTCAAGATTTCATGCCGCTGGGATTATAGCACCGCAAGCGCGAACGCTTGACCTTCAGTCAGGGGGTATGGCCGTTTGCGTGATCAGAAAAACTCTGACCGCCACTTTGCAGCATCTGATACCGGGCATAGGCCCCGCCCTGGGCCAGCAACTGCTCATGGGTCCCCTGCTCCACCACCCGACCTGCATCCATCACATAGATGTAGTCGGCATCGGCAATGGTGGACAGGCGATGGGCGATGACCAGGGTGGTGCGCCCGGCCTGCAGGCGGCGCAGCGCTTCCTGCACCGCCCGTTCAGAGGCGCTGTCCAGCGCCGACGTCGCCTCATCCAGCAACAGGATGGGGGCGTTTTTCAGCATGGCGCGGGCAATGGCGATGCGCTGGCGCTGCCCTCCCGACAGTTTCAGACCCATCTCCCCGACCAGCGTGTCATAGCCATGGGGCAGTTCCATGATGAAATCATGCGCGGCGGCGTCGCGCGCGGCGGCCTCCACCTCTTCCCGCGACGCCTCCTGGCGGCCATAGGCGATGTTGGCCAGGATCGTATCGTCGAACAGGGCGGTTTCCTGGCTGACCAGCGCGATGGAGGCGCGCAGGGACTGAAGCGTCAGGTCGCGCACATCATGGCCGGCCACGCTGACCATGCCTCCCGTCACATCATAGAAGCGGGGGATCAGGTTCAATACCGTCGTCTTGCCCGATCCCGATGCCCCGACCAGGGCCACGGTACGCCCTGCCGGCACAACAATATCCACACCCTCCAGCGCCTCCTTCTCCCCATCATAGGAGAAGCGGACAGTGCGCAGCCGCAGATCATGGCGGCTGCCCGGCGGCAGGATCATGGCGTCGGCGCGGTCCTTGACGGTTGGCGGTGTATCCAGCACGGCCAGAACCCGGTCCGCCGCCGCCAGCCCCACCTGCAACTGCGCATTCAGCTTGGTCAGCGCCTTCATGGGCTGATAGGCCAGCATGAAGGATCCGATGAAGCTGACCAGTTGCCCGGCGGTCCGCGTGCCATCGGCAATGGCCAGGCCGCCATAGACAATGACGCCGACCACGGCCGCACCGCTGAAAATCTCGTTGATGGGCAGCATGGAAGCGCCGGTGCGGAAACTCTTGGCCGTCAGCTTGCGCAGCCGGTCGATGGTCACGCCCACCCGCCGCTCCTCATAGCCTTCCATGCCATAGGCCTTCACATGGCGCGCGCCCTGAAAGGTCTGGCCCAGGACGGAGGAGAAATTGCCCAGTTCCGTCTGCTGGCTGGCCGCGATGCGGCGCAGCCGCTTGCCCAGACGGCCCAGGAACCAGCCCGACACAGGAAACACGGTGAAGGCGATCAGCCCCAGGCGCCAATCCTGGTAAAACATGACGCAGACCAGCACGATCAGGGTCAGGCCGTGATTAACCGCCCCCGTCAGGCATTCCGACACGGCCAGCCGCATCTGGTTCACATCATTGACCAGATGCGAAATCCACTGCCCCGACGCCCGGCCATGTAAATAGGCCAGATCCGACCGGATCAGGTGGCCATAAACCTGCGCCTGGATGCGGGCCACGATTCGCTGTCCGACATGATTGACCAGGACGGAATGGCCATAGGCGGCCGTGCCGCGCACCACGAAGGCCGCCATGATCAGGGCCGCGAAGGGCAGCAGGAAACCCTGATTGTCGGGCTGGAAGGCCCGGTCCAGCAAGGGCTGGAACCCCAGCCCGACCGCCCCCGTTCCTGCCGCCTCCAGCGCCATCAGCAGCAGGGCGATGGCCAGCTTCGGCTTATAGGGTCCCAGATAGGATGCCGACAGGCGGCCCAGCAGAGCACGGGTGCGGGTGGCCTTTTTCGGGGCGGCAGCAGGGGTGGGAACGGCCAAGATCAGTTTCCGTCAGGGGGGAGCGGTCAGACAAAGACCATAGCACATGGCCTGCGCTGCCCCCGGACACAAGGGCCGTGGACGAAACCCTTCTATTCGCCGACCGGGCTCTGGCCCATGGCCCAGCCGGCCACGATGGCCCCCACCCCCTCCTTGGAAAACTCGATCCCGATTCCCGGATCGACGCGCCGCACCACCCGCGCATCGGCCGTCAGCGCGATCTGCGGGATTTCCAGGACCGCCATGGTGCCGATGGGCAGGTTGGGCGCATCCACCAGCAGGGCGCCGCTGGGCGACACGTCACGCATATGACAGTCGAACGTCTGCCCACCGGCCAGCAGCCGGACACCGAACTGCACCGCATGACGGTCGAACCGGCGCCGGTTCGGCTTGAACAAACCCTTGACCCAGGTGGGGAGGGACATCATCGGCATGGTCACACCCTGCTGATGCAAATGGCCGTCAGATCGTCGGCCAGGGGCCGCGCAGCCATAGTGTCGAAGGCGGCGAGCAATCGTGCAAGCCTGTTCTCGCCACCAGGAAAACATTGCCGCACCAGACGCAGCAATCCATCCTCCCCGATCAGGTGGCCGCCCTGGTCGTCGGCCTCCGTCATGGCGTCGGAATAGACCAGAAGCGAAGCCCCGCGCGGAAATGGCACCGTGTCGGCGGTCAATGACGGGTTGTTGGTGACGCCCAGCATCAGGCCGCTGGCATCCAGCATGGTCACCTGCCCCTTATGGAACAGCATCGGGCTGGGCGCGCCGGCGGCGGCATAGGACAGGGTGCCCAGCCGGCTGTCGATGATGCCATAAAAACAGGTGGCGAACTGCCCCACGGGCAGCAGATCCTTCAGCGGACGGTTCAGCATGCTGAGCCATTCCGCCGGCTCGAACCCTTGCGGCGGGATGCGCTCGATCAGGGTGTGGAACCGAAAGGTGTTGATGGCGGCGGAAATGCCGTGGCCAGAGAAATCGGCCGCCAGCAGGCCCAGCTGGTCATCGCCCAGGTCGAACAGGGTCCAGAAATCGCCGCCCAGCTCATCGGACGGCTCGAAATGCCCCTCGATTGACAGCTTATGCCGGGCACCGGCGGCGGCGATGCTGCGCGCATCGGGAATCAGCGAGGTCTGCATGGACCGCGCCAGCTTCAGGTCGCTTTGCAGGCGGCGGTGAAAATCCGACAGGTTGCGGAAAAAGAACTGCTTTTCCAGGTGCAGCCGGACCCGCGCCATACACTCGCCGGGATTGATCGGCTTGGTGATGATATCGCTGGCCCCGGCTTCGAAACATTTCACCCCGGCCGGGTCATTGGCGGTAGAGGTCTGCATCAGCACGGGCAGGTCGGTCCAGGCCGGCTCCTGCCGGATGCGCCGGCACAGGCTGAGCCCGTCCAGCACCGGCATGCCGATATCCAGCACCACCAGATCGTAGCTGGTGGCCCGAAGCCGGGCCAACCCTTCCTCGCCATCCGCCGCCATGTCAATGCGGCCGATACCGACCCATTGCATGAAACGTGACAGGATTTCGCGGTTGAAGCGGCTGTCATCGACGATCAGGACGCGGCATTCAGCAAAGCTGATGCGGTGTGGCCCGTGGGCGGGCGGCGGTGTGGTCGTTTCCGTCATCGGCGGAAATACAGATTGACGGCGCGTCCGGCATCGCTGAATGAAACGCGGTCGGCCAGTTCCCCCATGATGCGGATGCCGCGGCCGGACTTCGCTTCCAGCTTGTTGATGGCGGTCGGCACCAGACCGGGATGGCCGCGCCCCTGATCGGTGATCCGGACACACAATTCCTCCGGCCCGCACAGCGCCTCGACCGTGACCCGCCGGTTGGCATGGGTGCGGTCGGCCAGTCTTTCCTGCACGGCACGGAAGAAACCGTCAAAGGCAGATGCATCGGCCGACGGCGCCTGATGGATATCCAGATTGCCATGGACAATGGCGTTGGAAATCGCCTCATGCAGGCAGATTTCAGCATCGGCGCGGCGTCCGGCGTCCAACCAGCCGCGCGCCACCAGCGCGGCACAGAAAAGCGGAGCGATATCCAGGCTGAAACTGGTCACGGTGGACAGCGACAGATGCACGCCCGGCGGGCCCGTCAGCCACGCCATCAGACCGGCGGGCAATTCCTCTTCATCGCCAATCTCGACATAGGCGCGGGCGCCCAGCATCAAGGCGGCCTGCAGCTCCCGCGTACTGCCGCGCAGGGTGACCAGGATGGCGGGCGCTGCCGCAACCGCCCCCTCCTCCGCCGCTTCGACGTCCCAGTCGCTATGGACCAGCCCATAGGCCTGCGCCAACCGACGCAGCAGCACGGGCGGAACCTCCCCGCCGATGGACGGGTGCGGGCCTGCGACCGGTTGCGGGACGTCGGACACCATGCGCCGGTTCCGGGGTCAGGGGGTGACGCGGAACAGGGTCTGGAACTTGGCGATCTGCAGGATGCGCTTCACCGATTCCTGCGCGCCATATAGCTCGATCTCCATCTTTTTCGGCAGCGCCACATCGCGGGCGATCAGGAACATGCCCAGTCCCGAACTGTCGACAAATTCCAGGCGCGTCAGATCGAAGATGCAGACGGTGCCTTCCGC
>JAIXTS010000120.1 GCA_027483805.1 Azospirillum sp. | reverse complement strand
GGACAGGACGCTTTCTCTGCACGTCACGCCACCCTATATATCGCGGCGCACCGTACACAAGGCCCTTGGGCCATCGGTCACCGCAGATATTGGGAAGCAGACGGGGTTTTCAACCATGGCCGTGGTCAGCAAGGAACAGGTTCTGAAAGCACTCAGCAATGTGAAGGACCCTGACCGGGGCGCCGACATCGTTTCGCTGGGCATGATTTCGGGCCTGACGGTGAAGGACGGCAACGTCGCTTTCGCGCTGGAGGTGGACCCCGCCCGGGGTGCCACCTTGGAACCCCTGCGTCAGGCGGCGGAGAAAGCCGTGGATGCCCTGCCGGACGTCACCTCGGTCACTGCCATGCTGACCGCCCATCGCGCCCCGCCAACGCTGGGCGGCGGGCATGATCACAAGGGTCACGATCACCGGGGCCACGATCACCGGGGCCACGCCCCGGCGCCGACGGCACCGCCCAAGCCCGCCAGGATCGGCGTGCCCGGCGTGCGCGCCATCATCGCGGTGGCATCGGGCAAGGGCGGGGTCGGCAAATCCACCACCGCCGTCAACCTGGCCCTGGGCATGGCGGCCAATGGGTTGCGCGTCGGGCTGCTGGACGCCGATATTTACGGCCCGTCCCTGCCCCGCATGATGGGCCTGTCGGGCAAGCCCGAAACAACCGACGGCAAGGTTCTGCGCCCCCTGGTGCGCCATGGGGTGAAGGTCATGTCCATGGGCTTCCTGGTGGCCGAAGAGACGCCGATGATCTGGCGCGGCCCCATGGTGATGGGCGCCATCCAGCAGATGCTGCGCGATGTGGCCTGGGGCGAACTGGACGTGCTGGTGGTCGACATGCCGCCGGGCACAGGTGACGCGCAGCTGTCCCTGTCGCAGAATGTGCCGCTGGCCGGGGCCGTCATCGTCTCCACGCCCCAGGACATCGCCCTGCTGGACGCGCGCAAGGGGCTGAACATGTTCCGCCGCGTCGATGTGCCCGTGCTGGGCATCGTGGAGAACATGTCCTATTTCTGCTGCCCCAATTGCGGCCACCGCAGCGACATTTTCAGCCATGGCGGGGCCAGGGCAGAGGCCGACAAGCTGGGGATCGATTTCCTGGGTGAGGTGCCTCTGGATATTGCCATCCGGGAGACCAGCGACGGCGGCGACCCCATCGTCGTCTCCCAGCCCGACAGCGACCATGCGAAGGTTTACCGCGCTGTCGCCGCCCGCGTCTGGGACAAGATCAGCATCGGCGGCGGCCGCCAGGCCCCGCGCATCGTCATTGAGTGATGGAAGCGGTGCCAATGGATATTGACCTGTCCATTGGCCCCCGACGACTGGAAGGTGCAGTTATTTTACATATGTTCATTTGAAACACCCTTTCGCGGACAGCTCGCCAAAAGACGGATTGCTGCACTGCGTATCGTGCAATGGATTTTTCCTTTCCGTCCGGGCGGGCATTTGGTACATAAACTTCGTACACCGCTGGTGGACGGACAGGATGTATCAAGACGAACCAATCCGAGTTGCATATGCGTTTCGTGACGGCGCCCATTCTTTCCGGGCTGCCGACCCTCGCACGGGCGACGTACAGGTTGCACATGGCCTACCTGAAGTCGCCTATGAGGAGGTAACGCGTACGCTCAGCGAACGGGTTGCCGGTCGTGTCGGTGCATATGCGCAGGCCCGCCCCCAGCTGGCGTTCAAGGAATTCTGGACGTGGCTGCAGATGAACCCCATCGCGGCTATGCCGAACACCCCTTGCCATGTCGAGTTCGCTTGGGAAGTCCGACCCTGAACACGGCATGGTGAGTCGCCATGTAGGCGGTATGTGTATGGATTGCTGAACAACTGGCGCCCGGCCCCAATCCGGGCGCCATTTTTTATTCCGGTTGGCCGGAGAGCAGGTTTACCGCAGCGCCTGTTCCAGATCGGCCAGCAGATCGTTCACATCCTCCACCCCCACCGACAGGCGGACCAGACCATCATCAATGCCGATGGCGGCGCGCTGTTCAGGCGGGATGCTGGCATGGGTCATGATGGCCGGATGTTCGATCAGGCTTTCCACCCCGCCCAGGCTTTCGGCCAGACTGAACAGTTCCGTCCGTTCCAACATGCGGCGCGCGGGTTCCAGCCCGCCTTTCAGGTGGATGGTCACCATGCCGCCGCCGGCCCGCATCTGGCGCTTTGCCAGATCATGCTGGGCATGGCTGGGCAGGAACGGATAGCGCACCTTGGCCACCGACGGATGCTTTTCCAGCCATTCGGCGATCACCGCCGCATTCTGGCAATGGCGCTCCATGCGCAGGGCCAGGGTCTTCAGGCTGCGCATCACCAGGAAACTGTCGAACGGTCCCTGAATGGCGCCGACGGCATTGTGCAGGAACGCCATGCGGTCGGCGATCTCCCCCGCCTCCCGCACCACGGCCACCCCGCCCACCATGTCTGAATGGCCGTTCAGATATTTGGTGGCCGAATGAACGACAATGTCGAACCCCTGCTCCAACGGCCGCTGAATCCAGGGGCTGGCGAAGGTATTGTCGGCGACGGAGATCAGGTTGTGCGTTTTGGCCAGCTGCGCCAGCGCTTCCAGATCCGCCAGCTTCAGCAGCGGGTTGGTCGGCGTCTCCACCCAGATCATGCGGGTTTCCGGACGGATGACGGCCTTTACGGCGTCAAGGTCGGACAGATCGACGGTGCTGACGGACAGATTGGCCGTGCGCGACCGCACCCGGTGCAGCAGACGGTAGGTGCCGCCATAGAGATCATCCGACGCAATGACATGCGCGCCGGCATCCAGCAGCTCCAGGATGGTGGCTTCCGCCGCCAGACCGGAGGCAAAGGCATAGCCGCGGTGGCCCGACTCCAGATCGGCGATACAGGCCTCGTACGCCATGCGCGTCGGGTTCTGGCTGCGGGCATATTCATAGCCCTTATGCACGCCGGGGCTTTCCTGCACGAATGTGCTTGTGGCGTAGATCGGCACCATGATGGCGCCGGTGGTCGGGTCTGGTTGTTGGCCGGCATGGATGGCGCGGGTCGCGAATCCCTGGCGGTTGGGGCGGTCCTTCATGCTGAACATCCTCTTATGGATTGCGCCCAACCTCAATTGAGTCGGGTGATAAACGGCCCCAACGTTACCGTTCGGGCTGATCACCCTTATCGGGTCGGGTCGTTGACAGCCTCGGCCAGCACTTCCTCCAGCCGGGCAATGAACTGGGCGATATGCAGCCCGTCGATCAGGCCATGATGGGCCTGGACCGCGACGGGGAAATCCACGCGGCCATTGGCCTGGGCAAACTTGCCGATGGCGATATTGGGGATCGAACAATCGCCGAACCGCGCCATCGGGTGCTGGATCGACGTGAAACGCAGCCAGGGCAGGCAGGTCGTGAAGATATAATCCCGATCGCTCAGCGGCGTCAGCCGCAGTTCCAGGGCATTGCGGGCAATCTCCCGGTCAGCCAGATAGGCGGCCAGAAAGGCCTGGAAATCCGGGACAAACGGGATGGTGGAAAAGTTCAGGTTCTGATCCCGCCCGATCACCGTGTAGGACATGGAGAGGTTCTTCACCTCGCTGACCCGCTTTTCCAGCAGGCGCAGCCGCATATGCGGGATATCCAGGCTGGCCCGCCCAACGGCATGCAGCATGCGGGCAAAGGGCGGGATGCCGGCATCCTTGGCCGGCGTCACAAAATCCGGGCAATCGGCGACCGCTGCGATATTCACGGCCGGCTGGTCATAGCGGTCGAAAAGGGCGATCTGGCGGCTGCGGTCGATCAAGTCAGTGCTCCCATGACGGGTTCCCGACCCGATCCGGGGCACTTAGTTTGCGGGGTGCGTGGCACCCGTCGGCTCCGCCAGAGCCCGGCTTGCATAACCGCGATGGGGGGCCTTGGTCAAGCCGGCAGCAGCACCAGACCCGCCAGCGGCGGCAGGGCGATCTCCACGCTGAAGGGCTGCCCGTCCCAGGCAAGCGCGTCGGCCAACATCGGCTCCGGGTTGGTGATGCCGCTGCCGGCATAGGCGGCGGCGTCGCTGTTCAGGGCCTCCCGCCAGGTGCCACCGAAGGGCACACCGACACGGTAGCTCTGGCGCGGCACAGGCGTGAAATTCACCAAGGTGACAGCGGCCGCCCCCTCGGCCAGGCCATGGCGGCTATAGGCCAGCACACTTTCGTCCGCCGCCCCGCCCTTGATCCAGCGGAAACCGTCCGCCTCACAGTCGCGCTCATGCAGGGCCGGGGTAGCGCGGTAGAGATGGTTCAGGTCGCGCACCAGGTCGCGGATGCCCCGGTGCCAATGGCCGCTGCCATGATCGTCCAGCAGATGCCAGTCCAGCTGCCCATCATGGTTCCATTCCCGCCCTTGGGCGAATTCCCCGCCCATGAACAGCAGCTTCTTGCCCGGATGGGTCCACATGAAGCTGAAATAGGCGCGCAGATTGGCAAATTTCTGCCAGTCATCGCCCGGCATGCGGGCCAGCAGCGAGCCCTTGCCATGCACCACCTCATCATGACTGAGCGGCAGGATGAAATTTTCGGAAAAAGCGTAGAGCAGCCCGAAGGTCAGGTCATGATGGTGGTGGCGCCGATGGATCGGATCACGCTGCATATATTTCAGCGTGTCATGCATCCAGCCCATGTTCCATTTATAGCCAAAGCCCAGGCCCCCGGCATGGGCCGGCTGTGACACGCCGGGCCAGGCGGTCGATTCCTCGGCGATGGTGATGGCCCCGCCGCCCTGCCCTTCCTCACTCCCATAGACCAGCGCGTTCATGCGGCGCATGAAATCGATGGCTTCCAGATTTTCCCGCCCGCCATGGCGGTTGGGGATCCATTCGCCCTCCTTGCGGCTGTAATCCAGGTACAGCATCGAGGCGACCGCATCCACGCGCAGCCCGTCAATGTGATAGTGGCGCAGCCAGAACAGGGCGTTGGAGATGAGGAAATTCGTCACCTCGTTGCGGCCGAAATTATAGATGGCCGTGTTCCAGTCAGGGTGATAGCCCTGGCGCGGATCGGCATGTTCATAGAGATGCGAACCGTCAAATTTATACAGACCATGGGCGTCGGTCGGGAAATGGCCGGGCACCCAGTCGATGATCAGCCCGATATCGGCCTGATGGCAGGCATCGACAAAGGCCTGGAAATCCGCGGGCGTGCCGAAGCGGGAGGTCGGCGCGAACAGGCCCAGAGCCTGATAGCCCCAGGAGCCGTCGAACGGATGTTCATGCACCGGCATCACCTCAATATGGGTGAAGCCCATCTCCTTCACGTAAGGCACCAGCTGGCCCGCCAGATCGCGCCAGTTGAGGTACCCGCCTTGGCCGGGCCGGCGCCAGGAACCGGGATGCACCTCATAGATGGAAATCGGTGCCGAGCGCGCATTGCGCGCCGCGCGCCGGGCCAGCCAGTCCTGATCCTGCCAGGCATGATGGTCGATGCGGGACACGATGGAGGCGGTGGCGGGTCGGAACTCCGCCGCCAGCGCATGCGGATCGGCCTTCAGCGGCAGGAGATAGCCACCGGCATCCAGCATCTCATACTTGTAATGCGCGCCCTCGCTGACGCCGGGGACAAAAATCTCCCAGATGCCGGCCCCCAGGCGCAGGCGCATGACATGGATACGCCCGTCCCAGCCATTAAAGTCCGCCACCACCGACACGCGCCGCGCATTGGGGGCCCAGACGGCGAAACGCACCCCGGCCACCCCCTCGACCACATCCAGATGCGCGCCCAGCTTTTCATAGGACCGCCAGTGCCGCCCCTCACCCAGCAGATACTGGTCCATTTCCCCCAGGATGGGCGGGAATCGGTACGGGTCCTCGATCTCCCAGCGATCATTGCCGCGCGACAGGCGCAGCCGGTAACCGGCCAGTTGTTCCGCCGTCAAGGTGCCGGCAAAGAACCCGTCATCATGCAGGCGTGGCAGGTCCAGCCGCTCGGCCCCGTCCGGGCCGATCACTGTCACCCGGTCGGCATCCGGCCGGAACACCCGCAATTCCACCCGCCCCGATCCATCATGCAGCGGATGCGGCCCCAGGATCGCAAAGACGTCACCATGCGTCGCCTGAGTGATGGCAGCAATCTCGGCTTCGGACAGGCTATGGGGCATGGTGGACCTGGGTTGGAGTGAAGACCGAAGCTGTAGGTCAGGTCGAAGGACCCTGTCCCAAGCCCTGACATTCAGGGGCACTGTCGCTTGTCAGGGCTCGCGCGCTGCGCTCGACCTGAGCTACGTTAGATTGAGGTAATCAAGACGGCGATCAAAATGGTATTTACCCGCGCTGCCCCAACCGCCGTTCCCGGATCGGCCGTTTCGACCGGGCCAGGCTTTCCGCCAGGTTGACGCCACGGCGCAATGCAACGGCCACCTGCAGCACATCCAGCATGGCCAGATGCGCCAGCCGGCTGACCATCGGCGTATACATGCTTGTATCCTCCACCACATCGACCAGCAGCGATACGGTGGCCTTCTCCGCCAGGGGTGAGCCGCCCGATGTCAGCGCCACCACCTTGGCCCCGCTGTCCAGCGCCAGATCGACCGACCGCAGCAATTCCCGCGTGCGGCCCGTGTGGGAAATAACCAGGGCGGCCGCGTTCGGGCCCAGCAGGGTGGCCGACATGGCCTGCACATGGAAGTCCGTATAGGCAACGCAGGGGATGCCCAGGCGGAAAAACTTGTTCTGTGCATCCATGGCCACCACGCCCGAGGCGCCGAAACCATAGAATTCCATGCGCTGCGCTTCCGCCAGGATACGCACCGCCTCTTCCAGCGCTTCCGGGTTCGTATGGTTGCGCACGCGGGTCAGCGACGCGATGGACCGGTTCAGCACCTTGGCGGCCACATCCACCACGGGATCATCGGGCCGCACCTCCTCATGCACATAGGGCGTGCCGGTGGCCAGATCCTGGGCCAGACGCAGCTTGAAATCCTGAAAACCCGCACAGCCGATGGACCGGCAGAAGCGCACCACCGTCGGCTGGCTGACCTGCGCCTCGCGCGCCACCTCCGCGACAGAGGCGTTGACCACCGAATGCGGGCGTTTCAGCACCACTTCGGCAATCTTCTGTTCGGATCGGCGCAGACCGGACTGCATGCCGCGGATACGTTCAAGCACGTCGGGCACTCCCAAACATCCCATGTCGGCCGGCAGGGCCGTGTAAGGGAATTACACGAAATCCAGCCCGATTTGGCAAGGCCGCCATACAGGCGGTAACAGCGGGGCACCCCTGCCCGCAGACCTTGGCCCGTTCCGCTCCCGAAATGCCTTCTCCAGGGCAAAAGGCGTAGTAAAGTTACGCCGCAGCGCAGCATGCCGGTCACAAACATGCGCATGAATGCCGGAAATGCAGTCAGGCTACGTAGTCGCCGCTTGCCCCCTTCGGTAATTCTGCTACATTCATCCCAGAAGACGGCGCGGACCGCGCGTCGCCTCGGCCGGCATACGGCCGGAAATCAAGGGACGGACGGGCCGGGTGCCATGGCTGATGTGATGCAGGTGAATCCCTTCGACTATGTGGTGTTCGGCGGCACGGGCGATCTGGCCCTGCGCAAGCTGATGCCGGCGCTCTATTACCGGGAGCGTGACCATCAGTTGACCGATGACAGCCGCATCATCGGCGTCTCCCGCACTGATCAGAATACCGACGCTTTCCGCGCCCAGATCACCAAGGCCCTGGAACAGTTCATTCCGGCCGAGGATATCGACCAGGGCGTACTGTCCCGTTTCCTGGGCCGTATTGCCTATGTGCCCCTGGACGCGACCAGGCCGGCCGGCAACTGGCCGCTGCTGGTGGACGCGTTGAAGGATGGAGGCGACAAGGCCCGCGTCTTCTATCTGGCGACCTCGCCGGCCCTGTTCGGCGCCATCTGCCGCAACATCAAAGAGGCGGACCTGATCTGCCCCAAGACGCGCGTCGTCCTGGAAAAGCCCATCGGCAAGGATCAGGCCTCGGCCAACACGGTCAATAACGAGGTGGGCGCCATCTTTAAGGAAGACCAGATCTTCCGCATCGACCATTACCTGGGCAAGGAATCGGTGCAGAACCTGATGGTGCTGCGCTTCGGCAACGCCCTGTTCGAGCCGCTCTGGTCCGCCAACTATATCGACCATGTGCAGATCACCGTGGCTGAAAAGGTCGGTGTCGAAGGCCGCGCCGATTATTACGACAAGGCCGGCGCCCTGCGCGACATGGTGCAGAACCATTTCCTGCAGCTGCTTTGCCTCGTTGCCATGGAACCGCCGTCATCCCTGACGGAGGACATGATCCGCAACGAAAAGATCAAGGTGCTGCGCGCGCTCCGCCCCATCACGGCGCAGGAGGTGAAGGCCAAAACCGTGCGCGGCCAGTATCGCCAGGGCGCGATCGAGGGCAAGACGGTCCCCGGTTACGCGGACGAACTGGGGGCTGCCTCCAACAATGAAACCTTCGTCGCCATCAAGGCGGAGGTGGATAATTGGCGCTGGGGCGGGGTTCCCTTCTACCTGCGCACGGGCAAGCGCATGCCCACCCGCTATTCGGAGATTGTGATCCAGTTCAAGGCCACGCCGCACAATGTGTTCGGGCGCGGCGCGGGTGAGCTGACGGCCAACCGTCTGGTCATCCGGTTGCAGCCGGATGAAGGGGTGAACCTGTCGATCATGACCAAGGTGCCCGGCCCCGGCGGCCTGCGCCTGCGCTCGGTGCCCCTCAACCTGTCCTATGCGGAGACGTTCAAGGACCGGTACCCGGACGCCTATGAACGTCTGCTGATGGACACGGTGCGTGGCAACCCATCCTTGTTCATGCGCCGGGACGAGGTGGATGCCGCCTGGGCCTGGATCGACACCATTCAGCGCGGCTGGAAGGATACCGACCAGCCGGCGGAACCCTATCCCGCCGGAAGCTGGGGGCCCCTGTCGGCGGCCCTGCTGCTGGCCCGCGATGATCGGCGGTGGAACGATGCCGACTATTAATGCCCATGCCGACAAGGCATCGCTCGTCACCGCCTTCGCCGACCATATCGCGGGCCTGATCCGCGATGCGGTGGCCACGTCTGGCCGCGCCTCGCTGGTCCTGTCGGGTGGCACGACCCCCGCCGACCTGTTCGCGCGGCTGGATACTTACGACCTGCCCTGGGACAAGGTCTATCTGACCCTGTCGGATGAACGCTGGGTCGATCTGGACGATCCCGCCAGCAATGAGGCGATGGTCCGCCGGACGCTCACCAGCGCTGTTGCCAATGGTGCGACCGTGGTCGGCCTGAAAAGTGTGGGGGCCACCCCCGCCGACGGTCTGGCCCGCACCAGCAGCCGTCTGGCCACCATGCCGCGCCCCTATGATCTTGTCCTGCTGGGCATGGGGGAGGACAGCCACACGGCCAGTTTTTTCCCCGGTGCCACGGGTCTGGCAGAGGCGTTGAGCGGGTCGCTGGGTCTGGCGGTTGCCGCCGTTACCCCCACCGGGGGCGTACCGGCCCGTATCACCCTGACCTTGCCGGAACTGCTGCGCGCCCGCGCCGTGGCCCTGCTGATCACCGGTGACAAGAAGAAGGCCGTTCTGGATGCGGCGTTACAGCCGGGGCCGGTTGAGGCCGCCCCCGTGCGTTCCGTGCTGCACCAGACCCAGGTCCCCGTTTCCATCTGGTGGGCGCCGTAACCCCCTGGCCTGCGCCGGGCGCCCCTGAAGGAGGAAGTTCAAGATGACACAGGACGCTATCCGCCGCGTCACCGACCGGATCATCGCCCGCAGTGTGGCGACCCGGTCCAAATATCTGGAGCAGACCCGCGCCGCCGCCGGCAAAGGGCCTAAGCGCGGTACGCTGGCCTGTGGCAACCTGGCCCATGGTTTTGCGGCCTGTGGCCCTGACGACAAGGCCAAGCTGAAATCGGGTACCGAGCCGAACATCGCCATCGTCTCGGCCTATAATGACATGCTGTCGGCGCATCAGCCGCTGGAACGCTATCCGGCCCTGATCAAGGATGCCGTGCGCAAGGCCGGCGCCGTGGCGCAGTTCGCGGGCGGCGTGCCCGCCATGTGCGATGGCGTGACCCAGGGTCAGCCCGGCATGGAATTGTCGCTGTTCTCCCGCGATGTCATCGCCATGGCAACGGCCATCGCGCTCTCGCACAACATGTTCGACGCGGGCATCTATCTGGGTGTGTGCGACAAGATCGTGCCGGGCCTGTTCATCGGCGCCTTGTCCTTCGGCCATCTGCCGGCCGTGTTCGTGCCGGCCGGCCCGATGACATCCGGCCTGTCCAACCCGGAAAAGGCCAAGGTCCGGCAATTGTATGCGGAGGGCAAGCTGGGCCGCGACGCGCTGCTGGAGGCGGAGTCGCAAAGCTATCACGGGCCGGGCACTTGCACCTTCTATGGTACGGCCAATTCCAATCAGATGCTGATGGAGATCATGGGCCTGCATCTGCCGGGCGCCAGCTTCATCAATCCCAACACGCCGCTGCGCGATGCCCTGACCGTGGCGGCGGCCGAACGTGTCGCCAAGATCACGGCGCTGGGTGATGAATACACGCCCATCTGCGACGTGATCGATGAAAAGGCCATTGTGAATGGCATTATCGGCCTGATGGCCACCGGCGGGTCGACCAACCATGCCATCCATCTGGTCGCCATGGCCGCTGCCGCCGGTATCCAGATCGACTGGCAGGATTTCAGCGACCTGTCCTCGTCGGTGCCGCTGCTGGCCCGCGTCTATCCCAATGGCGTGGCCGATGTGAACCATTTCCACGCCGCCGGCGGCATGCAGTT
>JAIXTS010000284.1 GCA_027483805.1 Azospirillum sp. | reverse complement strand
GGGGCGAAGCTGATCGGCCAGACGGCCGGAGGGGCGGGTCATGATGTCTTCCATTATCCTTGGGTGTCCGGTCATCGTCATAGCAATGCAGGCGCGCCCGCGTCCAGCCATGGCATGGCTGCCGCTCCATTGATTTGGCCGATGCCTCCCACTACTCTTCTGGATGAAGGCAACGGCAAGGGACCGGTGCGAAGGCATGATCAGTGAGCTGAACCAGCGGTCGCGGGAGATTTTCCGCCATATCGTTGAAGCCTATGTGCAGACGGGGGAGCCGGTAGGGTCGCGCACCCTGTCGCGGCGGCTGACGGCTACCCTGTCGCCCGCCACCATCCGCAATGTCATGGCGGATCTGGAAGAGCTGGGCCTGCTGATCGCCCCGCACACCTCGGCCGGGCGTATCCCGACCGATGCCGGCCTGCGCATGTTCGTGAACGGGTTGCTGGAGGTCGGCGACCTGACCGAACGGGAGCGGGAGGATATCGAAGCCACCTGTTCGGCGCGCGGCCGGTCGGTGCCGGAGGTGCTGGAAGAAGCCACCAACCTGCTGTCAGGTCTGTCATCCTGTGCGGGGCTGGTGCTGGCGCCCAAGACGGATCGGCCCCTGAAACATATCGAGTTTGTCAGCCTGTCGCCGGGCCGCGCGCTGGTGGTGCTGGTGACCGAGGATGGGCTGGTCGAGAACCGGGTGGTGGAGGTGCCCACCGGGCTGCCGCCATCGGCCCTGCAGATGGCCAGCAACTATCTGAACGCCCGTGTCGTGGGCCGCACCCTGGCCGAAGCGCGCGCCTTCATCCAGAAGGAACTGGAAGATCAACGCACACAGCTGGACAGCCTGACGCAGAAGGTGGTGCAGACGGGATTGGCCACCTGGTCCGGGGCGCGGGGCAGCCAGGGTTACCTGATCGTGCGCGGTCAGGCCAAGCTGCTGGAGGATGTCACCGCCATTTCTGACCTGGAGCGTATCCGCACCCTGTTCGAGGCGCTGGAAACGCGAGAGCAGATGCTGCGCATGCTGGACGCCACGGGCAAGGCGGAAGGGGTGCAGATCTTTATCGGGGCGGAGAATGATCTGTTCTCCCATGCCGGCTGTTCCATGATCGTCAGCCCCTATGCCAACACCAAGGAACAGATTGTGGGCGCCATCGGCGTTATCGGCCCCACCCGCATCAATTATGCCCGCATCATTCCGATGGTGGACTATACAGCAAAGCTGATCGGCAGGTTGATGGGGTGACCCACCCTTGCGATAAGGGGGGCAGGCACCCTATTTCTGGGATGCGGCATCTCGACAGGCGGGGCAATCCCGCCTAAACCAGAGGGCCATTTCCATCCCCTGTATGATCCCAAGGGCAAGTTCCGCAATGACCGACACGATCAACACCCACGAAAGCGACCCCAACGCCGAGGCCGCCCCCCAGGCCGGCACGACAGAGGCCGGTGCCGAGGGGCCCCGAGTCGCCCAGTTGGAGGCGGAGGTCGCGTCCCTGAAGGACCAACTGCTGCGCACCCTGGCCGAGACGGAGAATGTCCGCCGCCGGGCCGAGCGTGAGCGCGACGATACCGCCAAATATGCTGTGGCCAAGTTCGCCAAGGAGCTGCTGGCCGTGGCCGACAATCTGCGCCGCGCCGTTGACGCCGTGGGCGACGATGTGCGCGCCGAGAATCAGGCCGTCGGCAATCTGCTGGTCGGTGTGGAAGCCACCGAGCGCCAGCTGCTGGCCGCGTTCGACCGTGCAGGCATCGCCAAGGTGGAAGCGCTGGGCGCCCCGGCCGACCCCAATTTCCATCAGATCATGATGGAGATTGAAAACACCGGTAAACCCGCCGGCACCGTCGTCCAGGTTCTGCAGGCCGGCTACACCATCCATGGCCGCCTGCTGCGCGAAGCCATTGTCGGGGTCGCCAAGGGCGATGTCGGCGCGCATGTGAATACCAGCGCCTGAACATAACAGGCGGTTGGTTGGAAGGGGGGCTCCCGGTGATCCGGGTGCCCCCTTTTTTTGCTGGCCGTCAGCCGCCGATGGATACCGGCTCGCCTTCCACCCCGTCCCAGCCACAGGCGGACAGGGCTGTGCGCATGTGGGGCGGTACGGGGGCGGTGACGGTCACGGGCGGCTTGGTTGCCTGGATCGGGACCGTGACGGCGCGGGAATGCAGGTGTAAAGCATCACCCACGCGCCCCGGTGCCCCGACGGGCAGGTAGATCGGGTCGCCCAGCAGCGGATGCCCCAGATGCTGCATATGCACGCGGATCTGGTGGGTGCGGCCCGTCTTGGGGTTCAACTCCATGAAGGCAACAGGGCCGATACCCGGCAATTCACCGCGCCCGCGCACGCGCCAGAGGGTGACGGAGGCCTGTCCATTCTCCTTGTCGATCACCATGCGCCAGCCGCGCCGCGCATCGCTGACCTTGGTCAGGCCGGCATCGATCTTGCCGGTATTGTCGGTGGGCTGGCCCAGGACGATGGCCCAGTAGGTCTTGGCCACCTTGCCTTCCTGAAACAGGATGCCCAGCCGGCGCAAAGCCTTGGGATGCCGGCCCAGGATCAGGCAGCCCGAGGTGTCGCGATCCAGCCGGTGGGCCAGCGACGGCGCCTTTGGAAAGCCAAAGCGCAGCGCATCGAAATGCCGCTCCAGATTGTCGCCCTTGCCCTTGGCCGTATCCGGCCCCGCATGCACGGCGATACCGGCCGGCTTGTCCAGCACCAGCATCAGGCCGTCACGGTAAAGCAGGCGGGAAAGCAGGTCGGTTTCGTTCATGGCATCGGTACTCGTGTTGATCTGATACCAAGGGGCATGGAGCATGACCCTTGGAGGCCAGCGACCGCTGGCCCGCGGGCACGTGCCCGCGCGAGCCAAGCTGCCGGAGGCAGCGCCCGGCGTCTGAGGGAAAACGCTTACATCATGAGCCATGATCCATGGCTCATGATAAAAAAGGGCCGCACCGTTGCCAGTGCGGCCCTCTTTCATTCTACCGTAACCTGCTGTCCGCTCAGTGGACTTCCGACCACAGGCGACGCTTCGCGGCGTACATGATGCCGGCGAAGAACACCAGGAACAGCATGACCATCAGGCCGACGCGGCGGCGCTCTTCCAGCTTGGGCTCAGCGGCCCAGGCCAGGAAGGACGTGACGTCATGGGCCTGTTGCTCAATCGTGGCCTTGGTGCCGTCGGTGTAGGTGACACCATCGGGGTAGATCGGCTGCGCCATGGCGATGGCGTTGCCGGGGAAGTACTTGTTGTAGTTACCACCCGGCGGCAGTTCGACGCCCGCAGGCGCGTCGGCATACCCGGTCAGCAGTGCGTAGATGTAATCCTCGTGATGGGCGCGCGCCTTCACGATCAAGGACAGGTCCGGCGGTGCCTTGCCACCATTGGCGGCCGCCGCAGCCTGGGCGTTGGGGAACGGGTTCTTGAACCGGTCGGCCGGCAGGCCGGGCCGGGTGAACATCTCGCCCTGGTCATTGGGGCCGGCAGTGATTTCCTGCGCAGCGGCAATGGCCTTCACTTCCGCCTCGGTGAACCCGACGTCATGCAGATTGCGGTACGACAGCAGGTGCATCGCATGGCAGGACGAACAGACTTCCTTGTAGACCTGGAAGCCACGCTGCACGGAAGCGTAATCATAGCCCTTGAAGAAGGACAGGAAGCTGTTCACCCCGCCATGGGCCCAGGTCTGGGCCGGCGGAACCGGGGCGTTGCCGGCGGCCAGGGCCGTGCTGGTCAGGCCAGCAATGGTCATGGCGCCTGCGGCGATAAGGGTACGAAGACGACGCATCAGGCCTTCTCCATCACTTGGCGGTGGCGGCGTTGCCGCCGAGAACCGGATTGGCGATGCTGGCCGGCAGCGGCAGCGGCTTCTCGATCCGGCCGATGATCGGCAGGAGCAGGAAGAAGGCGAAATACATCACCGTGCCCAACTGGCCGATCAGCACGTAGGGCTGTTCAGCGGGCTTGCCGCCGGCATAACCCAACATGAAGAAGGCCGGCACCAGGCAGAGCAGCACCCACCACTTGAAGATGGGGCGGAACCGGGACGAACGGACCGGCGAGCTGTCCAGCCAGGGCAGGACAAACAGGATCGCGATGGAGCCGAACATGGCCAGAACGCCGCCCAGCTTTGCCGGGATCAGCACAACGTCCGTAAACGGCAGGCTGATGGCGAAGGTGATGGAGCGCAGGATCGCGTAGAAGGGCAGGAAGTACCATTCCGGAACGATGTGCGCCGGCGTCACCAGCGGGTCGGCCGGGATATAGTTATCCGGGTGACCCAGGTAGTTCGGAGCAAAGAACACGAAGCCGGCGAAGATGATCAGGAAGATCGTCGCGCCGAAAATGTCCTTGGTCGTGTAGTAGGGGTGGAACGGCAGCGTATCCTGCGGACCCTTCGGCTCGATCCCCAGCGGGTTGTTCGAACCGGTGATGTGCAGGGCGGCCACGTGCAGGACCACGACGGCCAGCAGCACGAACGGCAGCAGATAGTGCAGCGCGAAGAAGCGGTTCAGGGTCGGGTTGTCGACCGAGAAGCCACCCCACAGCAGGGTCACGATGCTCTCACCCACCACCGGGATGGCCGAGAACAGGTTGGTGATCACCGTGGCGCCCCAGAAGGACATCTGACCCCAGGGCAGCACATAGCCCATGAAGGCGGTGCCCATCATCAGCAGCAGAATGACGACGCCGAAGATCCACAGCAGTTCGCGCGGGGCCTTGTAGGAACCGTAATAGATGCCGCGGAAGATATGGATGTAGACGACGATGAAGAACATCGAGGCGCCGTTGGCATGGATGTAACGGATCATCCAGCCCCAGTTCACGTCGCGCATGATGCGCTCGACACTGTCGAAGGCCAGCAACGTGTTGTTGGTATAGTGCATCGCCAGGACAATGCCGGAGACGATCATCGTCATCAGCACGACCATGGCGAGGGCGCCGAAGTTCCAGAAATAATTGAAGTTACGCGGAGTCGGGAAGGACCCGTACTCCTTGTTCATCATGGTGAAAATCGGCAGGCGCTGGTCGATCCAGTTCACCACCGGGTTCTCGAAATTGGACTGTGGGGCGTGAGCCATCTGGCACTCCCTGACTGGATCTGTCTTTTAGCCGATCTTGACGCGGGTGTC
>JAIXTS010000105.1 GCA_027483805.1 Azospirillum sp. | reverse complement strand
CAGCGCCGCGCGGTCTTCGACCCAGCCACGCACGGAGAAGACGCCGACAGCGCCCACCTCCACACCTTCAGGTCCGGTGCAGGCAAAACAGGCACCGGTGCGTGACAGGTTGATGGTTTCCCCGCGGATGACCCTATCCCCCAGGGCCAGAAGGGCGGTACTGCGTACCGGGACGCGCGGGAAACGGCGGCGTTCGGTGGCTGGTCGTCGGCCTGTGCTGGCCGGTGCCGGCTGATCCCCGCGATGGGCCAGCCATTCGGCCATGTCCACCCAGCGCTGGCTCTCATCGGGATCGTCTGTGTTCAGCGCCGCCTGCCAGCAGGCGATCAACTTGGCGTTCAACTCTTCATCCGGGACCGGGCCGGCACCGTCGGCCATCGTCACGGGTTCCATCGTTGCCACCTGCATTGCTGCCCCATCCGGTATGCGGGTGGTTCCCACGCCTATCACGCGTGGGAACCCAACCTTTACATATCTACAACAGACAGGGGCAGTTGTCGTCAATCAATCCTAAGGACAGGGGCCGCTGGCTGACCCAGGGCGCGCCAGGTGCCAATGAAGCCCAAGGTCAGGGTGATGACGGTACAAATCAAGGCCGTACTGATTACGGCCCAAGGCATAAAGATGAAGCCAAAATCCATCACTTCGGTGATCACGATCCAAGCGACGATGGTTCCCAGAATTCCGGCGACGCCCGCGGTGATAAGACCCAACAGGCCATATTCCAGCAGGAAGGCGCGCAGGACCGTGGTCCGTGTGGCGCCCAGCACCTTCAGCACCACCGCATCATACACACGACGGCGATGGCCTGCGGCCACGGCCCCGGCCAGGACCAGCGTGCCGGCCAGCAGCGTAACCGCCGCCGTCAGGCGGACCGCCATCCCGACATTCACCAGGATTTCCGACACCGTGTCCAACGCATCCTTGACCCGGACGGCGCTGATATTGCTGAACTGGACCGCCACATTGCGTTGCACCGCCGGTTCCGCCGCCTCCGGCGCGCGCACCGTGGCCAGATAGGTCTGCGGCGCCGATTCCAGCACGCCAGGAGAGAAGACCAGCGTAAAATTGATGGTGATCGTGTCCCAATCCAGTTCACGGACCACGGCCACTTCACCCTCGATATCGCGACCCAGCACATTGACAGTCATGGTGGCACCCGGCCCGATGCCGAAGCTTTCCGCGATCTCCTTTGAAATCGCCAGCTTGGGCGGGCCCTGGTAATCCGCGGGCCACCATTGCCCCGCCAGGACCTTGTCGCTGTCGGGGGCCTGCGCCTGCCAGGTGATGCCGCGGTCACCATTCAGGACCCAGGAATATTCCTTGGTTTTCAGGGCCTTCTCCGCTTCGATCCCATTGATGGCGACGATTCGGGCGCGCAGATTTGGCACAAGCTTGAGGTCGCTCGTTCCCGGCACGGCCAGAACGGTCTTCTGGAAATCCTCTACCTGATCAGGCTGGATATCGACAAAGAAGAAGGCCGGTGCATTGGTGGGCAGACGATCGGAAACCTCTTTCTGGAAATTCCCTTCGATCAGGGCGATGGCGACCAGAACCGTCAGACCCAGGCCCAAGGACAGGACAACGGCACTGGTCGGGTTCCCGGGCCGATGGATATTGGCCAGGGCAAGCCGCAGGACCGGCCGACGCGGACGCCCCAGACCCTTGGCTGCCCGGGTCACGCCAAGGCCGGCCAACCAGAACAGGCCCAGCACCGCAACGGCACCGATGACAAAGGCAATGGCAAAGCCCTTTTCGTCCGCCGTCGCCACGGCCAGTGTGCCCAAGGCCAGGGCCGATGCGGCGATGCCCAGAAGATAGGGCAGCCGCGGCGTCCCCTTGGTCTTCTGTACCACTTCCCTGAACAGGGCGATGGCCGGCACCTCCCGCGCATGGCCCAGGGGCCAGAGGGAGAAAGCCAGGGCCGTCAGGAAGCCGAAACCGGCGGCGATGGCCAGAGCCTGCGGATAGACCCCTATACGGGCCGTAATGGGCAGCACCTCCGCGAGCGCCTGTCCGGCGGCCAGCGGGCCGGCCGTGCCTACAACCAGACCGATGGCGATGCCGATGGTGGACAGTGCCAGAATTTGGATCAGATAGGTTTTAAAGATCAGCGACCCCGATGCGCCCACGCATTTCAGCATGGCGATGGTGTTCGACTTGGAATCCATATAGGCGCGTACAGCATTGCCGACGCCGACCCCGCCCACCAACAGCGCCGTCAGCCCGACCAGGGTCAAAAACACTGTCATACGGTCAATGAAGCGGGAGAGTTGCGGTGCCGCGTTCAGATAGTCACGCAGGCGCCAGGGCGCGTCCGGGATCTCCGCCTTCGCCTGGTCCCGGAATTCCTTGATGCCGATTCCGTCCTTCAGCTTCACCTGATAGGACCAGGTGATCAGGCTTCCAGGCTGGACCAGTTCCGTTCGGGCCAGGGCGGCGTCCGACAGCATCAGGCGCGGCCCCAGGGAGAAACTGCCAGACCCGGCCTTGTCCGGTTCGCGTCCGATCAGGCCACGCACCTCTACTTCCAGGCCGCCGATACTGACCTTCGATCCCGGTTTCAGGTTCAGGCGGGTGGCCAGCGTATCCTCCACCACCGTGCCAAAGCGTCCGTCGCGTTCGGCCAGAAGCGCCTGTATGTCAGCTGGTTGCGGCAGACCGTCCGGTCCCTGGATTTCAAAGGTTCCGTAGAGCGGGTAATTGCCGCTGACCGATTTCAGCTCGACCAGGGCGGTGGAGCCGCCATCATTGGGGTCGCGGGCCATGGCGCGCATTTCGGCGGAGGTCATGACCTCCCCGCGCGCCGTAAGAAAGGCCATCTGTTCGGGCGTTGCCTGCCGGTACAGGATGCGGGCGGCCACATCGCCCCCCAGGATGGCCCGGCCATCGCTGCGCATCGCCTTGTCGATGCCGCTGGAGATGGACTGCACCGTTGCGATGGCGCCGACACCGATGGCCAGACAGGCGATGAAGATCCGAAAGCCGGACAACCCACCGCGCAATTCCCGCCGCGCGATGGTGAAGGCCAGTTTCCATTGCGACAGCCAGCTGCCCTTCACGGGCGCGGTTGTGGTTTCGGTGGAAAGGGTGGTTGCCGTCATCTCAACCCACCGCCGCCGGGCGCAGCACGTCGCCGCGCGCATCATCCACGATCAGACCATCGACCAGCCGGATGACCCGGTCGCATTGTCGCGCCAAGGCCGGATCATGGGTGATCAGGATGATGGTCGTACCAACCCGGTCGGCCATGGCGAACATCAGTTCGATGATACGTTTGCCGGTATCACCATCCAGATTGCCCGTGGGTTCGTCGGCCAGCAGCAGCGACGGTTCCGGAGCGAAGGCGCGGGCCAGCGCCACACGCTGCTGCTCGCCGCCCGACAATTGCCCTGGATAATGGGTCAGGCGATGGCCCAGGCCGACCGCCTCCAGCCCCTTGCGTGCCCGGTCAAACGCGTCGGGGGCGCCGGCGAATTCCAGCGGGATGGCGACATTTTCCAGCGCCGTCATCGTGGGGATCAGGTGGAAGGACTGGAACACGATTCCCACTTCGTCCCGGCGGAACCGGGCCAGTTCATCCTCGTCCATCCGGGTCAGTTCATGGCCCTTTACCTGCACGGAGCCGGAGGTGGGGGGCTGTAATCCGCCCAGGATCATCATCATGGACGATTTGCCGGATCCGCTGGGACCGACCACGCCTACCTTTTCACCACGGCCGACATGCAGATCAATTCCCTTCAGGATGTTGACGCTGCCCGCCTCGCTCTCCAGCTTAAGACGGATATCGCGCAACTGAACAACAGGATCGGCCGGAACAATGGGCATCGCCATGACAAACCTTCGCAGCAAGGGTGATCCGAACCGATATGGCCCCTGGGGGGCGGCTTTCAACCGACTCGGGAATGTGATCCTGCTGCTTTTGTGCCTTTTGGCACCTTCCGCCGCGATGGCCCAGGTCACACCCGGCCCCCTGAAAATCGTGGTCCTGGGTGACAGCCTGTCCGCCGGCTACAAGCTGCCACGCGACGCGGCCTTCACCAGCCAGCTGGAAAAAGCGCTGAGGGACAAGGGCTATGACGTCACGGTGCCGAATACCGCTGTCTCGGGCGAAACCACCTCTGGCGGCTTGTCCCGCCTGGATTGGATTCTGGCAGACAAGCCCGGCCTGATGATCGTGGAACTGGGCGCCAATGACGGGCTGCGCGGCATCGACCCGGCCCGCACGCGCGAAAATCTGGACAAGATACTGACCAAGCTGAAGGATAGGAATGTTCCGGTCCTGCTGGCCGGGATGATGGCCCCCCGGAATCTGGGCAGCGATTACGGCCGGGTGTTCGATGCCATCTATCCCGAACTGGCCAAGAAGCATGGTGTGCCGCTTTATCCCTTCTTCCTGGAAGGGGTGGCGATGGACCCGCGGCTGAACCAGGAGGACGGCATGCATCCGACGACCGAAGGGGTGGCGGTAATCGTGAAGAACATCCTGCCCACCGTCATGGCGGTCGTGGACAAGATCAAGGCCGGAGCCAGATGATGGAAGACCCGCGTGACGATGCGCCCCATTTCGCCAGTGCCATCGGTACCGGTGGCGACTGGTCCGGGGCCGCAAAAGACTGTCTGGATAATCTGACCCTGGTACCGGGCGCCAATTTGGGCGTGCTTTATGTCACCGATCATCTTGCCGACCAGTTGGGCAGCGTCGCCACCCTGTTGCGGGGTGTGACCGGGGTGCGTGATTGGGTGGGCACCGTGGGGTTGGGCGTGCTGGGCACCGGCGTCGAACTGTTCGACCGCCCGGCCATTTCCGTCCTGATCGGCCGGTTGCCTGAGGGGGCAACCCGCTTGCTGGGCCCCCTGGCCGACGGGATGACGCCGTTGGATGCTGCACAACCCTGGTTGCGGGATCATGCCCCGCTGCTGATGTTGATGCATGGCGATCCGCAGCATGCGCGGTTGCCTGGTCTTTTGAGCGATGTCGCGGGTCGCACGGGGGGCTTCATCGTCGGTGGGTTGACGGCATCGCGCGGGGAACAGGCCGTGCTGTGCGGGCATGACAGCGGCCCTGGCCTGTCCGGGGTGATGTTTGATGTGGGTATCCCGGTGGCCACCGGCCTGACCCAGGGCTGCACCCCCATCGGTCCCGTCCGCACCATCACCAGGGCCGATGCCCAAGTGGTGATGGAGATCGATGGTGCGCCGGCGCTGGCGGCCCTGAAAACCGATATCGGGCCGGAACTGGCCGATGATCTGCACCGTATCGGCGGCCTGATCATGGCCGGCCTGCCTGTTCGGGGTGATGACCGGGGCGACCGGTTGGTTCGTGACCTGACCGCCATTGATCTGGAACGCGGCTGGATTGCCATTGGCGAAACGACCGCCAATGGCCAGCCCATCCAATTCTGCCGCCGTGATGCCCAGGCCGCCGAAACCGACCTTGTCCGCATGCTGGATGCGCTGAAGCGCCGGCTGTCACCGGGGCAGGAACCACGGGCCGGCATCTATGTCACCTGTGTGGCCCGTGGGGCCCGCCTTTTCGGACGCGAGGGGGCGGAGATCGATCTGATCCATCGCCATCTGGGCAATTTCCCCCTGACCGGATTTGCCGCCGGCGGAGAAATCTCCAATGCCCGGCTTTACGGGTATACCGGGGTGCTGACATTGTTTCTTTAAGGAATTATTTAGGCGGCAACGCGGGTGCGGAACACGGTTTTCGCCCTGTCTTCCATGGATGGCATTTTGGAAAGCGGGGTGGAGTGGGGCCCCTCCCGCCCGGCTACCGGACCCTTTGACACTCCCTTGTTCATAGGGTGGTTGGTCCGGTTCCCCCGCCTTTGGAACCAGATCTTCTTCTGGCAGCATGGGGTCGTTTTCACCCATCCGGTGCTCCCCATGCGCATTGCCTTGCTTGTCCTGCTGCCTTTGCTGTTGTCCGCCTGTGCCGGGCCGCAAGCGGTCTTGTCCCCCGGTGCGTCCTATGTGGCCATGGGCAGTTCCTTTGCTGCGGGGCCGGGCCTGACGCCCTATCTCGCCGATGCGCCCGCGCGCTGTACCCGATCCACCCGCAACTACGCACATCAACTGGCCGACAAGCGGGCCTTGGCCTTGGTGGACGTTACCTGCTCTGGGGCCACGACGGGGGCGGTTCTGGACGGCTGGAACGAGTTGCCGGCCCAGGTCGCTGCCATCGGCCCGGATACCAAGCTGGTTACCGTGACCATCGGTGGCAATGATGTTGGGTATATCGGCAACATGATGTCGGTTTCCTGCCGCAGCGTGGCCAGGGCTGCCGGTCAGCCGGACGACAGGTGCCGCATGCCGGCCTGGCCGGACGAGGCGGGGTTTCAGCGTCTGGCCGCGTCCTTGAACCGGATCGCCGCGCAGGTGCGGGAGCGCGCACCTGAGGCCATTCTGGTCTTTGTTGATTATGTTGCCGTGCTGCCACCGTCCGGCACCTGTGCCACCACGCCCTTGGCCGTGGATGATGCCGACCGGCTGCGTGAAATCGACCGGCGCGTCCGTGACTTGACGGCGGCAGCCGCAAAGCAGGCAGGTGCACTTTTGCTGAAGGCGTCCGACCTGACGCGCGACCATAGTGTCTGTGGTTCGGAACCGTGGATGAACGGCTATCCGGCCCCGGCCGGCATGGCGCCATACCACCCCAATCTTGCGGGCATGACGGCGGTGGCCGGGGCGCTGGACCGTTTGCTGCCGCGCTGACGGATTGATGATGTTCTTGTTTTGTTGGTGCATGGCTGTGGGACTTCCCTATACTCCGCCGCCATGAGTGAGATTGTTCCCTTCCGCCGGCCCGGTGCCGACAAGGCGCCAGACGCGTCAGCAAAGCTGCGCACGGCCCCGCCGCGCCTGCTGCTGCCCGATGCGCCGGCCATTGTGGTGGGCGCGCGCGGCGTTACCTGGGTGACGCCCGACGGGGAGGTGGATCTGATCCCGCATGACGAGGCGGCATACAGGCTGCGTCACCAGAATGTGATCCTGGCCCATGCCCGTGCCGTTGGGCGGCGGTTAAAGACGGAGCGGATGGCTGATCCGTTCGACCTTCTGGAACTGTTTGCCTTTGTCAGGCCGGCCCGGTTCTGCCTGCCCACGCCCAAGGGGCTCGCGGAGACGATGGGACAGCCGGTCCCCGCCGACCCGGAGGCCGAGGCCCTGTCCCTGATCGACAGCGCCAAGGCACTTCTGTCCGAACTGGCCGAGAATAACCGGCCAGAACCGGAGGGCGAGAAACGCAAGCAGCCGCGGGAGCGGTCGGACGCCGCCGGGATCGCCTGGTTCATGGGACAGGCGGGATGGTCCTGGGCGCCGTCGGTGATGGCGGCGCTGGGCCTGCCGCACGGGCCGGGCGATGGAAGGGCACGGCGCGGCCTGATGGTCTGGAATCTTCTGAAGGAATGGCAGGCGGAAGCGCCGGAACCCCCGCCCGGTCATATCCCGGTGGAGCCGGCGGAGGCGCGCTGGCGGCTGGCCGAATTGGTGGGCAGCGGGGTCGGAGCCGAGCCGCGCCCGCAGCAGGCCGATTATGCCAGCGCCGTCTCCAGCGCCTTTACTCCGCGTGATGAACAGGGCGTGCCCAATGTGGTGCTGGCGGAGGCTGGAACAGGTGTCGGCAAGACGCTGGGTTACCTTGCCCCTGCCACCGTCTGGGCGGAAAAGAACAGCGGCCCCGTCTGGATTTCGACCTACACAAGACAGCTTCAGCAGCAGATCGACAAGGAACTGGACCGGCTGCATCCTGACCCGGCGGTGAAGGCCAAGCGGGTGGTGGTGCGCAAGGGGCGCGAGAATTACCTGTGCCTGCTGAACCTGGAGGAAGCGGCCAACATCGCCCATACCCAGCCGGCCTATGCCAATGCCATCGGTCTGATGGCCCGCTGGGCGGCGGCCACGCGTGATGGCGACATGGCGGGGGGCGATTTCCCCGGCTGGCTGGTCGATATCCTGGGCAAGGGCCGCACTCTGGGCCTCGCCGACCGGCGCGGTGAATGTGTCTATAATGCCTGTTCGCACTATTCCCGCTGCTTCATCGAGAAGTCGATCCGGCGTGCCCGCAAGGCCGATATCGTGGTCGCCAACCATGCCCTCGTCATGGTGCAGGCGGCGCTGGGCGGCGGTGACGATGCCTATGTGCCCACGCGATACGTTTTTGATGAGGGCCATCATGTCTTTGATGCCGCCGACAATGCCTTTGCCGGCCATCTGACGGCGGGGGAGGCGGCGGAGCTGCGTCGCTGGCTGCTGGGTGCCGAGGTGTCGGGCCGTAGCCGGGCACGCGGCCTGCGCCGCCGAGTGGAGGATCTGGTCGGTGGCGACAAGGTGTCCCTGGACCTGTTGCAGGAAATCCAGCAGGCGGCCCAGATCCTGCCGGGAGAGGCCTGGTCACAACGCATCCATGGCGGGGAGGTGAAGGGCCCGCTGGAGGCGTTCCTGGCCGGGGTGCGTGGACAGGTCTATGCCCGGGCCCAGGGCGTGGACAATCCCTACAGCCTGGAGACCGATTGCAAGCCGGTGGCCGACGGCCTGGTCGATCTGGCCCTGGAACTGGATGTTGCCCTGCTGAAACTGGCGACGCCGCTGGAAAGACTGGCCGACCGGCTGAAGGAGATGCTGGACGAGGAATCGGATGAACTGGAAGCCGAAACCCGCCGTCGCATGGACAGCGTGGCGCGGGCCTGCAAACGTCGCGCGCAGAACGAGGTGAATGGCTGGCGGCTGATGCTGCAAAGCCTGAAGGATGAGACTCCACGCAAATTCGTCGACTGGTTCGGCATTGAGCGGGTGGAGGGACGGGATTTCGATCTGGGCATGTATCGCCATTGGATCGACCCCACCATCCCCTTTGCCGATACGGTTGGCACCGTCGCCCACGGCCTGGTCCTGACCAGCGCCACCCTGACCGATGGCACCGGCGATGTGGAGCAGGATTGGCAGGCCGCCCATCTGCGCACCGGCACTGTGCATATGGCTGCCACGGCGCTGCGCGCCGCCGTGCCCAGCCCGTTCGATTATGCCAGCCAGACCCGGGTGCTGGTGGTCAATGACGTGCGCAAGGATGATCTGGGCCAGGTGGCGGCGGCCTATCGCGAACTGTTCCTGGCGGCGGGCGGCGGCGGGTTGGGCCTGTTCACGGCCATTCAGCGGTTGCGCGCGGTCCATGAACGCATCGCCGAACCGCTGGAAGAAGCGGGCATCCCGCTGCTGGCCCAGCATCTGGACGGTATGGATGTGCCCACCCTGGTGGATATTTTCCGCGGCGAAGAGGATGCCTGCCTGCTGGGCACCGATGCCGTGCGCGACGGGGTGGATGTGCCGGGCCGCTCCCTGCGCCTGATCGTGTTCGACCGCGTACCCTGGCCGCGGCCGGACATCCTGCACAAGGCGCGGCGTAACTATTTTGACAAGATCGCGGGCCGTCGCGGCTTTGACGACATGATCACCCGCCTGCGCCTGCGTCAGGCCTTTGGCCGGCTGGTCCGCCGCGCCGATGATCAAGGTGTGTTTGTCCTGCTGGACCCGATGATGCCGTCGCGCCTGGCGGGTTCCTTCCCCGATGGGGTGAAGATACGCAAGGTCGGGCTGGCCGAAGCGGTGCGGGTAACCAAGGGCTTTTTGACCAACCGGGATTGAGCCGGCCGCTATCCCACGGATTTGCGCGAAAAGGCCATGGCCCCGCGCATCATGCGTTCCAGATCGCGGATGCGTTCAGCCTGCCTGGCCAACCGGCGCTGTTCGTCCGTTTGTCCTTCAGTAGCCATTACCACACGCCGTCCGTCGCCCTGATTCCGATCATCCATTTCCATCTGTCGTCCCACCTACAAATGGTCCCACCGCATACGATAGTCCGCCAGCGCGGCGGGGGTGGCAATCCGCGTCCTGCACATGGCTGGCGTCAAAGTGTCGCGGAGCCGACACGGAACGGCAACAAACAGATGCACACATAAAGATATCTTTATGCTTGCCCGCAACCGCTCCGCCTGATACATCCAGGCCTAGACACGGTGGCCATCATGGCCCGCCGCTGCTTTGCATTTCGTAAACGCCAAGATCAGCACCCGGACGGGTGCGACCGGGAGCCATCATGACCGCCTTTACCGATTACAAGGTCGCCGACATCTCGCTGGCCGGCTGGGGCCGCAAGGAAATCACCATTGCCGAGACCGAGATGCCGGGCCTGATGGCCCTGCGTGCCGAGTATGGCGCGTCCAAGCCGCTGGCTGGTGCCCGCATCGTCGGCTGCCTGCACATGACCATCCAGACCGCTGTGCTGATCGAGACGCTGACGGCTCTGGGCGCCACCGTGCGCTGGTCCTCCTGCAACATCTTCTCCACCCAGGATCAGGCCGCCGCCGCGATCGCCGCCGCGGGCATCCCCGTTTTCGCCTGGAAGGGTGAGACGGAAGAGGAATTCTGGTGGTGCATTGAGCAGACGCTGCGCGGTCCCGATGGCTGGGTCCCCAACATGATCCTGGATGATGGCGGCGACGTCACCCAGATCATGCACGAGAAGTATCCGGAAATGCTGGCAGAGGTGAAGGGCCTGTCGGAAGAGACCACGACCGGCGTGCATCGCCTGTATGAGATGGTCAAGGCCGGCACCCTGAAGGTCCCTGCCATCAATGTGAATGACAGCGTCACCAAGTCGAAGTTCGACAACCTGTATGGCTGCCGCGAGTCGCTGGTGGACGGCATCAAGCGCGCCACCGACGTGATGATCGCCGGCAAGGTCGCCGTCGTCGCCGGCTATGGCGACGTGGGCAAGGGCTCCGCCGCGAGCCTGCGCACCCAGGGGGCCCGTGTTCTGGTGACGGAGATCGACCCGATCAACGCGCTGCAGGCCGCCATGGAAGGCTATCAGGTCGTCACGATGGAAGATGCCGCCCCCATCGGCGACATTTTCGTGACCGCCACCGGTAATGTGGATGTGATCACCCAGGATCATATGCGCGTCATGAAGGATCGCGCCATCGTCTGCAATATCGGCCATTTCGACAGCGAGATTCAGATCGCTTCCCTGCAGAACTATGTCTGGGACGAAGTGAAGCCGCAGGTTGACGAGGTGGTGTTCCCCGACGGCAAGCGCCTGATCGTGCTGGCCAAGGGCCGTCTGGTCAACCTGGGCTGCGCCACCGGTCACCCCAGCTTCGTGATGTCCGCCAGCTTCACCAACCAGGTGCTGGCCCAGATCGAGCTGTGGCAGAACCATGCCAAGTACGAAAACAAGGTCTATGTGCTGCCCAAGCACCTGGACGAGAAGGTGGCTCGCCTGCACCTGGACAAGATCGGTGCCAAGCTGACCGTCCTGTCCGATAAGCAGGCCGAGTATATCGCCGTGCCGGTCCAGGGTCCGTTCAAGCCGGATCACTACCGTTACTGATATCAGCGCCCTTTCCGGGGCCTGAAATGCAAACCCCCGCCGGGCAGCCGGCGGGGGTTTTGTTT
>JAIXTS010000301.1 GCA_027483805.1 Azospirillum sp. | reverse complement strand
TAGGTAGCTGTCTTGGAACCGCTGATGGTGCCGGAATTGCTGAGGGTGGCCAGCGTGCCGCCAACATAATTGTTGTTAAAGGTGGTGATTACATTATTGCCGCTGATGCTGGTCGCGGCCGACGCCCCGGTCAGCGTGCTGGTGGACAGGCTGAGCCCGGTATAGTTGGACCCGGCTGCACCGGCGATGATGGTGTAATCGCCAGCGATGTAATTGCTGATCGAGTTCAGGCCTGACACGACCGTACCGCCGGTCAGGCTGACAGGGCGGTTGACCACCAACCGGCCAGCGCTCGGTTCGATTTGGATCGTGCCCGCACTCTGCATCAGCGTGCCGGTGATGCTGAGCGCGCTGGTCACCCTCAGCGACGCGCCAGCATTGGTGACGGTGTTGGTGCCGACATTGATATTGTCGTTCAGATACAAGTTGCCAGCGCTGAACAGCAGACCGGCATTGGCGCTGGTGATGGTGCCAATGCTGCCCAGGGTGCCCGTCAAGGTGCCGATGGTGGTCAGCGTGCCGCCGGAAATGGTGGGCGTGATGGTACCGGAATTCAGGATGTTACCGATGATCAGCCCGGAATTGGCAATCGAATTGATGCCACCGACACCGGTGATGGTGATGGCATTGATCGTGCCCTGGATGGTGCCGGTCCGGGCGTTGATCAGGGTGCCGATGGTACCCTGGCTATAGATGGCGCGGTCGCCATAGATCAGCCCGGAATTGGTAAAGGTTTGAATCTGCGCTTCATTGTCCCAGGTGAAGGACGTGTAGGTCAGCGTGCCGGTGTTGGTGAAGGCACCGATCGTGCTCATATTCACCAATCGACCGTCGATCAGGCCGCTGTTGGACATGGTGCCGAGGGAACCTGCATTCCAGAGCGCATAGGTGGGGGCGCTGATCGTGCCGGTATTGACGAGGGCGGCCACGCTGCCCGCCTGGATGAACACGGCGCGTCCATTGGCCGCCGTAGTGGTGATACGGCCATTGTTCAGCAGCGTGCCCAACTGGGACCCGGCCGTGCCGGTGATGGTCACACCATGGGCGTTGGCGGTGTTGATGGTACCGCTGTTGGTGACGGTAAAATTGCTGTTGGGGTTTAGCGTCCCGCTCCACACGGTGCCTGTGGTGATCGAACTGCTGATGGTGATGTCGGCGGCGTGTGACGGCAGAATGACAATCAGGTGCGCAGCAAGTATCGCTGGCGAGGCGCCAGCCATCAGGAGCTGGCGGAGCTTTTTCTGTCCGATCGTTCCCTGCACGCTGCGCCCCATCAAAATCCACGGCGAATGCCACCGTGTGTCTTATGGGACCATACGCCGGTTATAACCGGTCGACATATGGCAAAAGGTCAGGTTTAGGAACTTTGAAACTATCTTACCAGTCGATGATAGAAATATTCCACCTTGGGGGATTTAAGTTTCCTCAGACCCTGAAAATTAAATTCAAAATCTCACTATTTATGATTTATCTGATGGCCATGGTGACTGAATAGTTCAGCTTTCTGCTTAATTTTGTCTCGATCGATGCGACGGTTCTTTTTCGAGTCGCGATGAATTTATTTGAAGGCATGGGAACCGCGCCAATGTTTCCCCGAAACGTCAAATTTCCAGCTTCTTGAACAATACTTCCGGGATCAGCCGAATGATCAACATGATCAGGCGCCAGACAGGACGCAGGTAGACCACATCCCGACCATGGGCCTGTGCCTTCCAGATCGCCTCCGCCACCTCGGCTGGCTGCGCCGTCAAGAATGGGGGAAGGGTCATGCCACGGGTCATTCGGGTGTCGATAAAACCCGGTTTGATGGTCATGACCTTGACACCATGACGGCTCAACCGGTTACGCAGGCCCGACAGGAAGGCTGTGAAACCCGCTTTTGCTGAACCATACAGGTAGTTGGAGGCCCGACCGCGGTCACCGGCAACCGAGCTGATCCCGATCACACAGCCGCTGCCTCTTGCCTGCATACGATTGGCGATCTCTCCCAACAGGCAGGCGGGAGCAACATAATTGGTGCGCAAGATCAGGTCGGTCTGAATCCACGATTTCTCTGCTTCCGGCTGACAACCCAGCAAACCGACCACACAGATCACGGTGCCGGGCAAACAGCCGAGGGCATCAAGAAAGGCCCCCTGTCCCGCCAAATCCAGAATGTCGAGTTCCACCGCACCAACCGGCACGCCAAAGCGCAGCGTCAGGTCCTGAATATCCGACGTCAAGCGCTCCACCCGCCGTGCCGCCAGGAGCAGCGGATAACCCTCACGGCCATAGACACGGGCCAACGCCCGGCCGATATCGGACAAGGCGCCGATGATCAGGACAGGCTCCCGCCGCACCACCAAGCCGGTCTGCGCCAATGTTGGATCGGTCATAGAGCGACCCTTTCGGAAAGCAACGATCGGTAACGACGGCGGGGATCGACAGCGCGACATATCCCACGAAACAGGTCCAGATCAGGATATGTTGCAGACATCATCGCCGGGTCCATGCGTGCATCCTTGGCCAGATAAAGCCGGCCGCCGCAATCGGCGACCACATGGTCCATTTCCCGCATAAGGGATAGGGCCGCGGCGCTCGTCGGGAAATCCACTGCCAGAGTATACCCCGCCATCGGAAACGACAGCAGGCCCCCTTGCCCCGGCGGACCACAAGCCCCGAACTGCTTCAGGACAGCCAGGAACGATCCGCTGCCGCCAGCAGCGATCAGATCCAGCAATCGTAAAAGCGAACCCCGCCCCCCTGCTGTCGGCACCACACATTGATACTGCATAAAACCCCGACGACCATAGAAACGGTTCCAGTCGCCGATCGCGTCCAACGGATAGAAGAAGCGCTGATAGTCGATCAGCGCACTTCCAGGCCGGCCATGGTGGTAATAAAGCGCGTTGAAGGCCTGCACCGTCCGGCCGTTAAGGAACCAGCCCGGAAAGTCGACAGGTACCCGCAGCCGGGGTGGCTCCGCGACCAGACGGGGCGCGCGTGTGCCGGTCGGCACAGCGGCCGCCGGTGCGTGTTCACCGCGATACATGAGGGCCCTGCCGCGCCCGCCGCCCTTGGCCAGACAATCAATCCAGGCGACCGAATAGGGGGAAGACCGTGCGGCCTCGAACGCAGCAAGGGTTTCGTCAAGGTCACGGCATCGAACCGTCTCCTGCAATATCCACGGCGTTTCAATCCGGCGCAGGGCCAATGTGACCGTCAGGACGGTGCCAGTCAGCCCCATACCGCCGATGGTGGCGCGGAAAAGATCGACATTCTGGGTACGCGAGCAGCGCCGAACCACGCCATCCCCACATAACAGGTCGAACTGCCGGACATGTTCCCCAAAGGAGCCATCAACATGATGGTTCTTGCCATGCGCATCGGTGGCCAGCATGCCACCAAGCGTCACGAACCGAGTCCCCGGTGTCACAGGCGGAAACCACCCGCGCGGCACGAACAGGGCCAGCAGGTCGGACAGCAGCAGCCCGGCCTCCGCCGTCAGCAGGCCATCGGCGGGATCGAAAGCCAGCAAACGGTCAAGCCGCAGTGTAGACAGGGTCGCCGCAGTGTTCAGAGAGGCATCACCGTATGAACGGCCATTACCACGCGCGATCAGCGACGATGTAGCAGATCCGTCATTGACGGCGTCGTCACGGGTCACGGGACGCAGCAGATGACAAAGTGCCATACGGGACCGGCCCCAGCCGGAAAGGCGGACCGAGGCGCCGCTCTCGCTCATAGGCTGAAGCCAACGATCAGGGCCATGGCCAGGCCACAGATCAGGCTTTTCACATCGGTAACCGCGAACACGACAGGATCCTCATGCATGTCTCCGCGATGGGTCGTGAGCAACAGATGCCCCACCCAATAGATCATCACCAGGCACGCAGCCCAAAGGCGTTCTGGATGGGCATAGAGCTTTGAGCCCTCGATGCTGCTGACATAGAGGGCCAACACCAGGACGCTGACAAATCCGGAACCCGCCGCCATGCTTGCGATGACGCCAAGATCATCCGCCCGATAACCACGGCCGCTGGCCACAGCCGAGCCGCCCCGCTTAAGCACCGCCAATTCAGTCGCCCGCTTGATCAATGCCAAAAAGAAGAACAAGAACATGGCGAAAGCCGCAAACCAGTGTGACAGCGGAACCGATGCAGCGACCGACCCCGCGATCATACGGATTCCATAAAGGCAGCAAAGAGCCATGACATCCAACATGGCCAACCGTTTCAGGATAAAGGAGTAAGCAAAGGTCAAGGCATAATAGCCGACGAGAACCATCAGGAAATCCACCGACACCGCGAACCCGAGCCCAAGTGACAAGACCAGCAGTATTGGCACCAGCAACAGCCCATGGGACAGGGGAATGGCGCCGGCCGCGAAGGGACGGTGCCGCTTACTGTTCGAAAGCCGGTCACTGCGCAGGTCCAGCATGTCATTCAGCAGATACACACTGGAAGCGCAGAAAGAAAAGGCCGCGAAACCAAGCAGAAGCGTCCCTAGGGTTGAGGCAGAAAAAAGATGGCCAGCCAACGCAGGCAGAAAAATCAGAATGTTCTTGATCCATTGATGGACCCTTGCCGCCCTGACATATGTGGCCAGGGTGTTGATCCGTTCCGAGAGCACGATGTGGCCGGGATAGCGCCGTTCAACGAGGCACCGAAGCTGCCGGCTGGGGTCCACGACGTATACCCGTCGCGCACAGTCCCATACAGGCACATCATCGACATGATTGCCGATATAGTCGTAGCCCTCGGTTCCGAACTGCTGAACAAGCAGATCAGCTTTGGCCTTGCCGGAGAGGTTGATGTCCTTGGTGGATGCGAACTGACCATCAAACAGCCCCAGATGGCCTTGAACATCACAGGCAATCCGATCGTTCGCCGCCGTTGCCAGGAAGACTTTCCCTCCTCGGCACCGCGCCTCTTGGATCAATGCCAAGACGGCTTGGTTATAGGGATAAATGGTCGGATCAGGTGATGCGATCTCAGCAAGGCGAGACTTGAATATCGCCTTGCCGTTAAAAATAGCACGAAACAAAATAAATAATCTTAGAGGTGCCTTTCGCAATATCGTCAGTAAATTCTCAATCAAACTATCCGTTCGTATCAGCGTCCCATCAAGATCAACAATAAGTGGAACTCCATTATTTTCAATCTCCTGGCCACCAGCAGAAACAATTGAAGATTCTGTCATTTTGGCGACCTGATTTTAGATTTCAGAATATCAAACTCTATCTTTTACCGTTCTTGATCATGCCTGATCCGAAAGCAAATCGCACCGGCATTGTCGGTGACAAAAGGATAGGATTGTGGCCGTGGTCGGTCTCCTTCATGGCGACCACGAAACTAACCGGCAACGTTTCGGTGGTTAGGATATTGTCCGGGTGGGTTCACAAGCCCTTCACCCGACGGCGCTGCCCAGGACCCATGCCATCACGTTGGCACCGATGGGCCGACCAGCGATTGCACCTGAAGCCATCGTGATCATTTCAGCGGTCAGCGGGGTGCCATATCGGTCATTCAGCCGTTTCAAGGGTCAATCGGATGGCGCGGACAAGATCGTTCTCGCGGAAGGGCCGGCGCAACACCACCGCCCCCGGTCGCAGCAGCGACCGTGGTACCGGCATGCCGTCGTTGTACATGCGCGGTACGAAGAGC
>JAIXTS010000266.1 GCA_027483805.1 Azospirillum sp. | reverse complement strand
CGGAGGGCGGGGAACAGGGGTTTGTCCGCGCCCTTTGATCCCGTCCGGCGCATGGGGCCAATACCGGCGGCGGACATGCCGCCCCCTGGCATCCCTGCGCCCTGTCCGATAAGGTCGCGGCCGAACCCGATCATGGATGCGGTGCGATGACCGACAATACCACCCGCCTTCTGGACATCATGGCGAAACTGCGCGATCCGCAGGGCGGCTGCCCCTGGGATCTGGAACAGGATTTCGCCACCATCGCCCCCCACACCATCGAGGAAGCCTATGAGGTGGCGGATGCCATCCTGTCGGGCGACATGATGGCCGTGAAGGACGAGCTGGGTGACCTTCTGTTCCAGACGGTGTTCTATGCCCAGATGGGCAAGGAACGCGGCCTGTTCGATTTCGACGCCATCGCGGGCCATATCGCCGACAAGATGATCCGCCGGCATCCGCATGTGTTCGGCGAGGTCTCGGTCAACAGCGCCGATGATCAGGTGAAACACTGGGAAGAGCTGAAGGCGCGGGAGCGGGCCGAAAAGGCGGCGGCCAGCGGCGTACCGCCATCGGCGCTGGACGGCATCACGCCCGGCCTGCCCGGCCTGACCCGCGCCGTCAAATTACAGAAGCGGGCCGCGCGCGTCGGCTTTGACTGGACCCGCGCCGATGAAATCCTGGACAAGATCGAGGAGGAAATCGGCGAGCTGCGGGCGGAGATCAAGGCCGCCACGATGGAGAAGGCGCGAGTGCAGGACGAGTTGGGCGACCTGCTGTTCGCGCTGGTCAATCTGGCGCGACGCATGGATATCGATCCGGAAACCGCCCTGCGCGGCACCAACCACAAGTTCGACCGCCGCTTCCGCTTTGTCGAACAGGCGCTGACCGCCCAGGGTAAGAAGCCGGAAACGTCGAGCCTGGACGAAATGGAAGCCCTGTGGGTCGAGGCCAAGAAGACCGAGCGCGCGTGAGTGATCAGACACGGGAGAGATGCCGAGATGACCAACGTTCCCTATGCCCCCAAGCTTGTGATGATCACCGGCGCCACCGGCGCCTTCGGGGCCGCCTTTGCCCGGCGCTTCGCCGCCCTGGGGTCAAGGCTGATCCTGACGGGCCGTGATCTGTCCAAGTTCGACGGTCTGCTGGCGGGAATCGACACGCCCGTGCATCTGATGAAATTCGATGTGCGCGACCGCAAGGCGGTGGAGGCGGAACTGGCCGCCCTGCCGCCCGATTTCCGCGAGATCGACCTGCTGGTCAACAATGCCGGTCTGGCGCTGGGTGCCGATCCCGCCTTTAAGGCCAATCTGGACGATTGGGAGGTGATGATCGACACCAATGACAAGGCGTTGGCCATCATCACCGGCCTGATCCTGCCGGGCATGGTTCAGCGCGGGCGCGGCCATATCATCAATATCAGCTCCACCGCCGGGTCCTACCCCTATCCCGGCGGCCATGTCTATTGCGCGTCCAAGGCCTTCGTCACCCAGTTCAGCCTGTCGCTGCGCGCCGACCTGATCGGTACAGGCGTGCGCGTCACCTGTGTCGAGCCCGGCATGGTGCAGACCGATTTCAGCCTGGTGCGCTTCAAGGGCGACGCGGAGAAGGCGGCCAAGGTCTATGCCGACACGGTCCCCCTGACGGCCGAGGATGTGGCTGAAACGGTCACCTGGGCCGCGACCCTGCCGCCGCATTTTAATGTGAACCGGGTAGAGATCATGCCCACCACCCAGGGGCCGGGCGCACTGGGTGTGTATCGCACGCCGAAGGACGCATAGATCTGGTCGAGAGCAAAGCCCGAGCCTGACCTACTTGCCGTCCGGCACCAGGAAAATCTGGCCGGGATAGATCAGGTCGGGGTCGCGGATCTGAGCCTGGTTGGCCTCAAAGATCACCGTGTAGCGGATGCCCTCGCCATAGGAGCGCCGCGCGATGGCCCAGAGATTGTTGCCCGGCACCACCACGACGGCACGGCCGGCCAGCGCCTGATCCGGGATCGGCTTCTTGTCGAAATTCACCTCGGCCCGGCTGATCACTTTGCTGTCGGGGCCGACCTGATCGACGCGCAGGCTGTACTGGCCATCATCAAAGATGCGGTCGGGCGTGATGGACCAGCGGCCATCGGCCCCCACCTTGGCCCGGCCGACCAGATTGTTCTGAAGATAGAGCATCACTTCGGTGCCCGGCTTGGCCTGACCGCCCACGCTGACCTTACCGCCGCGGTCATAATCGACGGTGTCGATGGTGATCTCACCCGCCGGGCGGGGGGCACCGCCCTGCGACAGGGCGCGGGGGGCCTGCAGCACACGGCTGCCATCGCTGCCCGACAGCACGGCCAGGGCATCGCCTTCACCACGCCGGCCGGCCAGGTCGCGGTCGCGTTCCGGCACGGCCAGCACCACGGAAGCCTCGCCCTTGGTCACGGCCCCGTCGCTGCCCACCTGTTCCAGGCGCAGTTCGCGCGCACCCGGCGCCAGCGGGTCGGAGGGCAGGAAGGTCCAGTCGCCGCGCGCATCGGCCGTGGTGGTGCCCAGCAGCTTGTCCCCATCCAGGATATTCACCTTGGCCCCCGGCAGGGCGCGGCCGGCGATGACCGCCGTGCCCGACGGTTCCACCCGCACCACGTCAAACGCCGGGAGGCTGGTCTTTTTCGGGGCTGGGGCCTGGGCCGATGGCCGCGCGCCGCCACCGCTGCCGGGGGCCTGCAACTGCCACGCGGCCACACCCACGGCGGCCACGGCCAGAATTGCGATGGGGATGAGGATCTTGCGGTTCACGGAGACAAAAACCTTTCTCGTCCCTAGGCGGCGGGGCCAGGACGGGCGGGCCCGGGTCAGGCGAAGCTGACCAGGGCCCAGATGGTGGTGGCCGATAGTGCCGCGACAACCAAGGCCCGGACAAGGGAAACGATCCGGGGACCGGGCATGTTCCCCGGCATCGCCACGCGTCCCGTCACCATGGGCCGCACCAGATCCAGCCGCTTCAACAGCGCATAGGACAGGATGGCGACGATATGCAGTCCGGCCAACGCCAGCAGAATGTTGAAATTATTCATATGGATGGTGCGCAGCAGCGACGCGGTGGCCCCGCTGACCCGGTCGACCAGCGGCCCGTCGGTCAGGATGCCGTCGCTGGTGAACAGCCCGCTGACGGCCTGTACCCCAACCACGGTCAGCAATCCCAGCACGGCCAGCGCACCCAGGGCATTATGGCCGACATGGGGCGTCAGGCGGCCCGGCTGACGCAGTTCGGCGATATGGTGAAGAATGGCCTTGGGTCCCCGCACGAAGCTGACGAAACGGGCTGTTTCACTGCCCACCAGACCCCAGAGGATGCGGAACAGCACCAGGCCCAGCGTGGCGTATCCAAAGCGCAGATGCCAATCGAATTCATTGATCTCAGCGGAAATCCAGGAACCGGCGATACAGATGACGAGCAGCCAATGGAACAGGCGTGTCGGCAGGTCCCAGACCAGAATCTTGCGCATGAAGATTTCCCGACCAAGAATAGCGCGACGCCCCCCAACGGCCGGTCGGGGGGCGCCCGTCAATTAGGATTTATAGGCGTCGTGGCAGGCCTTGCAGGTCGCACCGACCTTGCCCAGCTGTGCACCGATGGCCGCCTTGTCGCCACCGGCCGCGACCGACACCAGCGCCGCTGCCTCGGTCTGGAACGCAGCGGTCTTGGCCTTGAAATCGGCCATGTTGGTCCAGATTTCCGGCTTGGCGTCACTCTTGGCCACGCCTATGGCGGTGCCAGCCGGCCACCAGTCGGGGAAGGCCTTGGCCGTAGCGTTGATCGTGGCGGCGGCGGCCTGCACATCGGCCACGGTGCCGGTGCCTTCCTTCAGGAAAGCGCCGATGGCCTTCATGCCACCGCCGGCCTTCTTCAGTTCGGCCTTGCGGGCATCGATCACCGCCGTCGGGTCCTGGGCCTGGGCGGTGACAACGAAGCCGGTCAGGCTGGTCGCCGCGATGATACCGGCGGCAAGCGCACCGAAATGATGCTTCATCACTCGAAATCCTCCATCAGATCGCCCAGGGGCGCCAAAGACGGCCCGGGCCGGGGGTGACATGGGGCGCCGTCCGGTGAAGGACGTCACCTTTGGAGATGGGGTGCGCTTGTGTCCCGTCAACAGATGGTGTAGGGCCGAAGGGATCGACAGCGCGCCATATCGCACACAGCGCAGAGTGCCCGTTGTCGGGGTCGATTTGCAAGCCGCGCCACGGGGCGCGGGCCCGGTTTTCAGTGCAGGAAAGTGTGCACCCATGTCGTCGATTCATTCAGTCTGTGTTTATTGCGGTTCCTCCGACTTCGTTGCCGACATCTATAAGGACGCGGCGCGGCGTACCGGCGAACTGTTGGCCACCCATGGCTATGACATTGTCTATGGCGGCGGGCGCGTCGGCCTGATGGGCATTGTCGCCGATGCCGGCCTGAAGGGCGGGGCCAAGGTGGTGGGCATCATCCCCGACCATATCAAGCGGTACGAGGTGGACCATACCGGCCTGACCGAACTGATCGTGGTCGAGAGCATGCATATCCGCAAACAGATGATGGTGGAGCGGTCGGATGCCTTCATCATCCTGCCCGGCGGCATCGGCACCCTGGATGAAATGTTCGAGATCATCACCTGGCGGCAGTTGCGCCTGCATGGCAAGCCTGTGGTGATCGTCAATACCGATGGATTCTGGAACCCGCTGGTCGACCTGATGGAGCACATGACGGAGACGGGGTTCATGCGCAAGCCGAACCTGCCCGGCGCCGAAGACCGGCTGTACCACGTGGTGGACAGTGTGGAAGAAGCCGTCGATCTGCTTGCCCGCCTGAAGGAGGCGGCGCATAAGGTTCAAACTGATCGCATGTGAGGGTATGGGCTTTGCCTTTGTCGCAGGCCAGCCCCGCATTCGGAACGAAAATTACCCGAGCAGGCCCGGTTGCGACCCTGTCGCGAATGGGCTTTATTGACACCGCCGGACCGGCCGCTGGATCGCCGCCGGTACCTTATCACCCCTGGGAGAGCGCCCCCATGTCGAAGATCAAAGTCGTCAATCCGATCGTGGAACTCGACGGCGACGAAATGACCCGCGTGATCTGGCAGTTCATCAAGGACCGCCTGATCCTT
>JAIXTS010000058.1 GCA_027483805.1 Azospirillum sp. | reverse complement strand
GCTTCAAAACCGACAGGTAACGGACGAACATCAGCGTATCGCCCAGCCCCTGTTCGAAATGCACCAGGATGGTGCGGCCCGCCAGCGGCGACCCGTCCCAGCGCGGCACACCCGGCACCGCGCGGCGCCAAAGCCAGACCGCCTGCCGGTCGCGCCAGTCCAAATGCGGCCAGCCTTCCCGCCACGCGCCCAGCATGATCAGGCAGGCGCCCAGATTCATGTGGAACTCGGGGGCCGACGGCGTCAGCCGCACCGCACGTCCATACCATCGCGCCGCTTCGGCTGCGCGGCCCTGCCGCCGCAGCGCGCCCCCCAGATTGTTGGCCACCGACCCGGCGCCGGGGTCCAGGACCAGTGCCAGACGGTAGGTCCGCTCCGCCGCCGCGTGGCGGCCCAGCGCCATCAGCACATTGGCCAGCCGGAACGCCGCGTCCGGATAATCGGGCCGCAGGGTCAGCAGCCGGCCCAGCAGCGCCAGGGCAGCCTCATGCCGCCCCCGCGCCGCCAGCAGGCTGCCCAGACGAAACAGCGTGTGAAGATGGTCCGGACGCCGCCGCCAGGCCTCTTGCAGCACGGGCAGCGCCGCCTCTGCCTGGCCCGAATCCTCCAGCGCGATGCCCAGGTTGAACAGGGCAACCGGATGGTCGGGCAACAGTTTCACAGCCTGGGCAAAATGCCCGGCGGCAAGGTCGGGGCGGCCGCCGGCATGGGCGCGCACCCCCGACTCGAATTCCTGTTGAAAAGGGTCATCGACCATCGCCCGCCCCCTTCGGCCCCTCTCCTCCTGCATAAGGGCTGACAAGCGGCTTGGCAATGCCGCCCCGCCCCTGCATCCTCCGGGCACCATTCTGAAAGGCCGCTTGTGACCCTGCCCGACCCCACAGACCTGCTGCGCGCCGCCATGGCGGCCTATCGCCAGGGTGGTATGGCGACGGCCGAGGGTTTGTGCCTTGCCCTGCTGCGTGCCGACCCCGGCAATGTCGGCGGCCTGTTCCTGCTGGCGGTGCTGCATCTGGCTGCTGGCCGGGACGATGCGGCGGCCGGGCTGTTTCAGACGGTCCTGACCCTCGACCCCGCCATTGCCGACGCCCATGGCAACCTGGCCATGATCCGGCAACGGCAAGGTCGCCTGGGTGAAGCCGCCGCCTTGTTCGACCGGGCCGCCAGGCTGGCCCCGGACAAGGCGGGCTGGCGTATCGGCCGCGCCCTGCTGCGGCTGGACCAGCCGCTGGCGGCGGTGCGGGACCTGCGCCATGTTCTGGCCCTGGACCCGGCCTCGGCCCCGGCCTGGCGGGGCCTGGGTCTGGCCCGGCGTGCGGCCGGCGATCCCGCCGGTGCCGCCAGGGCGCTGGACCGGGCCTTTCACATCGATCCCGCCCTGGACCTGGCCGACAGCGAAGCCTTCGCCTGCCGCCTGCAGGCCGCCGACTGGCGGGATTACGCCGCCCGGCGACAGCGGATTGTGGACCGGATCGACCAGGGCGGGACGGTGCTGCCCCTCTTGACGCAATGGATCGGCATCGACCCCGCCCGGCAAAGGCGGGCTGCCGAAGCCATCTTCGGCACCCGGATCGTGTCCTTGCCGTCATCGCCCCTGCATCGCCCTGCCATTGGTGACGGCCCTCTGACCGTCGCCTATCTCTCCGCCGATTTTCACGACCATGCCACGGCCCATCTGATCACCGGCCTGTTCGAATGCCATGACCGGCGCCATTTCCGGATTCTGGCCGGCTGCTATGGGCGCGACGATGACAGTGCGGCGCGGCGCCGTATCCGTCAGGCCGTGGACGGGTTCCATCGGCTTGACACCCTGACCGCCGCGGACGCCGCCACATGGGCGGCGGCGCAGGGTATTGATATCCTGGTGGACCTGAAGGGCTATACGGCCGGCGCCCGCCTTGACCTGCTGTCGCGCCGGCTGGCGCCGGTGCAGGTGTCCTATCTGGGCTATCCCGGCACCTTGGGCGGTCCGGCCCTGGATTATCTGATCGGCGACCCGGTCGTGACCCCGGCCACGGACCAGCCCTTCTACACCGAACAGCTGGTGCTGCTGCCCGATTGTTATCAGGTCAATGACCGGCAGCGTCCCCTGCCGACCGCCCCTGACCCGGCCGCGGGGCCGGCGGCCGGTTTTGTCTTCGGCGCGCTGCATGCCCCGCACAAGCTGACGCCCGACCTGTTCGCCTGCTGGCTGCGCTTGCTGCATGCCGTGCCCGGCGCCTGTCTGCATCTGCATGACCCGCACGGCGCGGCCTCCCCCACCCTGCGGGCGGCGGCACAGGCGGCAGGGATCGATCCCGCCCGGCTGATCATCAGTGGACAAGCGCCCCTGGCGGCCCATCTGGCGCGCTACCGCGCCATTGATCTCTGCCTGGACAGCTTCCCCTATACCGGCCACACCACCTCGTCCGATGCGCTCTGGATGGGGGTGCCGGTCATCACCTGCCAGGGGGAAGGCTTCGCCGCGCGGGTGACGGCCAGCCTGCTGCACGCCGTCGGCCTGCCCGACCTGATCACCCATGACCGGGCCGGCTATGAGGCCCTGGCCCTGTCGCTGGCCCAGGCCCCGGATCGGCTGGCGCGGCTGAAGGCGCATCTGGAACGGGTTCGGTCCACCACGCCTTTGTTCGACACGGCCCGCTTCACCCGGCATCTGGAAACCGCTTATCGCATCATGGGGGACCGGTATCGGGCCGGCCTGCCCCCGGCCGGGTTCAGCGTTCCGCCGCACGCCTGACCAGGGCCGCGCGCACCTCCTCCACCACGGGCGCCCAATCGCCCGCACGCGCCTGCCGGAACAGGGTCATGGACGGGTACCAGTCGGTCTGCTGCCCGCTGTCCCGCCAGCGCCAGTCGGCATTCAGCGGCAGGATGGTCCAGACCGGCCGGCCCAGCGCGCCCGCCAGATGCGCCGGCGCCGTGCAGGAACTGATGATCAGGTCCAGATTGGCCATGATGGCCGCCGTGTCGGCAAAATCCGCGATCTCCGGCCCCAGATCGGTGATCGTCGTGCCCAGCCGCCCGGCCAGCCGGTCCAGGCAGGCCCGCCCGCCGCCCTTCTGCAGCGCAAAGAAACGCACCCCCGGCACCGACAGCAGCGGCAGCAGCGCCGCCAGCCCCGGCGACCGCCGCCGGTCATCCTTGAAGTCGGGATTGCCGGCCCAGACCAGCCCCACCCTCACCCCCTGCCCCCCCGCCAGCCGCGCTGCCCACTGTTCCACCAGGACCGGTTCCGCCGACAGGTACGGGGCAAAGGCCGGCACACCGGCATCGCCCCGCAGATAAGGCAGGCTCAGAAGCGGCGCATGGGCATCGTGTGGCGGCAGGGGTTCGCCCGTCGCCACCACCCTCTCCACGCCGGGCAATGTGCGGAACAGGCGGCGCAGCGGGGCTGCGCATTCCACCACCACCCGCGCGCGCTCTGCCGCCAGCACCGCGGCATAGCGTGCAAACTGGATGCCGTCCCCCAGCCCCTGTTCATCATGCAGCAGCAGGGTGCGCCCCGCCGGGTCGCCACCCGTCCAGGGCGGTGACGCATAGGCCGGGGCCGGCGCCCGGAACTCGCGCAGTTTCTTGCGCCATTCATAGGCCGCGAAGCCCGCCCGCATCTCCCCTTTCAGCAGCAGGCAGGTGCCCCGCAGCGTATGGGCTTCGGCATGATCGTCATCCACGGCCAGCGCCTGGTGGCACAGATCCAGCGCCGGCTCGATACGGTTGCGGTTGCGCTCCAGCAGGGCCAGGTTGACCCAGGCATCGGCGCCATCCGGCTTCAACCGGATGGCACGGGTCAGCCAGGCGGATGCCTCCTCGTCCCGCTCCCCCGTCTGTGACAGGGCCAGACCCAGATTGTTCAGCACCGCCGCCTCACCGGGCATCAGCGTCAGGGCGCGGCGATAGGCGCCGATGGCCTCCTCGTTCCGCCGCAGCTGCTTCAGCACCACACCCAGATTGGCATGGGCGCGGCCATCATCCGGTGTCCGGCACAGCAGGTCGCGCCACACCGGCTCGGCCTCCCTATGCCGGTCCAGGGCCATCAGCGTGGTGGCCAGCAGGAATCGCTGCTGGGTACAGTCAGGCACCAGGGTGATATAGCGGCGCAGCGGCACCAGTGCCCCTTCAAGCTCCTTCTGGTCCAGCAGGACGGAGGCCAGATTATGCTGGGCCAGATCGAAATCCGGATCGATCAGCACCGCTTCCCGCCCCGCAATGGCCGCCTGGTCCAGCCGCCCCAGGTGCCGCAATGCGGCGCACAGGTTGGAAAAGGCGGGCGCATTGGCATGCCGACCGCGCAGCGACCGCGCCAGAAGCGGCACGGCCCGCTCTGCATCCCCGGCCAGCAGCGCCATGGCGCCCAGCGCATGCAGGGCGTCGGGGTCGTCCGGCCGCTGGTCCAGGATCAGGCGGAAGGCGGCTTCCGCCTCCACGATACGGCCCGCCGCCTGCAAGGCGACCCCGTCTTCCATCAGTTGCTCGGCGGTCCGGCTCATCAAGCGGTCCCCGGCGCCACCCAGCCCATGCGGGTAAAATCCGCCAGGCGGGCGCGCAGGCTGGCCGGAAACCCGTCATCGATGGGCACGCGGGTCAGGGCCGTCCACATGCCGGGGATGGCCCCCTCCTCCAGCCGCCCGGTGGCGAAGAACCGCTCCAGCCGGGCGCGGTTGACCGTGTCATCCTCGCCGAAACTGCCGATCATCTCGCGATGCGCGAAGGCATCCAGCTTGGCCAGGAACCGGTCGATGCCGCCCATCCAGGTGAAATGCCAGCCGGCGGCGGCGATCACGTGCCCGATCCCCTGCTTGACCAGATAGCGCATATTGTTGGCCCCCACCCGGCGCACCAGCTCGAACGGTGCCGCCGCGACGGAGACCCAGGGTTCCGGCGCCCGCAGGTTCAGGAAATAGAGATGGATGTCCAGATGCGGGGCGAACAGCGGCGGCGCATCGGCCCCGCTGGCGCGCAGCCGCGTGATGATCTCGGGCCGCAGGATCTCGTCCGCATCGCCGATGATCACCATGTCGGCCGGATCGGCCCCCGTCAGGCCGCGCAGAATGGCCTGACGCTGGTGCGCCTCGCGCACCCAGGCAAAACCGCCGGGATCATCCTCCACCACGACATGGATGATCTTGTCGGCATAGGCCGCGAAACGCTGACGGTTTTCCGCGAAATACAGGGGCTTGGGCGCGCCCGCATGGGTATAGGCCGCCTCCACCAGCACAAAATGATCGACCAGCGGCGACAGTTCCGCCAGCCGCAGCTCCAGCAGGTCCAGCTCATTATAGAACTGGAAACAATCATAGATTTTGCGTCCCCACTGCGGCGGCGGAGGCAGCGGCGGTGCGGCGGGACCGGTGGCGTCGAACCAGGACAGGAACGCGTCATAGCCGCGCAGCGTGCCCCACATGACCGACCGCTCACCCTCGTCATTGCCGTCCAGATGCAGTAACTGTTCGACCTGCACCATCAGGGCGCGCGCCCGCGCCCGCCAGTCGGGCCCGAACCGGCCATTGGCCCCGTCATTCAGGACCGTGCCCAGCACCTCCAGCAGCAGCCGCTGCGACAGGGCCAGCCGCGCTGCGTTCAGGCGTCGGTGGCCTTCGGGATCACCACCCGGCAGCACGGCCTGGTGCAGCAGCGCCACCTGCTGGTCACGCCGTCCGGCCAGACGATGCCGGGCCGCAGCCATGCGCAGCAGCAGCGACCGGCGCCGGGCCGGATCAGTGACGGTCGCCGCCTGCCGCGCCAGACTGCCATCCTCGCCCAGGGCACCGGCCACCAGGGCCATGGCGGGGAACAGCCGCCCGGCCTCTTCCATGCCCATGGTTTCCGCCTCGGCCAGCGCCGCCTGTTCGGCCGCCAGCAGCCACGCGACCAGCACCGACCGCGTCTGCCGCCCGCCCAGCACGGCGGCACTGTCGATGCGCAAGGCCGCCAGGGCCAGCTCCAGGGCCAGGGCATGGTCACCCTGCGCCTGTGCCGCCTGCCCCGCCACCAGCCGGATGCCCATATCCTGCGGCGCCTGCCCGGCGATCAGCAGGCAGACCGTCAGCAGCGGCGACCATTCGCCCGCCGCCTGCGCCTGACTGGCCAGATGCCGGGCGGCGGCGATCAGGCGGGGTGCCCAGGGCCCGTCCGACAGCAGGGGCCACACCCCGCGCAGCGCCGCGACCCGCGCGGTCAGGTTCTGTCCATCATCGCCCGCCACCACACCCGACAGCAGCGCCGGCATCCACCCTTCCCATTCGGCGGGCAAGGATGACGCGCCCAGCCGCCAGGCGCGGCCCAGCGACAGCAGCGCCTCGGTCGGCCGTCCCCCCTGGGCGGCCTGCACCTGCATCGCCATGCGCCAGGCGCCCTCATGCGCCGGGTCCAGGCTCAGAATACGTTCGCACAGATCGGCCATCCCATCCTGGTCATCCACGGCGGCCGGCCGGCGCAGCCGGGACAGCAGGTCCCGGATATCCGCCTGGGCGGCATCCGTCTCCTGGCGGCCCAGCCAGGACAGCCATTGCGCCGCGCGCCGGTCCCACCCGCCCTCGGCGCCCGCCTGCGCCATCTGGGCCCGCAGATGCTGGGCCGTACCGGCGGGATCACCCTGGCGGCGGCGCAGCTCCTCGACCAGCGCATCGGCAAACAGGGCCGCATGCACGCCCGGGTCCGGCGGCACCGCCAGCAGGCGGGCAAAACCGGCGGCGGTTTCCGGCAGGGCGCCCAGGCGGCTTGACACCACCAGGCATCCGGCGGCCATGGCCTCCATTACGCTGATGCAGGGTGTCTCGGCGAAGCGGTTGGGATAGGCCAGCGCCGTCACCCCGCGCAGGGCCGTGGCCAGCGCCGGCTGCGCGATACCGCCGACATACTCCACCCCCTCCGTGCGCCGGCATTGCGCGTAAAGCCCGGCATAGGGATCGCGCGACAGCGGCACCTGATAGGCTTCCAGGGAGGAATAGACCCGCAGGACCGTGCCCGGGATGGCGGCCCGGATGCGCGGCATGGCGGCCAGCAGCACGTCCAGCCCCCGGAACGGGGTGCTGGTATAGGCCAGCACCGGCGGCCAGGGCTTGGCAGCCGGGATATCGGCATCCGGCGCGAACAGGCCGGCAAAACAGGGGGCCGGTGCATTGCGCAGAATGTGGCAGCGGTCGCGGCGCAGACCGAAACGGCGGATATAATCCTCCCGCTGCCAGCGGCTGACAAAGATGAACGCATCCCACAGGTCGGGGACATCGGGATCGGCCAGATTGGCGATCGCGGGCTGATCACCGGCATGCTGGGTCCAAAGCACGATCTTGCAGCGCCCATCGCGGGCAGCCCGGAGATTGCGCACGCTTTCGCTGTCGCATCCCCCCATGATCACCAGCACGTCGAACCGGGTCAGCAGCGAAATCGGCAGGGTGCCATGGTGCCGGCACATGACCCCATCCACCCGGCCCGGTGCCGTGGTTCCATTCACCAGGGTGACGTCTATGCCCATCCGTGCCAGGGCCAAGGCCAGATAACAGGCGGCTGACTGCGTGCCGCCCAAAGGGCTGACCTGCAGTGTGTCCGGCGTATAGTCGCAAAATGTTGTGTCGAAAAAGGCGAGCTTCATGACCGGTTGAACCCCAGCACCGTTCGGCTTTTTTTGCTGTTAGCATAATTTGGCTGCTATTGGATGCATTGACGACAAAGGCGTGGGACAGGCTTATGCGAACGAACCTGGCAGAATGCCGCCGCCTGCTGGCGGATGATCCGGCCCATCTGCTGGCCTTGCAGCATCTGGCAGCCCATCTGCGGGATGGGGGCGACGGGATGCAGGCCCTGCGCCTGTTCCGCCGCGCCCACCGTCTGCATGGCGACCGCAGCATCTTCGACCGGCAGGTCGGGGCCACGCTGCATGTCGCCCTGAACCAGATTTCCGGCCTGCTGGACCCGGGCCATTTTGACGAGGCGGCGGCCCAGTTGGAATGGCTGGCGGAATTTATCCCGCCCACGGGGCATCTGGCGCGCCTGCTGGCCACGGTCTGGCTGATCCAGGGACGCGAAGGCGATGCCATCGCCATGCAGCAGCGCTCCGGGGCCACGGACCTGCCCGACAGCGCTCTTGGCGTGGCGCTGACGGCGCTGGACACCCATCGCCGGCATTATGGCGTCATCGGCACCGTGGTGATCCCTGCCTACAAGGCCGCCGACACGATCGTGGAAAGCCTGGACAGCGTGCGGGCCACGCTGGCCCATTACCGCACCCAGGCGGGGCGGGAGGATGCGCAGGTCCATATCGTTGTCGTCGATGACGGCTCGCCCGATGACACGGTGGATGTGGTCCGCGCCTGGGGCCGCGCCCATCCCGACCAGGGGCTGGCCCTGATCGTCAACAATCAGAACCGGGGGGCCGGCCGCGCCCGCAATGCCGGCGTGGCGGCGGCGCTGGGCCCCTATCTCTGGTTCCTGGATGCCGACGACCGCTTCCTGGAACCGCATTTCCACATCACGGCCGGCGCCCTGGATGCGCATCCCGCCTGGGACTATGTACGCACCGACATGCTGTTCGACCGGATCGACAGCCAGGTATCCGGTGCCTGGCGGGATGCGTCGATCCGCACCTATCCCTGCAACCTGTGCATCCGGCGCGAGGCGCATGCCCGCACCGGTGGCTTTCCGGAGGAAACGCCCTTCTGGCCGGCCACGGCCGACGATGTCGCCTATTCCCGCGCCCTGGCCCAAATGCTGACCGGCGTCGTCATTGGCATGAAGACAGTCTTTTACCGGATGCGGCCCGGCAACGTCCTGGACCGTCTGCAGGCAGAGATGGTCAGCGGCCGCGCGCCGGGCGAAGGGGCGGAGGTCGATGCCCGCTTCATGGCCATCGAAATCCTGATCCGCCGCCGTCTGTATGCCCTGGCGGTCGGGCCGGCGGCGGCGGAGAAGGGGGGGGCGGACACGGCCACCGCCCTCATCACCCTGGCGAATGAACGGACAAAGGCGGGCGATCTTGCGGCGGCCCATGGCCTGCTGCGCCAGGCGGTGGGTATCGTCCCGGCCCACGCCGTGGCCTGGTTCGAACTGGGCATGGCCGCATACCGCCTGTCACGGCGGGCAGAGGCGAAATCGGCCTTTGCGCGGGCGGCCGGCCTGCGTCCGGACCTGTCGGCGGCCTGGGTCAATCTGGGTCTTCTGCTGCTGGAGGACGGGGATGCCAGCGCCGCCCTGCCCCATCTGCGGCAGGCCGTGGAACGGGCGCCCGCCAACGCCAATGCCCGTTTCCTGCTGGGCCGGGCCCTGCGTCGGCTGGGCCAGGCGGGCGGTGCGGCCGCAAGCCTGCAACAGGCGCTGACCCTGGCTCCGGCACAGGCCGATTATCTGGCGGAATGGTCGGGCCTGCTGCTGGACCAGGGCGACGCGGCGGCGGCGCTGGCCGCGGCCGATCGGGCGGCCGCCCTGTCTCCCGGCCTCTATGACGCGCATGCCGCCCGGGCCGCCGCCCTGGAGGTGGCGGGGCGGGGACCCGACGCTCTGGCCGCCTGGGACCGGGCCATCGCCTGCAATCCGGGTTATGGGGAGGGCTTTACGCGCCGCGCCCTGCTGCTGCTGACCGAACAGCTGGGCCCCCCGCCCCGGCCCCGGCAGGGCGCGGACCGGAATGACCGCCGGCTGGCCCTGACGCGGCTGGGCAGCAATGGCCGCTTCGGCAATCAGCTGCTGCAATATGGCGTGGCGCGGCTCTATGCCGAACAGCATGGCTTGACGCTGGAGACGCCGCTTTGGGTGGGCCGTCACCTGTTCGATCTGGACGATCCCCTGCCCGGCCCCGCCCTGCCGCGCCTGTCGGAGGCCGAGGCCGATCTGCCATCCGGTCTGCGGCCCGGTGCCGACGCCCGCGCCGCCGGCCACGATATCGATGGCTATTTCTGCGGGCAGACAGCCCTGCTGGCCCCCCATGCCGATCGTTTCCGCCAGTTCTTCACGGGCAGCGGCCTGTGGCGGCAGCGCATGGAACGGGTCGCGGGCCGGCTGCGCGACGCCGGCGACAGCATCGTGGCCCTGCATCTGCGGCGGGGTGATTTTGGCTGGGGCCCCTTCTGGATCGCGCCGGAATCCTGGTATCTGGACTGGCTGGCGGATCTCTGGCCGCGCCTGAACCGGCCGGCCCTTTACATCGCCACCGATGATCCGGCCAGCCTTGCCGCCTTCGCGGCCTACCGGCCCCTGACCGCCACCGATCTGGGCTTGCCGCCGCTGCCGGGCGTGGGCTTCCTGGATGATTTCCAGGCGCTGTGCGCGGCCGATATCCTGGCCATCTCCAACAGCACCTTCTCCTTCACCGCCAGCCTGCTGAACCGCCGGGCCACATCGTTCCATCGCCCCCATCTGGATAGAAATAAACTAATTACTTTCGACCCATGGTTGTCTCCTGTGCTTTTGTGATAACCCCGCCATCGGGCGGCTTTGTGGCCTTTCCAGGGCATTTCAAGCAGATTGATGTTAACGGATAAATATCAATGGCGAATAACATTCGATCGCCGCACCTGTTCTATTTATGCTTAAGAATAATTGCCGACCTTTGACCCTCCCCTGAAAGGAAACCCCGTACCGCCGGGCTATCACTGCCCTTTTCCGCCAGCGGGGCCGCGACCTGTATCCGAATGACACACAAATGGACGTGCCCCCGCACTGCTTTTAGATTTATCACTGCCCCATATTCGGGTAATACATCAGCATGAGGTAGACCTTGACCATTATGTCCATTGGTCAGGGTAAACCCGTTAATGTTGCGGGAAAACCCGCCACTCATCAGAAGTGGGGATTTGGAATGGCTGCTGGCGGTACGTTGACCCTGTCGGGTGGCGCGGACGTAACCCTGTCCTCGGGCACAGTCTATTCCTTCGTCAGGGGCGTCGGCGGCACGCAGGGTCTGGTGTTGAACAGCAACGGCCAGACCATGACCGTCACCAACCTGGATCATCTTTATGGCGGCACCAATCTCAAGGCGCCGGAGGTCATTACCCTGGGCGGCACCAGCGGCAATACGCTGGGGATCGCCAGGCTTGAAACCCTGATCGGCAATGTCGGCCGCGACGTCCTGGACTTCGGCATCTTCGGCAACACGATCAATGCGACAGGCATTGAAACCTTTATCGGCGGCAGCAGCGGCACCGATTTCATCACGCTGGCCAATACCGGCGGCACCACCGTCGCCATCAGCTTCATCGAATCCCTGCTGGGTGGCAGCGGCAAAGATGTCGCCGTCATCCAAAGCACCATTGGCACCACTACCACCGTCGGGCTGGTTGAAACCATCATTGGCAACGGCGCCCTGGATGTCTTCGCCACCATTTCAACCGTCGACGGCAACACCGTCATGGTGATCGGCGCCGAGGTTCTGCTCGGCAATGGCACTAAACCCGATTTCTACACGCTGGGATCCGGCGGCAACACCCTGGGTGTGGCGTTCGTCGATACGCTGACCGGCGGCAGCGGCTATGACCTCGTTACCGGTGGGTTCAAGAACGGATCGATCAATC
>JAIXTS010000308.1 GCA_027483805.1 Azospirillum sp. | reverse complement strand
CTGGTCGAATCGGATGTGCGCAAGGCGGCCTTCCTGCGCGAGGTGGCGCGGGTGACGGGGGCGCCGGCGACGGTTCACCCCGTGCGGATCGAGGTGGCGGACACCCCGCCGGCCGATATTGTTTCGGCCCGGGCGCTCGCGGAACTGACGCTGTTGCTGCCCTGGGCGCATGGAATGCTGAAACCGGGCGGCACCTGCCTATTTCCGAAGGGCAGGACAGCCGAGGATGAATTGACCGCGGTAAAGGATTCCTGGAATATGCAGGTTGAGCGGTTCCCAAGCCAGACTGATCCGGCCGGGACCATTCTGCGCATCACCGAGCTGTCACCGCGATAAGCCGGTCTGGCCACAAGCCGAACGACAGAGGTTGAACGACCGTGCCGAGCGCCGCCCTGCCCCTTCCCGCCCACCGTGCCCGCGTCATCGCGCTTGCCAACCAGAAGGGCGGCGTGGGCAAGACCACGACCACCATCAATCTGGCCACGGCCCTGGCCGCCTGTGGCAAGCGGGTCCTGATCATCGACAATGATCCGCAGGGTAATGCCTCCACCGGCCTGGGCATCCCCCAGAGCAACCGTGAATTTGGCATTTATGACCTGCTGTTTGCCGACCTGACCGTGGAGGAGGTGGCCGTCGCCACCTCCGTTCCGGGCCTGTGGGTGGTAACAGCCAATGTCGATCTGTCGGGTGCAGAGGTCGAACTGGTCAATGTTGAGCGCCGGGAGTTCCGGCTGAAGGACAGTCTGGATAAATCCTCGGGTGGGTTTGACTATATCCTGATTGATTGCCCGCCGGCCCTGGGCCTGCTGACCCTGAATGCCCTGGCGGCGGCCGATGCTGTTCTGGTGCCGCTGCAATGTGAGTTCTATGCCCTGGAAGGGCTGTCGCATCTGATCCGTACCATCGAGCGCGTGAAGCGCGCCTTCAACCCTGCGCTGGATATCAACGGCGTGGTCCTGACGATGTTCGACCGTCGCAACAACCTGTCCGACATGGTGGCCGCCGATGTGCGTGGCTTCTTCGGTGAAAAGGTTTATGAAACGGTGATCCCCCGCAATGTGCGGGTGTCCGAGGCGCCCAGTCATGGGAAGCCGGTGCTGCTGTACGATCACAAATCGGCGGGGGCACAGGCCTATATCCATCTGGCGGGCGAGATGTTGAAGCGCGAGCGGAAGCGGCAGTTGGCTTATGGATGAACCGAAAAAGAACAATTCGCGCACCGGCCTGGGGCGTGGCCTGTCTGCCCTGTTCGGCGAAGCGGCGGGGAATGAGGAAGAACAGCAGGTCGACCGGGTCCGCCTGACCCGGCTGCTGCCTATTGATCAGGTTCATCCGGGCAAGTTCCAGCCGCGCCGCCGCTTTGACGAAGAGGCGCTGACGGCCCTGGTCGAAAGCGTGCGGGAACGGGGCATCCTGCAGCCGCTGCTGGTCCGCAAGGACCCGGCCGGGACACCGGGCAATACCAGCTACGAGATCATCGCTGGTGAACGCCGCTGGCGTGCCGCACAGCTGGCAGGCCTGCATGAAGTGCCGGTTCTGGTCCGCACCCTGACGGACCGCGAAGCGCTGGAAATCGCGCTGGTGGAGAATATCCAGCGCTCCGACCTGACGCCCCTGGAAGAGGCGGAAGGCTATAAGCGGCTGATGGACGAGTTCGATCATACGCAGGAAGATCTGGCACGGTCGGTCGGCAAAAGCCGGTCCCATGTCGCCAATATGCTGCGCCTGCTGGCCCTGCCGGATGATGTCAAGCAACTGGTCCAGGATGGCAGCCTGACCATGGGTCATGCCCGCGCCCTGCTGACCGCCCCTGACCCGGTGGCGGCGGCGCAGGAGGTGATCAAGCGTGAATTGAATGTCCGCCAGACCGAAGCGCTGGTGAAGCAGATGTCAGCGGAGCCCCTGGTTCTGACCAAAACGGTCAAGGACAAGGCGCCGGACACGGTGGCCCTGGAGCGTGAAGTATCGCTGGCGCTTGGGCTTAAGGTTACGCTGGCCGGTACCGGCAAGAAGGGTACCTTGCAGATCCATTACCGCACATTGGATCAGCTGGATGGTGTACTGAACCGTATTCTTAAGCGGTAGGTCCGGGGGCCGGGACGTTGAACACGTTCCGGCCCTTCTGTTTTCAACGACAACAAGCAATCCTGGGGGGAACAAATGACCGACAGCAGCCGGATCGGGGCCGAGGCGGCCGCCTATTTTAATGGCTACAGCGCCGCCTTCGCCGCCTATGATGGCCCGCGCGTGGCCGCCCTTTTCGACCAGCCGCTGACGGTGCTGACGGCGGCGAAACCCATTGTATATGGCGACCCGGACGCCGTGCGTGCCTACGTCGATGGCATGCTGGATACTTATCGCCATATCGGTCTCGCCTGGCCGGTGCCGGCGGCCGTCTGGGCTTGGCCGTGCGGTGATGATCTGGCGCGGGCGGAGGTGCTGTGGCTGCTGCGCTCGGCTGACCGGGCGGAGATCATGCGTTTCTCCACCTCCTATGTCCTGCGCCGGGACGCGGATGCCGGCTGGCGGGTCGCCGTGGTGATCTCGTACGAGGAACCGGTGAAGCTGCCGGCCGGTGCCTGATGCCGTCGCTGCCGCTGACCCTGCTGTCCGACCAACTGGCTGTCTGCAGGCTGGCGCCCGATGCCTCCCTGCCTGCCTGGGTGGCGGGTCCGGGCTTTGTCAGCATCACGCGTACCGATGAGGAACTGTCCATCGTGGTGGCGCAGGACCGGGTACCGGGCGATGTGGCCTCCGTCGGTCCGTGGCGGGCGCTGAAGGTGCAAGGCCCCCTGGATTTTGCCCTGACCGGCATCCTGGCCGCCCTGACGACCCCGCTGGCCGATGCCGGCATCAGCCTGTTCGCCATCGCCACCTACGACACGGATTACATTCTGGTGCGGGCAGAGACGCTGGACGCGGCGATCAAGGTGCTGACAGCGGCGGGTCATCGGGTGGGGGCGTAGCGGCCTCCTTGGCGGCGCGAACGGCCTCTTCGAACCGTTCTACCTCTTCGTCTGTCAGTTCCGGGAAGTGCCGCTGCCGCTTGTCGGCACCGATGCGGCCATTGCTGATCACCAGATTGACGAACAACTGTGCCTTGCGGTCCGGCATGGCGCTATGGTCCTGCAGGGCGCGCAGCCCCCGATCAAACTGCGCGACATAGGTCAGTTCGTTGCGCAGATCGACCTCGATGGCTTCTTTGATACAGCGATACAGATACTCGACCTGTGGTGTGGCGTCGAAATAGCGGTAGAGATCGGCGGTATCATTCTCCACCACCACCTCAAACCCACCCTTACCATCATCGCGCCAGTGCCAGTCGATATAGGGCATGATCGAGGTGGAGAAGCGCTCCAGCGCCTGATCATAGGCGCGACGGTCGCGCAGCATCACGGCGGATACGGGGATGATAATGCCAGGTGGGGTGAACCCAAGTCGCTCCAGCATATCGTGGATGATGAAGCGATGGAGCCGGCCGTTGCCAT
>JAIXTS010000486.1 GCA_027483805.1 Azospirillum sp. | reverse complement strand
CCTGACAGCAGCCAAGCACCTGACCATCCTGCCGGCCACCGGCAAGCTGGACGAACAATTGGTGCGGCAAGCGCGGGACCTGGCCGACGGCCTTGGCGGCCGCATCGCCATCTTCTGCACCAGCCGCGAAATGGCGCAGAAGGTCGTGGATGGGCTGAAGGACAAAAAGGCCAAACAGCCTGACGGGTCGGTCGTGCTGCTGGCCGGCGCCCGCCGGGTGAAGGAGCGGGAGCAGGCGCGGACGGAGCTGGTGCTGGCCGGCTTCCTGCCTGCGAATGAAGACAATGACATGGCACCGCTGCCCGGCCCCACCTTCCTGGTCGCCACGGCGGCGGGCGAGGTTGGCATTGACCTGGATGCCGACCATGCGGTGATGGATCTGGTCTCGGCCGAACGGATGATCCAACGTCTGGGGCGCGTCAACCGCAGGGGCGGGGCCGGTCGCGTGGCACAGGTGCGGGTGATTGATGCCGCAGCGGAAAAGGAACCGGAGGAGGCGACCGCCCGGCGTAATGCCTGCCGCCGGCTTCTGGAAAGCTTGGCCCCGCTTGCGGATGGCGTGTTCGATGTCAGCCCCGGCGCCCTGCGGACCTTGCGCAGCCATCCGCTGCTGCCGACGGCCAGCACGCCGGCCCCGCTCCACCCCGCCCTGGACCGCCCGACCCTGGATGCCTGGGCCATGACCAGCCTGCGCGACCATCCCGGCCGCCCGGATATCGCCCCCTGGCTGCGCGGTTGGGTGAAGGAGGATGATCCGGAGGTGACGCTGGTCTGGCGTCGCTGGCCCTGGGACGGGGAAGAGCACCGTTTGCCGGACGACAGGACGCTGGCGGCGTTCTTCGACAAGGCCCGCCCCCGGCTGTTGGAACAGCTGCAGGCCCCCGGATCGCTGGCGCTAAAGGTGCTGGCTGATCGGGCCAAGAAGGTCGACTGGGCCGACAACACCGTGGTGGTCCTGGCCCTGGGCGACAGCATCGGCAAGTTACGGCTCGACGGGATGCGCGACAAGAAGCAACGCGACCGGTTCTTTGAACGCGCCGCCGGCGCCGTCTTTGTCGTCCATCATAACCTGGGCGGGCTGGACGCGCAGGGCCTGCTGTCCAGTGATGCCAACGACCCGGCCCCCTGCCTGGATGATGGTTGGGGAGAGGCAGACCAGAAGGTGGCGGGCTTGCGCATTGTGGAGGGGAAACTGGACGATGCGGAAAGTGAAGCCGCCCCCACCAACTGGTACCCCGTGGAACGCATCTCCCTGATCGATCCCAACCACCCTGATACAGAGCGGTTCCTGGCCATCGAAACATGGCGTGACGGGGACCAGGAAAGCGGCGGCGATCCGGCCATCCGGCGGCGCGAACAGGCCCTGGCGGCGCATCTGGGTGAGGCGGCGGCAGAGGCAGGGCTGCTGGCTGACCGGCTGCGCCTTCCCCCACCCTATCGCGCCATGCTGGTCGCCGCTGCCGCCACCCATGATCTGGGCAAGGCCCGTCCGCGCTGGCAACAGGCCATGGGGGCACCGCGCGGCAAGGAACCGCTCGCCAAGACCACAGGCAGGGGCGCCAACCCCGCCCTGTTGAAGATCAATGGCGAAATCTACCGGCATGAATTCGGCAGCCTGCTGGATCTGGAACGCAATCCCGAACCGCTGGCCGGCCTGCCGGATGATCTGCGCGACCTGGCCCTGCATCTCGTGGCCGCCCATCATGGTTATGCAAGGCCCTGGGTGGCACCGGTCGATCCCGACCCGCGAACCTCGCTGGAAAGCCATCGGGCACGGGCCGCACAAGCGGCCCTGCGCTTTGCCCGGCTGCAGGCGCGCTGGGGTCCCTGGGGGCTTGCCTGGTGGGAGGCGCTGCTGCGCGCCGCCGATCAGCGCGTGTCGCGCCGTCTGGACCAGGAGGGGGCGTGATGGCCACATCATCCATTCCCGTCGATCTGCGCAATCCGGGGCAGGTCTTCGCCTGTCTGGGCTTGATGGAGGCGACAGAAATCCTGATCGGCCCGGCGACGGGCGGGTTTGTCTGGCGGGATCGGGAAACGCAGGTGCGTTTCACCCTGACGGCCCCCGGCGGGGACGATCCGGTGCTGACGGTCCTGCGGTTCCTGACAGGGGCCGAGGCGGTGGCTTTGGCGCCGGCAGGTTCGGACCTCGCCGCCAAGGAGCCTGGGGTCCGCACACGAGCGGCGGCACCGGCGGACACCTATCCCTGCCCGGAGCCGGAAACGCCCAGCGCCCTGCCGGCCCTGCTGGTGGGGCAGGACGGCGAAATCCCCTTATCCTCCTGGGCCGACGGCCTCCATATCGGACGCGACAACATGAAGTTCTGGGCCGGGGCCGGTGGTTATTCCGGGGCGGCGTTGACCCGCGACGCGCTGGACCTCGTCGGCCCGCTGGCCGGCGACGGGCTGCCTGCGGTCGCAGCCGACCCGTTTGCCTTTGCCCGGCCGCAAAGCAGCAGCTTTCGCTTCGACTGGCGGCGGGACTATATCCCGCTGGATGTCGGCTTCTCCCCGAATGACCATGGGGAGGTGCGCATGGTGGGCTATCCGCTGGTGGAACTGCTGGCCGCCATCGGGTTGCAACATGCCCGCCCCCTGCGCCTGAACAAGCTGCTGTACCGCTACGGCGCGTGGGGCGCGGAACTGCCCACTTTGTTCGCCCGCGCCATGCTGGGGTTGGGCAATCCCGGCTTTCCCATCCGCACTTTCACCATGCATCTGGGTTGGCCCGG
>JAIXTS010000006.1 GCA_027483805.1 Azospirillum sp. | reverse complement strand
CCGCCACGCGGACCCGTCCGCTGGCCGCCGCCTGAAGGAACAGTTTCGATGAGCCTGAGCGACCTGATGGATGCCGCCGCCAACCCGGCCCCGCTGATCACGGCCCCCGGCGACCTGACTGTCAGTTTCGAATTCTTCCCGCCCAAGACGGAGAAGATGCATGAAAATCTGTGGACGGCCATCCGCCGGCTGGCGCCGCTGAACCCGTCCTTCATGTCGGTCACCTATGGGGCCGGCGGATCAACGCGGGAACGCACACACGCCACCGTGACGGCGATCCAGACGGAAACCGGCATTCCGGCCGCTGCCCATCTGACCTGCGTGGCCGCCACCAAGGAAGAGATCGACGAGATCGCGCGCAGTTACTGGGATGCCGGCATCCGCCACATCGTGGCGCTGCGCGGCGATCCGCCGCCGCGCGCCGATGGTACCGGCGGTCTGGGCGGGCGCGGCTATGAACCGCATCCGGGCGGTTATGCCTATGCCGCCGATCTGGTGGCGGGCCTTCGCCGTATCGGCGATTTTGACATTTCCGTCGCCTGCTTTCCTGAAGTGCATCCCGAGGCGCCCAGCGCCCAGATCGACCTGGACAATCTGAAGCGCAAGGTCGATGCCGGGGCCAACCGCGCCATCAGCCAGTTCTTCTTCGATGTCGACGCTTTCCTGCGCTTCCGCGACAAGGCGGCGGCGGCCGGCATCCATGTGCCCATGGTGCCGGGCATTCTGCCGATCCTGAATTTCACCAAGGCGGCGGAGATGGGAGAGAAGTGCAATACCGCCATCCCCGCCTGGATGCGCGACCTGTTCGACGGTCTGGATGAGGCGCCGGAGACAAGGCATCTGGTGGCGGCCACGGTGGCCATCGAACAGTGCCGGTATCTGGAAAAGCATGGTGTGAAGCAGTTCCACTTCTACACCATGAACCGCGCCGACCTGACCGTGGCCATCTGCCATATGCTGGGTGTCCGGGCCGGTCGCTGATTCGATGGCTGGGGCGCGCCAAAACATCCAGCTTGGAAGACGCTGAGCAATAGCAGGACCATCAGTGATGTGGTGACCGCAGGATCTCCTTATTCCGGCGCATGCGGCAGCACAAAGGACAGCGTGGCCAGATATTCGATATGGTCGACCTGTTTGGGATTGTCGGCGGGGCCGACATAGGTGGCGGCCAGCACGTTCAGGCCCTGATTGCGCACCGTGACGGTGGCCATGCCATCCTTGTCGGTCTTCACCGGTACCTGATCGGGGTCGTTCACGAAGTCATGCTTGACCTCGGCATCCTGGATCGGCTTGCCCTTGTAGAGCACGCGGATCTTCAGCGGCTTGCCCATCTCCAGCGGCAGAGTCCTGTCCACCGGCACGATCTGCAACACCTGCTCCGGCAGGGCGGGGATGGGCGCGTTGGGGGTTCCGGTCAGGTGCACGGCATATTTCAGGGTGCGTTCGGCGCGGACAGCGTCCGGCACCGTGTCGCGCCCGCCCTTCACCCACTTTCCGTCGCCGAGGCGTGACCACAGGCCATTATCCATGATGGCGGCCACGGCGACCGTCGGGGCCGCACTGTCCACCAGCACGATGGGGCCGGCGACACGCAAGGTGGTGCCCACGGGCGTCCAGTCGGCGTCATAGCCATAGGTGCCGGTGACGAGGCCCAGACGCTTCACGACATCCAGATCGTCGGCCCCGACGCCATAGATCAGGGCCGTCTGCTTTGCGCGCTGCGCGAACCAGATGCCATGGGCCTGGGCCGTCATGCTGCTGCCCAGCGCGGCGATGGCAAGGGTGGCGGCCAGAAGATGCTTCAACCGTTTCATGTTCCCGTATCCCTGTTCTATGGGTTTATGGGAACAGCCTGCCAGCCTGGGTCAGGATTGCGTCTTTGTTGGATGCCCACCTGACGGAACCATCGCCCGTATTCCCGCCCTGCGCAGCATAATAGACCGTACAAAAAGCCCTCGTCCCGGGCGGGGGGACGGGGGCCGTGGCCGGGACGTCGCAAAGGTCGGCCAAGAGGGTGTTTACACCTTCATCTGACAACCTTACCCGCCGGCGGCGCCGCGCAGCTGGTCGGCGATCTGGGCCAGACGGGCGCCCAGGTCGCGGGCGGCATTGGCGCTGGCATTCTCGTTCTGGCGGGAGGAGGAGCGCAGCATGTCAATGGCGCGCGACAGGTCCACCGACAACCCATCCAGCCGCAGCACCCGTTCGCGCAGATTCTGGGTCAGTTCGGAGACGATGGACAGATCGGTGCGTTCGCGGCCCCTTGTTTCCTCCAGCACGGCGCGGACATTGTCGGTCGTGCTGTCCAGTCGGTCGCCCAGCCGGTCGATTCCGTCCAGGCGCGCCTTCAGCGCATTGGCGATGGCCAGAAGATCGGCATTCTCCCGTTCGCGCCCGGCATTGTCGGATGCCGCCAGCGCATGCAGGGCCTCGGTCGCGGCGGCCAGACCCCCGGCCATGCCCTCGATATTCTGGATACGCTGCTGCAACTTGTCGACCAGCCCCATGGCCTGATCCACGGCCACCTTCTCGCGGTTGTCGGCGCTGGCCACCAGGGCATGAACCGCATCGATGGCGGCGCGCAGGCCACCGGTCAAGTCGATCAGGGCCTGCGGGGTGTTGTCGCGGTCGCGCTGGGCATCCAGGTCGGCAGCCACATCCTTCATGTCGGCCAGCAGGCGTTCCTGCTGACTGACGGTGCGCGACAGGGTGGTGGTGGCGATATGGGCCTCCGACGACAGGGCCTTGGTTTCCTGGCGCAGGTCGGAAGTCAGGTCGCGCAGGCGGGCCGTGGCATCGTCCACGCCGCCGGTCAGGCTCTGGGCCAGCCGTCCCGCCGTCTCTCCGATCTCTTTGACGCGGTCACCGATCTGCGTGGCGCTGCCGCGCAGGCGGGTCAGCAGGTCGGCAATGGCCTCATGCTGGCCGGGCTCCACGCGCCGCCGCTCAAACTCCTGGCGCAGACCGTCGCTGGTCAGGCGCAGGGCGTCGACCGCGTCGGCCATGCCGTCGGCCCGGTCGGAGACATCGGCCATCAGGCTGGTGAAGCGGTACTGGATCTCCTGGAACTGCTCGGCCAGCGGTTCCAGCTTGCCGCGCGTCATGTCCTCGGCGATTTCCGCCGATTGCTGCATGGTCGTGCGGGCGTGGTTCATGCTGTCCAGCGCGGTTTCCAGCTTGTAGCTGATCTCCGATGAGCGGTCGTCCAGCAGGTCGGCGGCGCGCGACACCTGCAGGCCCGCATCCTCCAGCCGGGCAGCGGCTTTTTCCGTCGCCTCGTCGAACCGGTTGCTGACACCGCCCAGGGTGGCGAACAGCGCCTTTTCCCCTTCCTCCAGGGCGTCGGCGGCCCGGGTGATGCGCGATCCGGTCTGGTCCACGGTGCTGGCCAGCATGTCGCCCGAGGCGCGCAGCAGCTTCACTGCCGACAGCAGCCCCTGCTGCGCCTCCGTCATGGAATTGGACAGGGCCTTGGCGGCGTCCCGTGCCTCCACCGTGGCCAGGCGGATGTCGCTGTCGCTTTCCGACAGGCTGCCCAGGGTTTCGATGACCCTGGTTTCGGTGTTGGCGGCGGTATCGGCCAAATGGTCGGCATGGGCGCGCAGGGCGTCGATGATCTGGTCCAGGCCGACATGATCGTCGCCGCCGTCAAAGGCGCGGACCTGGGCCACGGCATGACCCAGCATTTCCGTGGCCTGCCGGATTTCGCGGTTGCTTTCCGTGACGGTACGCACGGCGGCAGCGCACAGCTGGTTCACCTGGCCCAGCGTTTCATTCAACTGCTGCTTGGTATCGCCCACGATGCGGCTGACATCATTGCCCAGCATGGCCAGCGACCCGCCGGCCCCGCGCAGGCGGGCGGTCAGCGCCTCAAACAGGTCGGCATAGTCGCCTTCGAATTTCAGTCGCAGGCGCCCATCCTCCGTCGCCACGGAGATATCGGGGATTTCGGCAGCCTGTTTGCGGAACCCGTCAATGGCGCGGGACAGATCGCCGAACTCGTCCGGCCGTTCCGCCCCCCAGACGGGCGCCCGCCAGTCCCCGCGCGCCACCCCGTTTACGGCACCGGTCAATTCGCGCAGCGGGCGCAGCACGCGGGTGCCGACCAGGGCCAGGAAGGCAAACAGGGTGGCGACCAGCACCAGCACGGCGGCACCACCCAGCCAGAGGCCGCGCGTCGCCACTTCCTCCAGCCGGGCCAGCTCCACCGCATGCAACCCGCGTGAGCGGGCATCAATCCGGTCCGACAGGGCGGCATAGCGGGTCAGCAGCATCAGCGGCGTGGTCTGACCCAGGGCGGCAGGACCGCTATTGGCCGATTCCAGGGCGCGGCGGGCGCCGTCCAGCAGCCGTTTCAGGTCGGTGGCCAGTTCCACCTCCTGCGGGGTCAGACGTTTGCCCTGCAACCCGCGCAATGCCTGATCGGCGGCCTCCAGGCTGGTGCGCATCTCCGCCCGTGCTTCGGCATTGCCGGTTTCCGCGAATTGCGCCAGGGCCGACAGGAAACCGCCATGGCCCATGCGGTCCTGGAAATCAATCAGCAGGCGGGTCTTGGCCAACTGGTCGCCCGGCACTTCCATGCTGCCGGACTGCACCTGGAACTGCGCCATCTGGAAGGTCGCACCGGCGGCCAGGCCGCCCACGATCAGGGTGGCGCCCAGGGCGACGGCGGTGCTGAGATTGCGCAGCGACGACAGCCGCGACCCCGTGCCCCGCTCCATGTTGCCTCCCGCCCTTGCCT
>JAIXTS010000119.1 GCA_027483805.1 Azospirillum sp. | reverse complement strand
TGATGCCAGCGATGCCATCACCGGCACCTTCACCGGTCTGGCAGAGGGCGGCAGCCTGACTCCCACCGGCAATACCGGTTCCGCCCTGACCGCCAACTATGCCGCCACCGATGCCGGGGTCAGCACCGGCGGCAACGACTTTATGCTGAGCTATGTCAACAATGTCGACAATGCCCCGACGCTGCTCCTGGACGCGCCGGGCCACTTCTATAGCGGCGTGTTCAAGACTATTGGCGGTTTCGCCGGGTTGTCCGGTGCCAGTTCGGCGGCCGTGTCGGCGGATGGCAAGTCTGTCTATGTGGCGGGGTTTGATAACGGTACCCTGGTGGTGTTCACCCGTGACACCACCACCGGCGCGCTGACCTATTCGACAACGTTCAAGGACGGGGTGAACAATGTCGATGGGTTGGGGGGTGCCCGATCGGTGACCGTGTCGGCGGATGGCAAGTCTGTCTATGTGGCCGGTGGTAATGACAGTGCCCTGGTGGTGTTCAACCGTGACACCACCACCGGCGCGCTGACCTATTCGACACTGTTCCAGGACGGGGTGAACAACGTCGATGGGTTGGGGGGTGCCCGATCGGTGACCGTGTCGGCGGATGGCAAGTCTGTCTATGTGGCGGGGTCTGATGACAGCGCCCTTGCCGTCTTCACCCGTGACACCACCACCGGCGCGCTGACCTATTCGACACTGTTCCAGGACGGGGTGAACAATGTCGATGGGTTGGCCGCTGCCCGATCGGTGGCCGTGTCGGCGGATGGCAAGTCTGTCTATGTGACGGGGTTTGATGATGGCGCCCTGGCCGTCTTCACCCGTGACACCGATACCGGGGCGCTGACCTATTCGACAATGTTCAAGGACGGGGTGAACAATGTCGATGGGTTGGCCGGTGCCATTTCGGTGGCTGTGTCGGCGGATGGCAAGTCTGTCTATGTGACGGGGTCTGATGACAATGCCCTGGCGGTATTCAACCGTGACACCACCACCGGGGCGCTGACCTATTCGACAATGTTCCAGGACGGGGTGAACAATGTCGATGGGTTGGCCGCTGCCCAATCGGTGACCGTGTCGGCGGATGGCACGTTTGTCTTTGTGGCCGGAAGTAATGACAATGCCCTGGCGGTGTTCACCCGTGACACCGCCACCGGGGCGCTGACCTATTCGACAATGTTCCAGGACGGGGTTACCTTCAGCGGGGGCAAGACGGCCGATGGGTTGCAAGGTGCCTCTTCGGTGACCGTGTCGGCGGATGGCAAGTCTGTCTATGTGACGGCATATACTGAAGGTGCCCTGGCCGTGTTCCGGTGGAATGATGGTGGCAGGCTCCGCGGTGTTCCTCTGGCGGATGCAGCCGCCGGTCTGGGGAATGTGGTCAGCGTCAGTGATATAGAGGGCAACTGGTCGGGCGGTACCCTGACGGTGGAGCGGGTGACCAGCGGCGGAACCGCCGATGGCAGTGTCAATGATGTGTTCATCTTCCGGAGCGGCCTGACCGTGACCGGTGGGCCGATCACCAGGGGCAGCGACGGCAGCGGCACCCTGTCCGACGGCACGAATGTGTTCGCCAATTGGGCCTATACCAGCGCCTCCGGTCGGTTGGTTGTCACCTTTGACAGCGCGGCGACCACGGCGCAGATCGAGACCCTGGTGAGCAATATCGGCTACAGTAACGCCACCCCCTATGGCGACACCGATATCCGCCTGACCCTGACCGACCGTGTGGCCAGCAATACAGCCGTCGCCACGGTGACGGTGATCAGCAACACGATCACGGTCGATCAGACCAACGACACCGACGCCGATGGCGACGCGAAGGATGGGTTCAGCCTGCGTGAGGCGCTGGCGCGCAGCGTGGCGCAGACCGGGGCCGATACGATCAGGGTGGTGCTGGCCAATGGATCGACCATCACCCTGACCAGTGGGGTGACGGTCGGCGCGGGCGACACGCTGAACCTGGACAGTGCCAATGGCCTGACCATCGCCGGCAGCACCGTGACCCAGGCCGGTCTGCTGACCGTCACCAACAACGCGTCGAAGACGGCGACCATCTCCAGTGTGCTGGCCGGTTCTAACACCCTGACCAAGACCGGTGCCGGCACAGTCACCCTGTCGGGCACCAACACCCGTTCCGCTGGCATCACAGTGTCCGCCGGCACCCTGGCCGTCTCCGGCGGCGACGCCATCGCTAACAACATCGCCGTCACCGTCAGCAGCGGCGCTACCCTGGCCTTGGGTAGCAATGAAACCATCGGCTCTCTGGCGGGGGCGGGCAACGTAACGCTGGGAAGCAACACACTGACGGTCGGCGGCCTCAACTCCAGCACCAGCCTCTCCGGCGTGGTCAGCGGCACCGGCGGGCTGACCAAGACCGGCACCGGCACCTTCACCCTGTCAGGCAACAACACCTTTACCGGCGCCACCACGGTGTCGGCCGGCCGCCTGACGCTGAGCAGGAACGGCGGCACCCTGGCCGACGCATCGGCGGTGACGGTCGCATCGGGCGCCATCCTGAACCTGACCGAAGCCGACACCATCGGTTCCCTGGCCGGGGCCGGTTCCGTGACCGTTGCCTCGGGCAAGGCCCTGACCATTGGCGGGAACAATAGCTCCACCACCTTCAGCGGCGTCATCTCCGCCGTCGACGACCTCTACAAAATCGGCACCGGCACGCTGACCCTGTCGGGGACCAACACCTATACCGGCGCCACCCATGTCAGTGCCGGCACCCTGGTGGTCACCGGCGCGCTGAACGGCTCGGCCGACGTGGAGGTTTCCAATGGAGCAACCCTGGCCGGTACCGGCAGCATCTTTGCCACCGGCTCCGTCCGCAGCCTGACCGTCTACAGCGGCGGCACCCTGGCCCCCGGCGTGGCGGGCACCAATGACGGCGCTGGCACGCTGACCGTCAACGGCAACCTGACCCTGTCGTCGGGCAGCACCCTGGCCGTTGACATCAATGGCACCACGGCCGGCAGCCTCTATGACCAATTGGTGGTCAATGGCGCGGTGGACGTCTCCGATGCCATTGTTACCCCGACGCTGCGCTACACGCCCGGCCTGGGTGACGCCTATACCGTCATCAGCAATGATGGCACCGATAGCTTCACCGGCACTTTCACGGGTCTGAGCCAGGGTGGCACGATCAATTCCCTGGGCACGGTGGTGGCGCTGACCGGCAGCTATATCGGCGGCAGCGACAGCAACGATTTCACGCTGTCAACACCGGCCATTACAAATGCGTCGCCGGTCATCGCCAACCTGAATGGTGATACCCGTGAATGGGCAAATGGCACCTATGTTTTCCTGGATGCTTTCAGCCCCGGCACCATCGCCAGCGCCAGCGACGCGGACAATGACAGCGGCAACTGGGATGGCGGCACGCTGACGATCACGCGTTCGGCCACCGGCGGTACCGCCAGCAATGCCTGGTCGGCGGATGTCTTCGGCTTCGCCAGCATCTCCTATTCCGCCACCGCCACCAATGCGACCAGCGGCACGCTGAAATATTCCACGCAGAATGCCGGTGAATCCTTCGCCACCTACACCAATACCGGCGGCGTGCTGACCATCACCTTCAACGCCAATGCCACCTCCACCTTTGTCAGTTCTATCTTCAGCGGCATCACCTATGAGAATGCGACGGCGGCCGGTGATGCCAGCTTCCTGTTCACCCTGACCGATGGCGATGGCGGCAGCACCACGGCCACCACCACGGTGACCAGCGATGTCATCTATGTCACCAACGCCACCGACACGGCCACCATCGATGTGACCGACGGCGTCAGCTTCAGCGAAGCCATCGCCATCGCCGCCGCCGACACCACGGGCACGCAGACCATCCGCTTTGCCAGCGGTCTGGCCGCCGGTACCATCACGCTGGCCGGCAATATCACCCTGGGTGAAAGCCTGACCATCGATGCCGATGCCGCCAGCGGCCTGACCCTGACCGGCAGCACCATCACCACCGCCAGCACCTATACCCTGACCTTCACCAACGGCACGTCAGACACGCTGACCGTCGCCAGCACCCTGGCCGGTGCCGGCAATCTGGCCAAGGCCGGCGCGGGCACGCTCACCCTGTCGGGCACCAATACTTCCTTGACCGGTGCCATCAGTGTGACGGGCGGTACCTTGGCGGTTGGGGCCAGTGCCATCACCAACAGCTCGGATCTGACGCTGGATGGCGGCACGCTGGCC
>JAIXTS010000165.1 GCA_027483805.1 Azospirillum sp. | reverse complement strand
GCGGATCAGGCGGTTACCGCCCTTGATCTTCTTCTGCAATTGCAGAATGCCGTAAACCAGCGCCTCCGCCGTGGGCGGGCAACCGGGCACATAGATATCGACGGGCACGATGCGGTCGCAGCCGCGCACCACCGAATAGGAATAATGATAGTAGCCGCCGCCATTGGCACAGCTGCCCATCGAGATCACCCAGCGCGGCTCCGCCATCTGGTCATAGACCTTGCGCAGGGCCGGGGCCATCTTGTTGCACAGCGTGCCGGCGACGATCATCACGTCGGACTGGCGCGGGCTGGGACGCGGGATCACACCGAACCGGTCCAGGTCATAGCGCGCCATATAGGCATGGATCATCTCCACGGCGCAGCAGGCCAGACCGAAGGTCATGGGCCACAGCGAGCCGGTGCGCGCCCAGTTCAGGAGATCATCATACTTGGCGACCAGGAAACCCTTGTCGTTCAGTTCGGTGGTGACCGCGTTCAGATAGGCTTCCTGTGCCGGACCGGGCGGCAGGGGGCTGGTATTCGTGGTGACGAGGGTGCTGCTGCTCATCATATCGCTCCCAAGCTGGCCGGACGGGATCACTCCCACTCCAGCGCGCCCTTCTTCCATTCATAAATGAAGCCGATGGTCAGGATGCCCAGGAACACCATCATCGACCAGAAACCGAACATGCCGATATCGCCCAGGGACACCGCCCACGGGAACAGGAAGGCCACTTCCAGGTCGAAGATGATGAACAGGATCGAGACCAGATAGAAACGGACGTCGAACTTGCTGCGCGCATCCTCGAACGCTTCGAAGCCGCACTCATAGGCCGACAGCTTCTCAGCGTCGGGCTTCTGCTTGCCGACCACCAGGGAGGCCGCGATCATCGCGCCGGCCACAATGGTGGCGATGGCCAGGAAGACCAGGATCGGCAGATACTGCACCAGCAGCGGGTTGGACATCGGATCGGACATCGTCACACCGGTTCAGCCCGGCGCCGCGCCACAGCGATACGTCGGGCCGACAGGCTCGGGCCGATGATCATCGTGTCGCAACCGCGGGCGGTTCATGGACCAGGAAGGCCACCGGGGAACCCGGAGCCCACGGGAATATAGGCCCCGTCCACACCGGAAGGAAAGCGAATTACGCCATTTTGGGGGCTGAGAAACGTTCGCAACTGGGCAGAAATGCTCACAGTTCCGCCGATTGGTGCGTCGCGGCAAACCAGCGTTGCGTTGCGGGGATTACTCAATGGCGCCAAATGCATGGCGGCGGCGAACCATTTGGAAATGCAAAAATTCAGCGTATTCCCGTGTGGGGAACGCTGATTTCAAAATCCAGAAAAATGGTGGGATTTTAAAATTCGACCTTGGTCGGGGTTTATCCCAGACGGTCGCTCTTAAAGGGGGAAGTGGCGCGAGTGACGGGACTTGAACCCGCGGCCTCCGGCGTGACAGGCCGGCGCTCTAACCAACTGAGCTACACCCGCGCAGGGCGGAAGAAGTTAGCGTCCTCTCCAGGACGGCCACCCACAAAGGGTGGCGCGAGTGACGGGACTTGAACCCGCGGCCTCCGGCGTGACAGGCCGGCGCTCTAACCAACTGAGCTACACCCGCACAAGACAATGGAACGGTTGTCAGGCCGATCCTGAACCCCTGAAGAAAAAGTGGCGCGAGTGACGGGACTTGAACCCGCGGCCTCCGGCGTGACAGGCCGGCGCTCTAACCAACTGAGCTACACCCGCAAACTTTTCCAGCAGCGTCAAAACCGGTTCAGGCCCCGCCGCCGCTGAGGTGGGCGGGTGTATATTCGACCCCGCCCCCCTTGTCAAACATGAAATCGAACATTTCCGGGCGCGCTGCAAGATGCGGCTGGAGGTCAGACGGCCGTGGCCTGGCGCAGGGTCAGCAGCCGGTCAAGAACCTCGTCCAGCCGGGAGGGCGGATCGCGTTTTTCAAAGGCATCAGGGCCGCCATAGCGGCTGAGCGCCAGTTCCAGCGCACGCCAGAGCTGCTCGGCGATTTCCAGTTCCTGCTGGTCGATGGCCAGATCCAACGCGGCCATAATGCGGTCGCCCAGGCGACGATCGGCGGAATCGGTCACGAAGTACCTTCCCTCTTTCCCATCCGGCGACCATGCATGGTCGCGTAGCGACACCATTATAGCCGTTCGGCCAGGGCGACGACAGGTGGAATGGTCACAGATTGACAGGGAAAGGCGAAGGGGATGGTGGGCGGTGAGGGAGTCGAACCCCCGACCTGCGGTGTGTAAAACCGAAGCTCTACCTCTGAGCTAACCGCCCGATCCGTTCGCTGGCCGGGACAATAGCGGCCGATACGCCAAGGTCAACAGGGAAGTTTAACCCGCGGGCAAAACCGCACCGTGCAGGGCGGTCCCCCGCCTTCAGATGATGAAGCCCGAATCGCCGCTCAGTTCCAGGGATTACCCTCACCCGGACAGGGCGGAAGGCCGGACGCTCGCCGGCCCATGCCAGCCCCGGAAATGAGAAACGGGCGTACCTTGCGGCCGCCCGTTCTATCCATCATCAGGCCGCCCGGCATAACGCCGGGCCTCCCAAGATAGTGTCGCTTAGTTCAGCGCGTCCTTCAGGCCCTTGCCGGGCTTGAACTTCGGCTGCTTGGAAGCGGCAATGGAAATCTTCTCACCGGTGCGGGGATTGCGGCCCTCGGAAGCAGCGCGTTCAGCCACGGCAAAGGTGCCGAAACCAACCAGACGCACTTCGTCGCCCTTCTGCAGCGCGCCGGTGATCCCATCGAAGACCGCATCCACGGCCTTGTTCGCGTCCGCCTTGGACAAACCAGCCGCTTCGGCGACCACGGCAACGAGATCGTTCTTGTTCACTTAAGGCCCCCCTCATCAAGAGAGT
>JAIXTS010000351.1 GCA_027483805.1 Azospirillum sp. | reverse complement strand
CCGCGTGACACGCTTCCACGACGGCCATTTTTCCCTGCGGCATGCCCCAGGGAAAAACAAGAACGAAGCGGACAGATCACGAGCTACATAAACCGGACAGGTTGACGAGCTAGCGACAGGCGCACAAGCATAGTATTGGCAGGGATCGAACAGCGAGGACTGGACAGGGGCGCAATATGCCCCATTTGGCAGCCATCGTGACCAAAATTCAGGGCAGGTCCATGACTGACGGCAATCCGCTTCCCACCGCCATCATCGGCGCCGGCCTGGCCGGACTGTCCACGGCCCTGGCACTGACGGCAAGCGGCCTGCCCGTCACCCTGTTCGACAAGGGTCGGGGGCCGGGCGGGCGGCTGTCGGCGCGCCGCGCCGGGGATTGGCGCTTTGATCATGGTGGACAGTTTGTGACGGTGCGCGACGTCGGTTTCAGACGGGTGATGGACGGGCTGCTGTCTGATGGCCATGCCGCCCTCTGGAACGGCCCGATCGTGCGGCTGAACCCGGATGGGAGCAGGGAACCTCATCCGGTGGAACGGTTCGTAGGCACGCCGGGCATGAACGGGATCATCCAGGGCCTTATCGCCCGCCTGCCCGACGATGCCCGCCCGCGTTTCGGCATCCGCATCGCCAGCATCGCGGGGATGAAAGGCCAATGGCGGCTGGTGATGGAGGATGGGACCAGCGAGGGACCGTTCGCTAAGCTGGTTCTGGCCATGCCGTCGGTGCAGGCGGCGGACCTGCTGCGCCCTGTGGCGCCCGCGCTGGCCGCCCGCGCGCAGACGGTGGTGATGGCCCCCTGCTGGGCCTTGATGCTGGGCTTCGACCAGCCTGTGTCGCTGCCCTGGCAGGCGGCCTTTGTCGCCGGCGCCGGTGACGATGACCGGCCCCTCTCGTGGATCGCCCATGACGGGGCCAAGCCGGACCGGGGCAACCGCGCCAGCTTCGTGGCCCATGCGGCCCCCGCCTGGTCCATCCGCCACCTGGAGGAAACGGCCGATCAGGTTGCGGCCTGCCTGCTTCCGGCCTTTCGCGCGGCCACCGGCATCACGGTCGAACCCGCCTTCCTTTCGGCCCACCGCTGGCGCTATGCGCTGCCGACGGTGCCGCTGGCCGACGGGTTCCTGTGGGACCGGGGGCTGGGCATCGGGGCCTGCGGCGACTGGTGCCTGGATGCCCGTGCCGAAGCCGCCTTTGTCAGCGGCGCCCGGCTGGCTGCCGCCATGGGAGGTGGATGATGGAGATCCGTCCACCGGAAGATTATGTCCCCAGCCCCTGCATCCGCCGCTGCGACCTGGACCGCAGGCGGCAATATTGCCTGGGCTGCAAAAGACTGCTGGAGGAGATCATGCGCTGGGGCGTGATGACGCCGGAAGAACGCCGCGCCGTCTGGGCCCGCCTGGGCAGGACCATCCCCGAAGGCCCATAGGCAGCGGCAGAATCCACTGGGCAAAAAGCGCCGGGTTCCTGGCGAATGGCAAGGGGACTTGCGGAATGCAAGGATCGGCATTTTTCCAACCCATTGAAAATGCGTGAATATCGGCATCTGGCCCACCCTTTGCTTTTCAACCCCCGTTACCAGCAGCGGGGGTCCCCATGGACGGCGGCGCGCATCTTCGTTTTATCTCTTCGGGTGACAGTCAGGCGGAAGCCGATGGCAGTTTTGCCCAGCAATACCGGCAGGCCCATGCCAAGGCCGGCCTGTCGCGTCTGGGCGTCGGGTCCATCCTGGACTGGTTGACCCGGCGCGATGGCGATGCCCGGGGCATCGACAGCCTGCTGGAGGATGGCGCGCCCCTGACATCCGACAATCGGGACCGGGTAAAGGGCAATCTGTTCCTGTCCTTCCTGTTCCACGATCTGCGCGACCGGCTGCGCGGGCACATGGATGTGGCGCGGGCCGCCGGAACCGGCCCCTTTGCCGCCCTGCCCGATGGCCTGTCACAGCAGCAGAAACTGAACTGGCTGCGCGCCCAGGCCTGCATCAGCCTCAACCATGTTCTGGATGAATGGGCCGTCGCCCTGGCCGGAAAACCCGCCCCGGCCTGTCCCTTTGCCCGCATGGCGCGTTTTGCCCAGGGGTTCTTCAGGGGCTCGGCCCTTTATGCCCGCGCCGACCATGACATGGTCTCGATCTCGAAGACCGGCAGCAACACGGCCCTGCATATGTGCTTCAGCCTGGTGGAGGCCTCGCTGCATCTGGGCCTGGACCTGCCGATCGAACCCTGGCGCGACGCCATGTGGCGCAGCCGCAAGGAATTGAAGACGCTGGCCGCCGGCAGCCTGGGCATGATCGTCACCTTCCTGCATGCTTCCAAGCTGGAGCCGGAGGGCGAGAGTGCCGTCAACCCGACGACCGGCGAAGCCTGCGCGTTCCGCATTGAACATGCGTCCGACGGTGTCCGCCTGCGTCTGGACGGGCGGTCGATCACACCGTTCAGCACCGGCAATGACCGGATTTACACCGGCTGCCCCGCTTTTCATGTGTCTGGCATGATCGAGATGTATCTGGACTGGGTGCTGGATCTGGCCATCCATCACGGTCTGCATGCGCCGGAACGCCCGCTCTATGACCGGCCCTGGCCCGAGCGGTGGGCGGGTGCGGCGGCGGCGGATTAAAAAAAATCACATCTCCGCTCCCTTGCCGGTGATCCGGGACGCGCCATTCTTCGTATCCATTGGCATGGGACAAGGTGGCCTCTATAGTCCGGGCGTGCTCGGACGGATCGGACGCGGTGGAATGGCTGCCGCGCGGCCTGTTCTTGCCGTCAGCAGGACCAAGCCGCCGGATATGCAAGCCGACGACAGAGCCGAAGTAGACCGGCTGAACGGCCTGATGCTGCGTGTCGCGCGGCAAAGGGACCGGCAAGCCTTCGTCACCCTGTTCCAGCACTTTGCCCCCCGGCTGAAATCATTCCTGCTGCGCGCAGGCATGGAAGCGGGGGCGGCGGAGGAGACAATCCAGGACGTGATGGTCACGGTCTGGCAGCGCGCCGAGACATTCGACCCGAAGCTGGCCGCGGCCGGGACCTGGATTTACGCCATCGCCCGCAACCGGCGTATCGACCGGCTGCGGCGTGATCGGCGTCCGACGTTTGATCCGAACGACCCAGCCCTGGTGCCGGACGAGGCGGATGGATCGTTGGACAGTATGCTGGCAGAGGAACAGACGGCGGCATTGCACCGGGCGATCCGGTCCTTGCCGCCCGAGCAGGCGGAATTGTTGAGGATGGCCTATTTCGAGGACAAGGCGCACAGCGCCATCGCGGAGGAGCGGCGATTGCCGCTGGGTACCGTGAAATCGCGGCTGCGCCTGGCGCTGGCCCGCCTGCGCAAGGCCATGGCCGGCGACGACCCTACGGGGGAAAACGCATGAACCACGCACCACATCATCATCCGGGTACCGATCTATTGCTGGCCTATGCCGCCGGTACGCTGGCGGAGGCCCCAGGCCTGGTGGTCGCCACCCATCTGGCACTCTGCCCGCGCTGCCGCGCCGAAGTGGCAGGGATGGAGGCGATTGGCGGCGCTCTCCTGTCAGAGAGTGATGCAGCAACGTCAGTCAGCGCCGGGCTTCTTTCCGATGTCCTGGCCCGTCTGGACGGCCCCCCCCTGGCCGAGGCACCGCGTCGCCGTCAGGTCACACCGGGCCGAACGCCGGTCCTGCCCGAACCGTTGCGTTCCTATATCGGTGGCGACATCGAACAGATCCGCTGGCGCCGCACCATTCCGGGCCTGCACGAGGCGGATGTAGCCTGTTCGGGCGGGTCCGTGCGCATGATGCGCATCCGCTCCGGCATGGGCATGCCGCAGCATACGCATCGTGGCGATGAATTCACCCTGGTCCTGCAGGGCGGCTTCACCGATGCCAGCGGCCATTTTCTGCGCGGCGATTTCGCGGCGACGGATCCGGCGGTCGATCACCGCCCCATCGCGGATGAGGATGGCGACTGCATCTGCATCGCCTTCACCGATGCGCCGCTGCGCCTGACGGGCCGCTTCATGCGTTGGCTGAACCCGCTCATGCGGACCTGATCGGCCGGACGGCATCTCATCGCGCCCTGTCGGCAAACAAAAAAAGGCCGCCCTCATCGGGCGGCCTTTTTTGTCAGCACAGGAAGAAACCACCATGCCAGCGGCAGGAAATCTCGACCTTGGGTCAATCTTTCCTGCCGTTCAATCACCACCGTTTCAACGGTCATGATTCATGACCGTTGGCATCACACATCCAGCAGGATGCGTTCCGGATTCTCGATGCATTCCTTGACACGCACCAGGAAGGTCACGGCCTCGCGGCCATCAATGATGCGGTGATCGTAGGACAGGGCCAGATACATCATCGGGCGCACCTCGACCTTGCCATTCACCACCACGGCGCGGTCCATGGTCTTGTGCATGCCCAGGATGCCCGATTGCGGCGTGTTCAGGATCGGGGTCGACATCAGCGAGCCATAGACACCACCGTTGGAGATGGTGAAAGTGCCGCCCGACAGGTCTTCCATCGACAGCTTGCCGTCGCGGGCCTTCTTGCCCAACTCGCCAATGGTCTTTTCCACACCGGCAAAGGACAGCTTGTCGGCGTCACGGACGACCGGAACCACCAGACCCTGCGGCGTGCCGACGGCGACACCGATGTCGTAATAGTTCTTGTAGACCAGATCCGTGCCGTCGATCTCGGCATTGACGGCGGGCAGCTCCTTCAGGGCCACCAGGCAGGCCTTCACGAAGAAGGACATGAAGCCCAGCTTCACGCCATGCTTCTTCTCGAACGCGTCCTTCAACTGGTTACGCATGGCGATCACGTTCGTCATGTCCACCTCGTTGAAGGTGGTCAGCATGGCGGCGGTGTTCTGCGCTTCCTTCAGACGTTCGGCGATGCGCTGACGCAGGCGGGTCATGCGGACCCGTTCCTCGCGGTCGGCCTTGGCGCGCGGGCCCGACGGGACCGGGGCAGCAGCAGGCTTCGGAGCGGCGACCGGGGCCGGGGCGGCCTTCGGCGTTTCGATGACGGCCAGGACGTCGCCCTTGGTCACGCGCCCATCCTTGCCGGTGCCGGCGATAGCGCCGGTGTCGATGCCGTTATCGGCGGCGATCTTGGCAGCGGCCGGCATGACCGGGGCGGACTGCACGGCGGCCGGTGCCGGGGCGGCGGCGGCCACCGGCGCGGGGGCCGGGGCAGCGGCCGGTGCGGCGGCAGCGCCCGAACCGGCGCCGATGGTGCCCAGCAGGGCGCCGACGGCGACATTGGCCCCCTCGGCGGCCACGATCTCGGTCAGCGTACCGGCAGCCGATGCGTTGACTTCCAGCGTGACCTTGTCGGTTTCCAGTTCCACCAGGGCGTCATCGACATTGATCGCGTCGCCGACCTTCTTCAGCCAGCGGGCAACCGTCGCTTCCGAGACCGATTCGCCCAGCGTGGGCACCTTGAT
>JAIXTS010000436.1 GCA_027483805.1 Azospirillum sp. | reverse complement strand
TCCTGACGGTCGATCTTGTTGACGACGACCATGGGACGCATGCCCAGCTTCAGGGCCTTGCCCAGCACGAACTTGGTCTGCGGCAGCGGGCCTTCGGCGCTGTCCACCAGCAGGCAGACACCGTCCACCATGTTCAAGATGCGCTCCACCTCGCCACCGAAATCGGCGTGGCCCGGCGTGTCGACGATGTTGATGCGCACATCGTTCCAGACGACGGAGGTGCACTTGGCCAGGATCGTGATGCCGCGCTCACGCTCCAGGTCGTTGCTGTCCATCGCGCGCTCAGCAACCTGCTGGTTTTCGCGGAAAGTGCCGGACTGCTTCAGCAGCATGTCGACGAGGGTGGTCTTGCCATGGTCGACGTGGGCGATGATGGCGATGTTGCGCAATTGCATGGGTACGGTCCTGCGTGCCTGGTGCTGGTCGCGCGCCGCCCAATGACTATGTCCGCCGGATCGGGGTTCGCGCATGAAAAACGCCCGGCCACCCTGTCGGACCGCCTGAATGGGCGGAAACACGGGTGGCCGGGCTGTATCGCGGCGCAATATAATCGTTTCGGGCCGCGTCGGGTAGGGCGCGGACAAGGGGGCAGCCCTGCGTTTGACCATGTGTCGTTAACGATCCCGTAAGACCCTGCCTGGATTGATGTTATAGACTACTGGCCAATCGCCGCCCGCCCCATGGCCTAACACCAAAGGGCCGGCCCCATACCCCTGGAAAGCATACCCCGGCCCATGCGACCATGCCGGCAACCGGGGGAGGATAATGACCAAAGCCACGTGGCGGAAATGGATGTTGTCGGCGACGGTGACCGGTCTGGTCACACTGCCCGTTCTTGCACAGGAAACAAAGTATGAGGTGGCGATCCAGGGGGTGGAGGATCATCCCCATCTGTCTGCCCTGCTGCATGAAGTGTCCAGCCTTGTGGCCCTGAAGGGCCAGCCGCCGCCATCCCCCATCGGGTTGGGCCGCCGCGCCGATGCCGATCTGGACCGTTTCCGTGCCGCCCTTAGATCCGAAGGTTTCTACGACGCCATCGTCAATGCCGAGATCGATGTGGACGTGGTGCCGGCCAGGGTGCTGATCCTGGTGGAAGAAGGCGCCCGCTACACGGTGACCGCCGTCCATCTGACCGGCCCCCGGGGTGCCGCCCTGCCGGATAGGGCTCCGGCACCCGAGGCCCTGGGGCTGGTCATCGGGTCACCGGCCAGGGCGCCGGCCCTGGTCGATGCCGAAGGGCGCATCCTGCCGCGTCTGGCCGAACGGGGCTATGCCTATGCAAAGCTGCTGGATCGCAAGCTGGTGGTGGATCATGCCGTCCAGGGCATGGACGTCACCTTTCAGGTCGATCCGGGCCCCAAGGTCGCGTTCGGTGCCCTCACCTTCAACGGTCTGGACGCGGTGTCGGAACGCGCGGCCCGCCGCCGCCTGCCCTGGCGTGAGGGCATGCCCTACCATCCCGCCACCATGGAGGAAGGTCGTCAGGCCCTGGCCGAGCTGGGCGTGTTTTCATCCGTGCGTCTGCGGCTGGCGGACCAGCCGACAGAGGATGACAAAGCCCCGGTCCTGATCGATCTGGCCGAACGTGAGATGAATTATGTCGGCTTCGGCGCCGATTTCGGGACGGAGGATGGGTTCGGTGCCAATGCCTATTGGGGTGACCGCAACCTGATGGGCAATGCGGAAAAACTGCGGGTCGATGCGTCGGTCGCCGGCATCTCCCGGCGGGGTGAAACCAGTGCCAGCGACTTTGACTATCGCCTGGCGGGCACCTACCAGCAGCCGGATTTCCTGTCGCGAAACCAGTCGCTGAACCTGTCGGCAGAGGCGCTGTCGGAACGTCCCGATGCCTATCGCCGACAGGCCCTGGTCCTGACCGGTGCCGTGGAACGCAAACTGGCCAAGGGGTTGAAAGCCAGCCTGGGCGTGACGGCCGAACAATCGCATATCGAAGAAAATACACAGACCACCAAAAACACGCTGATCGGCGTGCCGTTTGCCATCAACTGGGACAAATCGAACGACCTGCTGAACCCCACCCAGGGTTTCCGGCTGGCCGGCGCCGTCACCCCCTATCTGGCGGCCTTCGGCGACAGCAACAGCTTCACCATCGCGCGGGTGGAGGGGCGGACCTATTTCGATTTCAGGGATGATGGCTGGTATGTCGGCGCCTTGCGCGGTGTCTATGGGGCCGTTATCGGCGGCGGACTGCTGGACGTGCCGGCCGACAAGCGTTTCTTCGCGGGCGGTGGCGGGTCCATCCGTGGCTATGGATACCAGGAAGTCGGGCCGCGCGACGGCGCGGGTGACCCGCTGGGCGGCGTATCGTTGCTGGAACTGTCAGCCGAAATGCGCATGAAGGTGACCGAGGATATCGCGGTCGTGCCCTTCATTGATGCCGGTAATGTCTACACCACCGAATATCCCAAGCTGGGTCAGGGATTGCGCTATGCCGCCGGACTTGGCGGGCGCTATCACACCGTCATCGGCCCGATCCGGCTGGACGTGGCCGTCCCGCTGAACAGGCGCGCCGGGGACAAGGCGTTCCAGTTCTACATCTCCATCGGCCAGGCATTCTGAGGGGGCGGGAATGACGGAACCGATCAGCCGCGTTCGCCCCGTTCTGACCTGGATCGCCGCCGGGCTGGCCGGGCTTGTGGCACTGGTGCTGCTGCTGGCCGTGTCGGCCGGCATCTGGCTGTCGACGCCATCGGGACGCGATGTCGTGCTGGCGCAGGCGCGGGCCAATGTCGACGGGTTGGTGATTGACGGTGCCGACGGTTCGGTCTTCGACCTGCGTCTGGCCCGCATCACCCTGGCCGATGCCGATGGGGTCTGGCTGACCGTGGCCGACGCCCATCTGGTCTGGAACCCCTGGGCGCTCTTGTCCCGTACCGCCAGCATCGACACGCTGTCGGCGGCCAGCATCGATGTCGCGCGCCAGCCCCTGCCAGAACCCGAAGACCCCAATGACAAGCCGGGTCTGCCCCGCCTGCCCATCGCCGTGACCCTGTCGCGGCTGGCCCTGGACCGGGTGACGCTGGGGGCCGACCTTCTGGGCGGCGCCCCGGCGGTGATCAGCGCCACCGGACAGGCACGGCTGCCTTCCGGCACGCTGGGCGGCGCCGGTTCATTGGACATCAACCGAATTGATGAACATCCGGGCACCCTGTCCGTCTCGGGCGAATATGTCCCGGGCCGCCGCCTGACGCTGGCGGCAGAGGCACTGGAGCAGGGCAACGGGCTGATCGCGGAGTTGCTGGACATTCCCGGCCGGCCGCCGGTGACCCTGACGCTGAAGGGGGACGGGCCACTGACCGACTGGACCGGGTCAGCCACGGCCAAGGCCGGCGATGCCGCCGATGCCAAGGCCGAATTCCGTATCCGGCCGTCGGGCGACAAGCTGACCTTTGGCCTTGACCTGTCGGGCAATGTGCTGGCCTTGCTGCCCCCCGCCATCCGGCCCCTGGTGGGTCCGGACCTGCGCATCGGCGCGGGCGGGCTGATCGATCCGGGTATCAAGCTGGCACTGGACGGCGTGGGCATCCGGACTGCGGCCGGCACGGTTTCCGGCGGCGGGCAGTTTGATCTTAAAACCCGTGCCCTGAATGTCGGCGCCTGGGTAGAGGTGCCGGACGGGACCATCCTCTCCCCCCTGACCGCGCCGGCCAGCCTGTCCGCCCTGCGTGGCAGCCTGACCCTGACCGGTACGCCGGAACGGCCGCAACTGGTCACCGACCTGTCGCTGGACAATGTCGGGGTGCCGGACCTGACCCTGGGGCGCCTGGGTGTAAAGCTGGTGGCCAAGGGTCGGGAGACCCTTTCCGTCATCGCCGATCTGCGGCTGGAGGGGGCGACGGGACCGCTGGCTGGCCTGACCGGTGCTCGTGCCGACCTCGCGGCGGAGGCAACGATTGTTCCCGCCACAGGCCGCGTCGATATCAGTAAATCAGGGTTTGTCGGCACCGCCTTGTCCGCCACGGCCACCGGGTCCTTGACCGGATGGGGTCACGATGGCGACCTGGCCCTGACCCTGTCCGCCAAGGATCTGTCGCCCCTGTCCGGGCTGGCGGGCCGGACCCTCGCCGGATCGCTGACAGCTGACGGCACCGTGCGCCGTCAGGGCGGACAAACCAGCATGGTGGTGAAGGCAGAGGGCACGGAACTGGCCGCCGGCATCGCTGTTCTGGACCCGCTCCTGGCCGGGCGGACGGCGATTTTCGCCGATATCGCCGCCGGCAGCGACACCGTGCTGCGCCGCCTGTCGATCAGCAATCCGCAGATAAAGATCGGTGGTGAGGGGCGCTTCGGCCCCAACGGCATCACCGCCGACGCGGTGGCGGAGGTCGCGGATCTGTCGCCCCTGTCCCCGGCGCTGGGCATACGCATGGCCGGCGCCGTCACGGCCCGGCTGACAAGCCCGTCGGCCGGGGCGGTCAGCGTGGAAATGGTGGGTGACGGGCTGGAGATGGACGGGCTGCGGCTGGTCGATACACGTCTTGATGCACGGCTGGCCGGCCTGCCCAAGGCCCCGAAGGGCCGCGTCGATCTGGAAACCACCCTGAACGGGCAGCGTATCGCCCTTGGCAGCGATCTGGCCCAATCGGGCGCGACCCTGTCGCTGACAGGGATTGCGGCGGTGATCGGCCTTAATCGCTTCAATGGCGACCTGTCGCTGGACACGAACAGCGGGCTGGCCGCCGGACAGATGACGGGCACCGTGCCCGACCTGGGCATCCTGGCCTTTATCGCCGGGGACGAGGTCTGGGGCAATGGCACCATCAATCTGGCCCTTTCCCATGAAAACGGCCGGCAATCGGCGGATGTGAAGGCCGATTTCAAGGAAATCTGGCGCCGCTGGCATGGGCAGAAGGTGGCGGCGATCAATCTGACGGCAAGCCTGGATGGCGATGCCAAGGCGCCGCGCCTGGACGCCGGTGTCACCATCACGGGTGTTGATGCCGGCACCCTTGACCTGGACCGGATCAGCGGGTCGGCGCGCGGGCCTCTCTCGGGCCTGTCTCTGACATTCGACCTGTCGGGCAAGCGGGGATCGGCACCGGTGCGCCTGGCGCTGGAAGGTCAATTGGCCACCGGGGCAGAGGATGGTGTCACCCGTATCGGCCTCGGCACCCTGACAGGCGCCTATGCCGATACGGAATTCCGGCTGGCCAACCCCGCCAACCTTGCTTTCGGTGACGGCGTGATCGGCGTGCAGGGTCTGGTGCTTGTGGCCGGTGATGCGCGGGTGGAGGTGATGGCGGACATGTCGCCCAAGGGGCTGGGCGGCCGCGTGTCACTGACCCGCCTGCCCCTCAACTGGGTGCGTCTGATCGACCCGACCCTGACACTTTACGGCCACCTGGACGGCACGGCCAGCCTGTCGGGCAGTGTGGCCGACCCGCGCGGTGCCCTTGACCTGAAACTGTCGGAATTCGCCCTGGCGCCGCAGGCCCTGAAAGGGCCATCGCCCCTGGGCGCCAGCCTGACGGCGGACTGGCAGAAGGGCCGCGTGGCGCTGGTGACGCGTATCGACAGTGCCGGGTCGGGCGTCGGCCTGTCGGCGCGGGCCGACCTGCCGCTGGAAATGCAAGGGTCGGTGACCAACATCTCCATGCCCACCGACAAGCCGGTCAACGGCCGGCTGGAGGGCAATCTGGCACTGCGCCGGCTGAACGACCTGCTGGCCACCAGCGGTGACCGGCTGGGCGGGCAGATGGTGCTGGACCTGACCCTGGGCGGCACGCTGGCTGACCGGCAACTGACGGGCAGCGTGGCCCTGAATGACGCCAGGTATGAAAATCAGCGATGGGGTACCCTGGTCACCGATATCCAGGCCGTGCTGAAGGGCGATCCGCTGGGCCTGTCGATCGAACGGTTCGCGGGCAAGACCGCGGGCGGCGGCACCCTCGCCCTGTCCGGCAGTATCGGGTTCAGGCCCGAACGGGGCGACAGGCAGATCGACCTGCGCCTGACCGCAACCAAGGCCAAGATCGCCGGCATCGACATGGTGGAGGCCGTGGCGGGCGCCGACATCACGGTTACCGGCAGACCTGCCGACATGACCGTCGCCGGCCGCGTGGATGTGGCCAATGCCCATATCCGCATCCCCGACAAACTGCCCCCCACCGTGGTGGAGGTGAAGGTCACAGAGATCAACCATCCCCGGCGCATCGCCCCACCCGGCGCGGTCAGCAGCGCCGATGCCAAACCGGAGGACGAGATCCCGCCCGCCCTCATCATCCGCCTGAATATTGATGTGGAGGCGCCGAACCAGGTCTATGTGGGCGGGCGCGGTCTGGACGCGGAACTGAAAGCGTCGCTGAAGGTACGCGGGACGGCGGACACGCCGCTGATCTCGGGCAATGTCTCGCTGGTAAAGGGCGAGATGGCCCTGCTGGGCCAGACCTTCGCCCTGTCGCGCGCGAACATCACCTTCCTGGGCGACGGCACCTTCGATCCTTCCCTGGATGTGGAGGCGAAGACGCAGCGCGGCGATCTGACCGCCATCGTCGCCGTCACGGGCCGCCCGTCGAAACCGACGGTCAAGCTGTCCTCGCAGCCGCCCTACCCGGAGGATGAGGTGCTGGCCAGGCTGCTGTTCAACCGTGGGGCCGGACAGCTATCGGCGCTGGAAGCCGTACAATTGGCCCAATCGGCGGCACAGCTGTCCGGCCTGTTCGGCGGCGGGCCGGGCTTTGTCGACAATATCAAACGCTCCCTTGGCGTCGACCGTCTGGAATTCCGGGGCAGCGAGGATGGGACCGGTGCCGGTACCGTCGCCGCAGGCCGCTATATCGGCGATAAAATCTATATTGGGGTCGAGCAGGAGTTAGGGACGGGACAGAGCAAAGCCACGGTCGAATATGGCATTACCGACCATATCAAGGCCCGTGGCGAGGTCGGGACCGAGAGCAAGGTCGGCGTGCAGTTCCAATGGGATTATTGAGACTTCCGGAACACCAGCGTCAGATTGTTGGCCGGCATCTCGATGGTCAGTGGCGGCGCAAATCCGTGGTCGGCGGCCAGATCGGCCACCGCCTCCAGGTCGCGCACCCCCCAATCCGGATTGCGGGCGCGCAGGTCGGCGTCGAAGGCGGCGTTGCTGTCGGCCGTGTGCTGTCCACCCCGTTTATAGGGGCCGTACAGGCACAGGGGCGCGCCCGGCCGCAACAGGCGCCCCGCCCCCGTGAACAGGCCCAGCGCCGCCGACCACGGCGCGATATGGATCATGTTGACACACAGCATGGCGTCCGGTGTCAGCTCGGGCCAGGTGTCGGGATCACCGGCATCCAGCAGCAGCGGTGGCCGGATGGTGGAAAGGGCGGCCTCTGCTGTCCAGGCGCGGATGCTGGACAGCGCCTCCTCATCCCGGTCGCTGGGTTGCCAGATCAGTCCAGGCAGGTTTTCGGCCAGGAAAACCGCGTGCTCGCCGCTGCCGCTGGCGATTTCCAGCAGCAGTCCGGTTTCCGGCAGATACGGCCGCAGGGCGTCCAGCAGCGGCTGGCGGTTGCGCAGCGTGGCGGGGGCATGGCGCTTTTCGTCGGTCATCCTGTTGGGTCCCATGGTCTTGGTTCCAGCCCTCTGGCCGGCGCATGTCCGCTGATACCATGGAAGCAGTTGCGCGCGATGCCTGGATTGTCTACCTCTCCCCCTGTCTGATCCACGTCGCGCGCGGCATGTTTGTTGGAGTGTGGGGATGCCCTACGTCGTCACCGAGGCCTGCATCAAGTGCAAGTACACCGACTGCGTCGAAGTCTGTCCCGTGGA
>JAIXTS010000264.1 GCA_027483805.1 Azospirillum sp. | reverse complement strand
CTTTCCACGATCCCGGCCCCTTCATGGCCCAGAACCACCGGCTGCGGCACCGGCAGCAGCTGGTCACGCATCACCATGTCGGTATGGCAGATGCCGGTGGCCAGGATGCGGACCCGCACCTCCCCCGGCAACGGGTCTTCGATATCCACCGGTTCCAGATGGAACGGGCCACCGGGTTCGCGGGTCACCGCCGCTGTGATTTTCATGACCGGTCACCCTCTCAGAATGGATAGGCGGGCGGGCGGGTCTTCACCGTGGACCAGCGCCAGGTGGAAAACTCGTCCCAATTGGCAGGACCGCTGATGCGGCCGCCATTGCCGGACTGGCCAAAGCCGCCGAACGGCGCCGACGGGTCGGCCAGCACGGTCTGGTCATTCACATGCAGATGCCCGACACGCAGCTGTGCGGCAATCGCCTTCGCCCGTGCCAGATCGTTGCCAATGACGGCACCGGCCAGACCATAGGCCGTGGCATTGGCCAGCCGCACCGCTTCTGCATCGTCGGTGAAGGTCGTGATCACCGCCACGGGGCCGAACAGTTCCTCGTTGAAGGCGGGCATGCCGGGCCGCACATCGGCCAGAACGGTGGGCGCATAAAAACGCTCATCAATGCGCCCGCCGGCCAGCAGCCTGGCCCCTGCCTTCACGCTGTCCTGCACGATCGTGTCCAGGCGCTGCACCTGCTGCGGCGTGATCAGGGGGCCCAGCGCCACATCGGGATTAAGATGCGGGTCGCCCACCGGCAGATGCCGGGCCTTTTCCACCAGCCGCGCGGTCACGGCCTCGGCAATCCCCTGCTGCAACAGGATGCGGCCCGTGGCCATGCAGATCTGCCCCTGATGCAGCCATGCCCCCCAGGCGGCATTGGCGGCGGCCAGGTCGGGATCGGCATCGTCCAGCACGATCAGCGGGTTCTTGCCCCCCAGTTCCAGCTGCACCTTCTTCAGGTTTTCCCCGCACAAGGCGCCGACCCGCCGGCCGGCGCGGGTGGAACCGGTGAAGGACACCATGGCGACGGCCGGATTGGTGCACAGCTCCTCCCCCGCCTCGGCATGGCCGGGCAGGACATGCAGCAGGCCCGGCGGCAGGCCCGCCGCCTCGAACAGCTTGGCGATGATCAGGCCGCCCGATACCGGCGTGCGGGGATCGGGCTTCAGCAGCACCGCATTGCCGGCGGCCAGCGCCGGCGCCACGGCCCGCAGCGACAGGACCAGCGGAAAATTGAAGGGGGAGATGACGCCGACAACGCCCAGCGCCACCCGTTCGGCCAGACTGTCGGTGCCGGGATCGGCGGGCAGGACATGGCCGCACGGTTCCAACGCCTGAGCCGCCGCATGCTCGATAAAGCCCACAGCATGATCGGGTTCCAGCCTTGCCTTGGCCTGGATCGACCCGCCCTCCCGGACCAGCCAGCCGGCCACCTCGTCCCGGTGCTGGCGCAGCAGGTCGCCGGCCCGGCGCAGGATGGCGGCCCGGGCGCCGGGATGCAGCGCCGCCCAGGCGGGCTGTGCCTGCGCCGCCCGTTCCGCCGCTGCCGCCACCTGGGCGGCACCGGCCAGACCGACACTGACCAGAATGGTCCCCGTCGCCGGCTCTATCACCGGCAAGGGACCGGAACCGGGGCGCCAGTTGCCGCTATACAGCAGCCCCTGCCAGCCCTGTCCCATCAGGGATGTGCTCTGCATCGCCATGACGTGTCTCCCCTTATCGATTAGAGCTGTTTTCTCTTGACTGGAAAACAGCTCCGGCGGCGACCGCCGCCGCGCGGCACGTGCCGCGTGAAGCCAAGCCGCGGATGCGGCGCCGGCGTCTGAGGAACTGAAAGGTTCTAACCACGCACGCGCAGGGTCAGGAACCATTCGCGCGGCCGCGAATAGGTGCCGGTCGTGTTGCCGATGCTGCTGTTGGTCAGCCCGGTCACCAGATAGCGCTTGTCGGTGGCGTTGCGCACGCCGGTCAGGATCTGCCAGTTGCTGTCGGCGGGGCTGTACTCGGCCGACAGATTGACCAGGCCATATCCGCTCTGGATCAGGGCCGGGCTATTGGCCGCATCCTTGGCCTGGCTGCTCTTATAGACATAATCGGCGCGCAGCGTGCCGGAACCGGCCTCGCCCAGCCCAACCTCATAGGCACCGCCCAGATTGAAGGTCCAGTCGGGCGTGTTTACAAATTTGTTGCCCAGCGCGATGGTCGATCCGGCTTCCAGCTTACGGTATTCGGCATCCAGATATCCCAACGACGCATTCAGGGTGAGGGCGCTGGTCAGAGCCGCCTCGGCCTCCAGCTCAAAGCCCTTGATCCGGCCCGTGCCGGCATTTTCGAACGTGGGGGAGATGCCGCGCTGCACCACCACCTGGATGTTCTTATAGTCGGTCCAGAACATGGCCCCGTTCAGGCGCAGACGCCGGTCGAACAGTTCCGACTTCACGCCCGCCTCATAGGTGTCCGCCGTTTCCGGCTCGAAATCCGGGGCGATGCCGCTGGGTTCCGGGGCCGTCAGGCGTGTGGTCCAGCCACCGGATTTGAAGCCCTGCGCATAGGAGGCGTAGGTCAGCACATCATCCGTCAGCTTGTACTCCGCACCCAGGCGCACCGAACTGTCGGTGAATTTTTTGCGGTTCACGCCCAGCGGATAGACGCGTGTCAGGTCGGTCTGGTCGGGATACAAGGCAGCGGGGAAACCCATTTTCAGGGCGAAGCGGTTCAGGTCACGCTGCTTACCCTCAAACCGCTTGCGTTCCTCGGTATAGCGCGCGCCAAAGGTCAGCCCGATACGATCGGTCAGCTGGAAATTATTGTGGGTGAACAAGGCCCAGGCCTTGTTTTCGAAATCATTGGGGCCATAGACCTGCACCAGCCCTTCCACGAACGGCACCGTGTCCAGCAGATTACCGGTTTCCTTGAAATAATAGGCGCCGACCACGGATTTCAGCCGGTCATCAAAGCCGGAATAATTCAGCTGGATCTCTTGCGACACCTGATCTTGCTGCATGTTGAAAGAGGTGTCGGACACAACAAAGGGCGCCCCGCCATTTTCCACGCCAAAGGCGCTGTCCAGGTTGCGGTAGGCGGTGATGGATTTGAGGCCCAGCGATTCCGACAGCGACCAGTCCAGTGTGGCCGACAGGCCATAAGTGTTCACGATGGAATAGTTGCTGCCCCGGGCATAGGACGTATCGATATCGCCCGTGATGAACCGGTTGTCATAGGGCAGGCGGTTGTTGGACGGGTCGGCATCGACATTCACCCCGGCCAGACCGGTGCCCACTGTCCCGCGCGGGCCGCAGGCCGCCCCCAGGCCGATGGTCGACAGCACCGCCGGCGGCAGGCTGATACAGGCATTATAGACCGACGCGATGGATTGGCTGGCCGGGTCGGTGATGGTGCCCAGCAAGGTGCTGGGGGCTGCCTGTTCATTGGCCCAGGAGGCATCGCCGGACAGTACCAGCTTCACGTCCTGGTTGGGCGTGAAGGCCAGCTTGCCGCGCAGCGTGCGGACATTCTCGTTCCCCTGCCGGTCGCCGCCGGGCGGACGCGAGGTGATGAAACGGCCCGTATCGGTGACAAACCGTTCCGCACCGGGGAACGGGATACGCTTCTGATACCCGTCGCGTTCCTTGGAGGAGAAGGAAACGGATGCCGCCAGCTTCTCCGCCACCAGCGGCACATTGACGGTGCCGCGCGCATCCAGCCGGTGGAAGCTGCCGGTCGTCATCTCCGCCTTGTACTTGAATTCATCCGTCGGGTCGGCGGTGACGACGGAGAGGGCGCCGCCGATGGTGTTGCGGCCGAACAGCGTACCCTGCGGCCCCTTCAACACCTCCACCCGCTCGATATCCAGCAGGTCGACGGCAGCACCAACGGTGCGGGCGAAATAGACGCCGTCGACATACAGGCCGACGCCCGGTTCCATGTTGAAGGCGAAATCATTCTGCCCGATGCCGCGCACGAAGGCCGAGACAATGGTCGACGAGCCGGCAAAGGGCGAGGCCTGGTCGATCTGGATATTGGGGGCGAAGTCGGTGACCTGCGTGACATTGGTCAGGCCCCGGGCCTCCAGCGCATCAGCCCCCAGCGCCGTGATGGCGATGGGCACTTCCTGCAGATTTTCCGCCCGCTTCTGGGCGGTGACGATAATCTCGTCCAGCATGCCCTGGCCGGCATTGTCCTGTGCCTGGACGGTGGCCGCCAGACCCAGAAACGGCAAAACGGAAACGCATGCCTTCAACAGCGCGGTTGCCGCGCCCCTGCTGCCCTTCATGATGTACCTCCCAGTACGAGGCGCCTTTGTTATTGGCGCTAATTGTACTGGACTATAATCATTTGCTGAGCCGTGCTGCTTGATCAGGGCGGCAGAGAAAATTGGACAGAACGGCAATCACACCACAATGAACGGGTCCTGCCGGTAATCGCGCGGCGAACGGCCAAACCGGGCCTTGAAGGCGCGGGAAAAATGGCTGGCATCGTTGAAGCCGCAGGCAAAGGCCACTTCCGTCACGCTGCGCCCGGCCAGGTTGGGGTCGCGCAGCTGCCGGGCACATTCCTCCAGCCGGCGGCGCAGGAGATAGGCGGTCAGGCTTTCGCCATCGCCGGCCAGCAGCAGGCGCAGATAACGCGGCGACAGGCCCAGGGCGGCGGCCACGCCGGCGGGGCTCAGTTCCGGATCGAACAGCCGGGCCTCGACAAAGCGCCGGATGCGGGCGCGGTGACCATCGGCCAGCGCCCCCTCTTCCGCCCCGGCGCCGAACTGCATGTGACAGGCCGTGGCGAACAGGTCCAGGATGGTGGCGCCCAGCCGGTCGCCGACGGGATGGGAAAGCCCGTCCCCGCCATCGGCCTGTTCCCAGACCTCCGTCACCAGGGTACGAACCATGCGCATCGGCCCGGCAGCTCCCGGCAAGCGCCGGCCAAGCAGGCTGTGCGGTGCCACCACGCGGCGGCGCAGTTCCGAAGCCGGGATACCCAGGATCAGGGTTCGTGAGGGACCCGACAGGCCCAGATCATAGGGGGCCGCTGTGTCACACAGCACCATGTCACCGGGTTCCAGCCAGCCCTCACGCCCGTCCTGGACGGCATGCATGCGGCCCTCAAGCTGCGTGTGCAGGAAATAGAGATGTTCCCCGACGACGGCCACACCATGGCGGCGGATGATCCGGGCGGGGGCGGAGGTGGCGTGGGCGATGGACAGCCCCCCCAGCCCGGTGCTGCGGATATGATTGTCGAATTCGCCCGGCACGTCGGGTTCGACATCCAGATCCGTGAACACGGAGGACAGAACCTGTTTCAGGTAATCGATCTTGGCGCGCGTGGACGGCAGGCCACTTGTGGAGAAACGTTGCATGGGCTCTCCTTGACCATCGCGGCAAAGCCTAGCACAGCAGAACGCATTCTTCACTGGGGATATCACGGCAAGAGACACGACCGCCCGCCGCGGATCTGGAAGCCATCCCCAAAACAGGCGGGGCGGGATGCCCGGCTGTCCCCGCGCATCCCGCCCCTTGCCCCAAGGCAACCGGTGATCGGCCGGTGTTCAGCCCGCGGTGACCGCTGCCGGACGGCGGCCGAACCTGCCCCGCACCCGGCCGATCCCCTGCTTGCCATCTTCCACCAGCATCAGCAGGGAAGGCATCAGCAACAGGACCAGCACCGTGGCCGTCCCGATGCCGAAGACGAAGGTAATGGCCATGGGCACCAGGAAAGCCGCCTGGAACGCCGTCTCCGTCAACAAAGGCAGCAGACCGAAGATGGTGGTGAGCGAGGTCAGCAGCACCTGGCGCAGCCGTTCCGCCGCCCCATGCACCACCGCACTCTCCACCGCTTCACCCGCCTTGATACGGTCATCAATGCTGCTGACCACCTGGATACTGTCATTCACCAGCACGCCGGCCATGCCCATGATGGCGATATAGGACCAGATCGTCATGTCCGCCCCCATCACCCAATGGCCGAAGATGGTACCGGCGATGGAGAAGGGAATGATCATCAGGACCGCAACCGGCCGGGCGAAGCTGCCCATGATCCAGGCCAGCACCAGATAGATGGCGCCCAGCGACACCAGCATGCCCAGCATGAAGTCGGCCCAGAATTCCGCTTCCTGGCGTGACCCGTCATTCTGGTCCTTCTTGACGCCATATTTCTCCATGATGGCGGGCAGGTGGTTCTTCTCGATATCGCTGCGGATCTCCCCGCCATTGCCCTTCAGGTGATCGACCTCGGCAAAGATCGACACGGTGCGCTGGCCCTTGTTGCGCAGGATACGCGACAGGCCGGGCCGCTCCGACAGTTCCACCACATCGGCCAGCGGCACCTGCATGCCGGCGGGCGACCGCAGTTTCAGATTGGCCAGCAGCGCTTCCGTCTGATCGCTTTCCGGCAGGCGGACGCGCACCGTCACTTCCTCGTCGCCGCGGGCAAAGCGCATGGCGATGGCGCCGTCCATGGCATCACGCAACTGCCGGCCGACATTCTCGGTGGTGAAGCCCAGGGCCTCGCCGCGCGGCGTGACCTTGACCACCAGTTCCGGCTTGCCCGCCGGCAGATTGTCGCGCGCCCCGCTGACCCCGCCATAGGTCATGATGATCTTTTTCAGGTCCTCCGACGCGGCCTTCAGCACATAAGGGTCGTCATGGACCAGCCGGAAGCCGAAACCATCGCCGCCAAAGCCATCCTGTTCGGTGGAAAAGATCACCTGATCGATGCCGGGCAGCAGCTTGGTCTCCGCCTCCCACTTCTTCATGATGTCGGGCAGGCGCTGTTCACGGTCATCGGCGACCGAGAATTCGACATTCATCGAGCCGATATAGTCGCCCACCTGTTCGGGCAGGTTGTCGCCGGTGGTGACGCCCAGCTTGCCGAACGTCATCTTCACGATCTCACCACGGGGCAGACCATAGGCGGCTTCCACCCGGTACAAGGCGGCTTCGGCCTCGTCGATCTGTTTGGCCACCACCTCCCGCGGGGTGCCGGGGCTGAACAGCAGGTTGAGCTGTGCCTGATTGCCTTCCGGCTGCGGGAAGAAGGCGAACTTCACATGGCCGCCGGCCTGCAAGCCGATGGCCAGCGCCATGATGGTCAGGGCCGACGCCACTGTGATGCCGCGATTATGGGTGGTCCAGGCGATGGCCTGCGTGAACGGCCCGTCGCGGAAGCGGATGAACTTCGCATCGAACGCCACCCGCAGCTTTGATGGCGGCGACTTCTGCCCCTTCTCCAGCGCGTGGCGCATATGGGATGGCAGCATCAGGAAACAGCCCAGCAGCGAGGCGATGATGACGGCGATGGAGATGGCGGGCAGCGGCATCACATATTGCCCTGTCGTCCCGCTCATCATCAGCATGGGGCCGAAGGCGGCGATGGTGGTGATGGCCGCCGCCGTGACGGGCCAGAACATGCGCTGGGCGGCACGTTCCACGGCCTTTGCCGGCGCCATGCCCCTGTCCATCAGGGTCTGGCCATGTTCGGCCACCACGATGGCATCGTCACAGATGATGCCCGTCATCATGATCAGGGCGAACAGGCTCATCACATTGATGCTCTGCCCGATCACCACCATGATGGCGAAGGTCACCATGAAGCTGACCAGGATGTCGACGGCAATCCAGAAGGTCACCCAGGGCCGCAGGAACACGACCAGCACCGCCATGACCAGGACCATGCCGCCCACGGCATTGTCCATCAGCATGCCGATCCGGTCTTCCAGCGCGTCGGAATTGCGGTCATAACTTTCGACCGTCACGCCGGGCGGCAGGGTCAGGCGCAGCTTTTCCAGGTACGCATCCACCCGTTCGGTGATGGCGATCAGGTTGCCATTCTTGGAGGTCTGGAGCGACAGATTGATGGCGGGGTGGCCATTGCGGCGGCCCGTGACGCCCCGGTCGTCAAAGGCATCGCTGACCTCTGCGACCTGACCCATCGTCACGCGCTGGCCCTGTTCATCGGTGCGCAGCGTCAGGCCGGCCACACCGGCTGCATCTTCCTGCCGGCCCATGGACCGCATCTGTTTTTCGATATTGCCCGACAGAGTGCCCGAGGGCACATCGGTCGAGGCCTGGGCCAGACGCTGGGCCACGGCCCCCAGCGTGGTGTCCAGCCGTTGCAGCTCCGCCGCCGGCATCTCCACCCAGATTTCCGCCCCGCGCAGGCCGGTCATATAGACACGGTCCACGCCCTGCGCTGTCACACCGTCACGCACCTGCTTGGCCAGCGCCCGCAGGGCCGGTTCCGGCAGCGGCCCGGAAATGGCCAGTTCCATCAGCTCGTCGGTGATGGTGAAACGGTTGATGACGGGCCGCTCGGCACTCTGCGGCAGGGTGGTGATGTTGTTGATGGCGCTTTCCACTTCCGACAGGGCCTTGGCCATGTCGGTGCCATGCTTAAAATTGATGAACAGTTCGCCGATCCCCTCACGCGACCGGCCCGTCACCTCATCAACGCCTTCCAGAAAGCGTACTTCGCGTTCCATGGCCTCGATGATGGAACGGTCGATATCGTCGGCAGACGCGCCCTGCCAGGCCGTCCCGACATAGATGCCCGGCACATCAAAGTCCGGTTCCATCTGCCGTTCCAGCTTGGCCAGCGCCCAGAAGCCGGCGATCATCATCATGATCATCAGGAT
>JAIXTS010000255.1 GCA_027483805.1 Azospirillum sp. | reverse complement strand
GAAACTGGGCCGGATTCGGCATACGGGCACGGTCACCGAGAGTTCAGCGCTGTTCCGCGATTGGAAGCGGATTGAAACGGTGAAGCCGTCGTCCTTCCCGCCCATGGGGGTGAGGTTCAGCGCTGTTCCGCGATTGGAAGCGGATTGAAACACGGCATGAAAGGTGGCGCCAGCGGTAGAGCTAGGAGTTCAGCGCTGTTCCGCGATTGGAAGCGGATTGAAACCCGACCATCTCGATGAACGCCGGTCGGTTTGGTTCAGCGCTGTTCCGCGATTGGAAGCGGATTGAAACACTCGACGTATTTTCCAGATTCCTTCTGGTCATGTTCAGCGCTGTTCCGCGATTGGAAGCGGATTGAAACTCCAACGCAGTATCCTGCGGGGTTGTAGAGATGTTCAGCGCTGTTCCGCGATTGGAAGCGGATTGAAACTCTTTCTTTACAAAATACTCATCGTTATCTGGTTCGACGTTCAGCGCTGTTCCGCGATTGGAAGCGGATTGAAACTTTCAGACAACGGCTCTACCAGACTGAGCTACTGGTCCCCCCCTACAGCAGGTAGAAATCCTGCTGTTCGGGCAGGGGGCACGGTCCCCAGCTTTGGCAGCGGTTGCGGCCATGGGCGCCGATGGCGTAGACGCGCAGACTGTCGCCCTGGCCCAGATGGCGGGCGGCGGCATCGGCCAGGGTTTTGGCGGCCTTGTCCGTCATCACCGCCTCAAACACGCTTTTCTGGACGCGCACACAGGCGCTTTCCAGCACCTTGGCCACGCGGCGGCGGTTGCGGTTCTCCGCCACGTCATAGCTGAACACCATCAGCATTTCGGTTTCCGCCATGGTCCCGCCCCTTGCCGTCAGTAATCCATGCGATAGGGTGTATAGGGGCGGTCGCCGCGCGCATGGGCGGCATAGGCGCTGATCTGCATCGCCACCAGACGACGCCACAGCACCCGCCGCCCATCGGCGGCCAGGACGGGCCGGTCCAGCCAGCCCTCCCAGGCGCGGATCACCGCCTTTCGCCCCTCTGCTGACAGGTGACAGGCCCCGTCGCGGCGGCTGAACATGGCGCGGTCCAGGATGCGGTTGTTGAACAGATACAGCGCCAACCCCTCCACCAGGGGGGCGCGGAATTCCTCCACCAGATCGCTGGCCAGGGCGGGGCTGTTGTCCCGCGCGCTGTGCAGCACGCCGAAACCGGGATGCAGGCCCGCCCGCGCACATAGGGCGGCGATGTCGCGGTATAGCAGACCCGACAGGAAGGACAGGATCAGGTTGACGGGATCGGGCGGGGGTTGTCGCCGCCGTCGGCTGAAGCTCCATCCCTGTTCCAGGCATTTGCCAAGGGCGGGCCAATAGGCGGCGGCCGCCGCCCCCTCCATCCCCATCAAGGCGGGCACATCGGCGGCCAGCGGCAATTTGCGGATGGTGCGGGTGATGGCGGCCCCGGCATCGGCCACCGCCGCCTGCTTGCGCCGCCGGTTCAGGCGCGACAGCAGGGCCCGCTGGTTGCGCAGCCGACCATCCACCAGGATGCGGGCCAGCTCCACCCGCGCCGGCCCGTCCAGCGCCAACCGCGCCTGGGCCAGATGCAGGCCTGCGCGGCCCGTGCCAATGGCAGGGGCCAGATGGCCGATACCATCGCCCCAGCCATTGACGAAATCCACGGCCACACCATGGGCCAGCGCGTGGCGCAGCGCCTCGGCACTGGCATCGGTGCCGGGGGACAGTTCCACCCGGTCCAGCCGTTGCGGCGGGATGGCGATCACCTCCACCCTGTCGCCCTCGCCCGGCCCCGGCTCGGTGACGGTAAAGGCCTCGTTACGGATAGCCAGCCGCCGCCCGGCCTCTGTGATGTACAGCACACGCAGGCCCGGCGCGCGGTCGCCGCCATCATCGCCCGCATCGGTGGCCAGCAGGTCGGGCACATCGTTGGGCGCGGCGGTGGCGGCGGTGGCCGGGTGGGCGGCCAGGATGCGGGCGGCGTCGGCCAACGGCAGGGCCGCATCCTCCTCTTCCCCCACCTCCCGCACCACCAGGGAGCGCACGAACAGATGGCCCAGGAACCGGAACCCCTGTTCAAACGGCACCACCCGCGTCTTTTCCGGGTGCAGGCGCAGGCCGTGATCGGCCAGCAGTTTGGCCATGCGCGCCTGTGCCCTGGCCGCCGCCACCTCCTCCCGGCACATCAGCAGGAAATCATCGGCGAAGCGCACCAGCCGCACGCCGCGCCCCTGGATCTGATCATCCACATCATCCAGATACAGGTTGGCCAGCAGGGGAGACAGGGGCGACCCCTGCGGCAGGCCCAACCCCGGCACCCCGCCCGCCATGCCGATGGCATCCAGCCACAGGGCCACCAGATCCAGCAGGTCCCGATCCGCCACCGACCGTTCCAGGCGCGTCAGCAGCCGTTCATGCGGCACCCGGTCAAAGAAACGTTCGATATCGCCATCCACGACCCAGCCATAACCCGCCCGCCGATGCGCCGCCACCCGCGCCACCGCCATCTGTACCGACCGACCGGGGCGATAGGCGAAACTGGCATCAGCCATTTCCCCATCCAGAAGGGGGGTCAGCAGCATGGAAACCGCCGTCTGCGCCACCCGGTCCACCACCGACGGAATGCACAACATCCGCGTATCGCCATCCCCCTTGGGGATATCCACCCGCCGCACGGGGCCGGGGCGATAGGTGCCGGCCCGCAGGGACAGTTGCAGCCGCACCAGCCGGGTGGGCAAATCCACCTCAAACTCCACCAGCCCCACCCCATCGCCCCCCGCCCCACCCTGATTATCCCGCACCCGCCCCCACGCCGCCTCCAACCGGTCCAGCCGGGTGATCTGCTCAAACAGGCTGGGCGGCGCGGTCATGGTGGGGTGGACCCTGTGGAACTGATAGAAGCGCTTGATTATATGGGTGTTTTGGCATGAAGAAAACTATTTATGAGCGAGGTCTTGACAAATTATGACAGAATTTTTGTCAGCCTGTGGAAATTGCGGGAAAATTGTCCTGTTGTCAGAAAGGGTTCCAGAGGGTAGGTTCAGGACGGTTCCGCGATTGGAAGCGGATTGAAACAAGGTCCGCAAGTCGCGGTTCCGCCGCTCACCCTCGCCGCCGGCCGCGCTGTTGTTCAGGACGGTTCCGCGATTGGAAGCGGATTGAAACAAGGTCCGCAAGACCGCGTGGCCGCCCCCGCTTATCGTTCAGGACGGTTCCGCGATTGGAAGCGGATTGAAACCGGAATTGTCGGCCTGCTGCGCCTGGTTCACGTCGTTCAGGACGGTTCCGCGATTGGAAGCGGATTGAAACCGTGGAGTTCCCACTCGACAACTTCCACAGGCGGTTCAGGACGGTTCCGCGATTGGAAGCGGATTGAAACAACCGGTGATTTTTTCCATGTCACCGGCACCACGGGGTTCAGGACGGTTCCGCGATTGGAAGCGGATTGAAACTGAAGGTAGCGTCATTTATGCCACTGAGCTGAAGTTCAGGACGGTTCCGCGATTGGAAGCGGATTGAAACTGAAG
>JAIXTS010000270.1 GCA_027483805.1 Azospirillum sp. | reverse complement strand
GACAGATCCCAGTCACCCGGCGGCAGGTCGATACGGTAGGTCAGCGCAGGCCCGTCCCTGTCCATGGATGGGGCGGTCACCGGCCCCGCTGCCAAGGACCCACGCCCCCGGCCCAGGCCGGGGACAAGGGTCCAGGCAGGGTCCCGTTCCGGCGCATCCTCCGCCTGGATGATGATCAGATCGCCGGCTGACGTCGCCTTGCGCGGATGGGGTGGCGGCGGGGCGGTCGGCGGCAGGGACAGGCCGGCGGCCGGCAGGACGGGCGGCGTCAACCGGTAGGATCGCCACTGCCCATCGGCCGGCTCCACCGCCATCATACCGTTCCATTTTCCGCTGGCGATGTCCTGGTTGTAGCGGCGTGTCAGCGCATGCAGGGCCGCATCGGCTCTGCGTGCCGCCTGTCCATGATGGCGGGCGGCAAGGGGATCGCTGTTGAACAACCGTTCATAGGCCTCTGCCTGGAAGAAGCGCTGATTGGCCAGCGATGCCGCCCTGACGGGATATTCGACCATCTGGAAAAAGGCATCGCGCGCCGCGTTTGGCACACGAGGCAGGATTTCATCCAAGCGCCGCTCCAGGTCCGCGAACCGGTCCAGTCGTGCCCGCGCCGCCTCCAGATCAAGGTCGCTGCGCCGGTATCTCTGGCCCGGCAGCCACCATTGAAGATGCTCCGGCTTGCGTTCGTAACTCAGCTGATGGTGGTTTTCCAGAAGGCCCGCGATCTGCGGCGCTAATGCCGGCCCGAATTCGCGGCCGGCCCAGGCGGTAAGGAAGCCCGGGGCCCCGCCCGCCGCCCGAAAACCGGGCATGTCCCAGCCCATGGTCAGGAACAGGTCGATATTGGTTTCCGCCGGCTTGATATCGCCGACATTGGCCACCCACAGCCGGTCGGCCCCCAGATCATAGGCACGGCCCATTTCCAGCGCCACCAGTGAAGGCAGCACGGTGGACAGCCACAGATGCGACAGAGGTGCCCCCAGATAGGACAGATGGTAATAGATGCCGGAACCACCGGCCCGCGCCCGTTCACGTGGCCCCGGAAACTGCCGGATATAGCCGAAATTATCGTCGGGCCAGACCAGAGTCACATCATCGGGCAGGTCCAGGCCGGCCCGGTAGATCTCCAGCACTTCCTTGTAGGGTGTGAAGACCTGCGGGATGCGGTCGAGATGTGGCGAGACATGGTCCGACAGCAATTGCCGCTGATCGGCGATGATCCGGTTCAACAAGGTGCGCTTGGCGGCAAGATCGTCTGCCCCCACCATGCCGCTGTCATGGATGCCGCGCATGCCCAGGGTGTAGATATTGTCATACCGCCCGTTGGCCGCCACCCGGTCGCGCCAATAGGCCCGGACCCGGTCGGGGTGGGTGGCATAATTGAAATCCGCCGGCGGGTCCTGCCATTCACCGACATTGTTGCGCAGCATCGGTTCGGCATGGGAGGAGCCCATGATGATGGCATAGCGATCGGCCAGCTGTGCATTGGCGGGATCGGCATTGAAGGGTTGCGTGACCTCATGCATGGCCGGCCATAACAGGTTGGCCCGCAGACGCAGCAGCAGGCCGAACACTTTTTCATAGGTCTTCGGACCGATATCGCCGCGCGCCGGATCGAAATTGTTGGCCGCCCAGGGATGCAGGCCCCAATCCTCGTCATTGATAAAGATGCCGCGATATTTCACCGATGGTGGGCCGAACCGGCGCATAGCCGCATCGGCATACAGGCTGGGCCGTCGCGGCGGCGGCACATCCGCCCACCATATCCAGGGCGACACCCCAGCGGCCCGCGACAGTTCATAGGCGCCAAAGGCGGCGCCGCGACGGTCGCTGCCAATGATCACAAGGGCGTCGTCGACCCCTGGGATGGGGGCCGCGACGCGCGTGATCAGAAAGCTCTCCCACGCCCCGCGCAGGTCTCCGGCATCCACCTTTCCGGTGGCCACAAGCCGATCGATCAGCGGCGAACGCCCCAGCGTTCCCACCCAGATCTCCGTCTTCGCAGGGACACCGCTGGTCCTGATATCCGCCTTTCCCCCACTTACGCGGGCCAGATCAGCGGCCAGATCGGTGGCAGCGATCGCGATAACGGGATGGTCGCCCGCATCATACCGGATCGTTGCCGGCTTTCCATCTTCGGCCAGGGGGAAACGGTCCGGCCCGGGCCTATCGCTCACCCACTCCGCCGGGCCGACCGTGGCGGTCGCGCCCGCAACCTCCACCGTCATGACAGACAGCAGCAGAAAAAGAAGGAGGGCCCCTTTGCGCATCGGTTTATGCCATATAATGGGATATGAATCTATTATATGATAAATGATCGAATCAACCAATGCTCAAAACCGGGGCATAAAGGGCTTTTAATTTGATTGGCATGGGCGGGCCGGTCCAGCCTGCGCCGGCGGAACACAGGGTGGTTGTCCGGGATGGACAGCGGGATTGCCGTATCACCCGATCCGCCTGCCTTGGGAGTATGTCACATGCGCTTGCTGGTTCCGGGTCTTGTGGGCCTGTGCCTGTGGGCTTGCCCGTCCGCGGCGGATGCCGCCGGTTCCGACTGCCCGATCAAACAGCCGGTGGAGATGACGGCATCCTGGTATGGCCCCGGCCATCATGGCCGCCCGACGGCCAGCGGGGAGCGGTTTGACCGCTCCGCCCTGACGGCGGCCCATGCCTGCCTGCCATTCGGCACCCTGCTGGACGTGTCGGACCCCGTCACCGGCCGCAGTGTGCGCATCCGTGTCAACGATCGGGGGCCGTTCATACCCGGTCGCCATCTGGACCTGTCGGAAGCCGCTGCGAACCTTGTCGGGCTGTCGGCGCGCGGGGTTGGCCGCCTGCGGGTCACGCCAGTCATTTCGCGTCCCGTCTGTCCCGTCGAACGGCCCTGCATTGCCGCCAGATAGGGGCATAAAGGGATTTTAATGCCGCCGGGCGGGGTTCCCTCTCGAACCTTTATGGCGATCCGGCGTCCAATCCCCCCCGTGGCCCGCGCCGTCTGTGCGGGTTTTCGCTGTGGGGAACCATGACCGATATCATCATGATCATGCTGGTCCTGGGGCTGTTTGCCCTGGCGATCGGCCTTGCCCATGCCTGCGAGGGGCTGTGAGCCATGCTCGACCTTATCCTGGGCCTGGCAACCGCCATCGGCCTCGCGCTTTACCTGATCCATGTGCTGTGCCGGCCCGAGCGCTATTGATGCGCCGCCGGACCACCCGGAGTTTTCAGTCTTGACCCTGATCGGCTGGATGCAGATCGCGCTTTACTGCGCGATCATTGTCGCCGTCACGCGGCCGCTGGGCGGCTTCATGACGCGGTTATTCATGGGCGAGCGGACCCTCCTGTCCCCCGCCCTGCGCCCCGTGGAGGTCGGTTTCTACCGCCTGGCGGGGGTGGATGAAGCACGGGAGCAGCATTGGCTGACCTATGCCCTGTCCATGCTGCTGTTCAATCTGGCGGGTGCCGCCCTGCTTTACGCGATCCTGCGCACGCAGGACCTGCTGCCGCTGAACCCCCAAGGGTTGCCGGCCGTGGCGCCGGAACTGGCCTTCAATACGGCCATCAGCTTCGTCACCAACACCAACTGGCAGTCCTATGGTGGGGAGACCACCATGAGCTATCTGTCACAGATGGCGGGGTTGACGGTGCAGAGTTTTCTGTCCGCGGCAACCGGCATCGCCCTGGCCCTGGCCATGGTGCGGGGATTTGCACGCAGATCGGCGAGCACCATCGGCAATTTCTGGGTCGATCTGACCCGTGCGACCCTTTATCTGCTGCTGCCCCTGTCGGTGCTGGCGACCCTGTTCTTCATCTGGCAGGGCGTGCCGCAGAATCTGGATGCCTATACGGTTGCCAGCACGGTTGAGGGCGCGCAGCAGACCATTGCCCAGGGACCGGTGGCCAGCCAGCTGGCCATCAAGATGCTGGGAACGAATGGTGGCGGCTTCTTCAACGCGAATTCCGCACATCCGTTCGAGAACCCGACGGCGCTGTCCAACCTTGTCCAGATGCTGCTGATCTTCGCCATCGGTGCCGGATTGACCAATGTCTTCGGCCGCATGGTGGGGGATGAACGCCAGGGCTGGGCCATCCTGGCGGCCATGGGTGTTCTGTTCGTTGCCGGTGTCGCCTTGGCCTATTGGGCGGAAGCCGGCGGGAATCCGCTGCTGGCCGGGTTCCACGTGGAACAGGGGCTTGGCAACATGGAGGGCAAGGAGGTGCGGTTTGGTACCGCCATGTCCGCCCTGTTCGCCGTGATCACCACCGCCGCCAGTTGCGGTGCAGTCAATGCCATGCATGACAGTTTCATGCCGCTGGGCGGTATGGTGCCCATGATCAACATGGTGTTGGGCGAGATCATCGTCGGCGGTGTCGGTGCCGGCCTCTATGGCATGCTGCTGATGGCCATCATCGCCCTGTTCGTGGCCGGCCTGATGGTGGGCCGCACGCCCGAATATGTGGGCAAGAAGCTGGAAGCGCGCGAAATCAAGATGACCGTGCTGGCCATCCTGGCCATGCCGGCCATGATCCTGATCTTCACCGCCATCGCGGTGGCCATTCCTGACGGGTTGGCCGGGATACAGGATGCCGGGCCTCATGGCTTTTCAGAGGTGTTTTATGCCTACACATCGGCGGCGGCCAATAATGGCAGCGCCTTTGGCGGGCTGACGGCGACCAGCCCCTGGTACACGATCACGCTGGGCGTTGCCATGTTCGTGGGCCGCTTCTTTATCATCATCCCCATGCTGGCGGCCGCCGGGTCGTTGGCCGCAAAGCGGGCGGTTCCGGCATCTGCCGGCACCTTCCCCACCACGGGGCCGCTGTTCGTGGGGCTTCTGGTCGGCGTCATCCTGATCGTCGGGGGCCTGACCTACTTCCCGGCACTGTCGCTGGGGCCGGTGGTGGAGCATCTGATGCTGACCGCCGCTGTCGCGCCGTAAGCGACTGGAGAAAATCATGCGTCATGAAGATATCCTGACGGGCCACGGCAATAAACGCCTGGCCGGCACCTCCGTCCTGGACGGTGCCATCCTGTGGCCGGCCTTAAAGGCCAGCTATGCCAAGCTGCATCCGGCCCATATGGTGCGCAATCCCGTGATGTTCCTGGTGGCGGTGGTCGCAGCGCTCAGCACGGTTCTGCTGGTCCGTGATCTGGCCACCGGTGCCGCCGGTGCCGCCTTCACGATTCAGATCGTGCTGTGGCTCTGGTTCACGGTGCTGTTCGCGAATTTCGCGGAGGCGGTGGCGGAAGGTCGGGGCAAGGCACAGGCCGCCAGCCTGCGCCGCGCACGCACGGAGACGGTGGCCCGGCGCCTGCCGGGTGGCGAGACGGTCCCCGCCTCCACCCTGGTGGTGGGTGATCTGGTGCGGGTGGAAACCGGCGAACTGATCCCCGGCGATGGCGAGATCGTGGAAGGCATTGCCACGGTGGATGAAAGTGCCATTACCGGCGAAAGTGCGCCCGTCATCCGGGAAAGCGGTGGCGATCGCTCCGCCGTGACGGGGGGCACCCGTGTGCTGTCGGACCGGATCACGGTGCGCATCACGGCGGCCCAGGGCAACAGCTTCCTGGACCGGATGATTGCCCTGGTCGAAGGGGCCGAACGGCAGAAGACGCCCAATGAAATCGCCCTGAACCTGCTGCTGGTGGGGTTGAGCCTGATCTTCCTGCTGGCTGTTGTCTCCGTTCCCGGCTTTGCCGCCTATGCCGGCGGGTCGGTGTCGGTGGTGGTGCTGGTGGCCCTGTTTGTTACCTTGATCCCCACCACCATCGGGGCGCTGCTGTCGGCCATTGGTATCGCGGGTATGGACCGTCTGGTCCGCTTCAACGTGCTGGCCACCTCCGGCCGCGCGGTGGAAGCAGCGGGCGATGTCGATACGCTGCTGCTGGACAAGACCGGGACGATCACCCTGGGCAATCGTCACGCCACCGAATTCCTGCCTCTGTCCGGTGTCACCGAAAGGGAACTGGCAGAGGCGGCACAATTGTCCAGCCTGTCGGACGAGACGCCGGAAGGTCGGTCGATCGTTGTCCTGGCCAAGGAACGTCATGGCCTGCGCCAGCCGGACCTGTCGGGCCACAGCACGGTCTTTGTGCCCTTCGCCGCCCAGACGCGGATGAGCGGGGTGGATTTGGACGGTGTGCAGATCCGCAAGGGTGCCGTGGACGCCGTCCTGCGCCATATCGCGTCGCGCCGGGGTACAGTCAGTGTGAAGCTGCCGGAACTGGACAGCCTGGCGGAACGGATCGCCAAGGCCGGTGGCACGCCGCTGGCGGTCACGCGTGGCGACCGGGTCCTGGGCATCGTCCATCTGAAGGACATTATCAAGGGCGGTATCCGCGACCGTTTCGCCGAACTGCGCCGCATGGGCATCCGTACCGTCATGATCACGGGTGACAATCCCCTGACGGCGGCGGCCATCGCGGCGGAGGCCGGCGTGGATGATTTCCTGGCCCAGGCCACACCGGAGGACAAGCTGAACCTGATCCGCCGCGAACAGGCGGACGGGCGGCTGGTCGCGATGTGCGGCGACGGCACCAACGATGCCCCGGCCCTGGCCCAGGCGGATGTGGGTGTCGCCATGAATACCGGCACCCAGGCCGCGCGGGAAGCCGGCAACATGGTCGATCTGGACAGCGATCCGACCAAGCTGATTGAGATTGTCTCCATCGGCAAACAATTGCTGATGACGCGCGGGGCGTTGACCACCTTCTCCATCGCCAATGACGTAGCGAAATATTTCGCCATCATCCCGGCCATGTTCGCGGGCCTTTACCCCAGCCTGGGGGCGCTGAACGTGATGGGCCTGTCCACCCCGCAATCGGCCATCCTGTCGGCCATCATCTTCAATGCGCTGGTGATCATTGCCCTGATCCCGCTGGCCCTGAAGGGCGTGACCTATCGCGCCCGGTCGGCGGCCAGCCAGCTCTCACGCAACCTGCTGATCTATGGTCTGGGCGGCCTCGTTGTCCCGTTTGCCGGTATCAAGCTGATCGACATGGCCGTCACGGCCCTGGGTCTGGCGTAAGGAGGGGTGAAATGTTGAAGCAACTGCGTCCGGCCCTGGTGCTTGTGCTGCTGTTCACGCTGCTGTTGGGCATCGGATATCCGCTGGCCATGACCGGCCTGGGACGGGGGTTGTTCCCCGATCAGGCCGAAGGCAGCCTGATCCGCCGCGCCGATGGCACCATTGTCGGCTCCGCGCTGATTGGGCAGAGTTTTACCGGTGACCGCTACTTTCACCCCCGCCCCTCGGCGGCCGGTTCCGGCTATGATGCGGGGGCGTCCAGCGGCTCCAATCTGGGGCCGACCAGTGGACCCCTGATTGAACGGGTGAAGGGAGAGGCGGAGAAGTTGGGTGCGGGAGAGGCCAACCCGGTGCCGATGGACCTGGTCACCACATCGGGCAGCGGCCTGGACCCGCATATCTCCCCCGACGCCGCCCGCTATCAGATCGCCCGCATCGCCAAGGCCCGGGGCATGGAAAGGGCGGCACTGGAGGCCTTGGTCGACCAGCAGACAGAAGGCCGCTTGCTGGGCCTGATCGGGGAACCCCGGGTGAATGTTCTGCTGCTGAACCTGGCACTGGATGCCAAGACGAAGTGAGCTGGTGGAGGGGGCGGAAGCGTTTCGTTTTGCCCCCTCCAGCACCGCCCTACTTCGTCTGTCCGAACACCTTCTGGAAGAACTGCGCCTGGGCCATGTTGGCCACGAACTGGTTCGACTTCTTGCGGAAGCCGTGCCCTTCATCCATGGCCAGTACATAGCCGACATCGCCGCCATTCTTGCGGATGGCGGCCACCATCTGCTCCGCCTCGCCCACGGGTACGCGCGGATCGTTGAAGCCCTGGATGACCAGCATCGGCTTGGTGATCTTTGACGCGTTGGTCAGGGGGGAGATTTTCAGCAGGAAGGCGCGCATCTCGGGATCACGCTCATCGCCATATTCGGGGCGACGCAGATCGCGGCGATACTCTGCCGTGGCCTCCAGGAAGGTGATGAAGTTGGAAATGCCGACCGTGTTGGCGCCGCCGGCCAGCTTGTCATTATAATGGGTCATGGCCGCCAGCGTGGCGTAACCGCCATAGGAACCCCCGGCCACCACGACCTTTCCCTTGTCCAGATCGGGCTGGGTGGCGATCCAGTCGATCAGGGCGCCGATATCCTTGATGCTGTCCTCGCGCTTGAAGCCATTATCCAGGCCCAGATAGGTCTTTCCGTACCCGTCCGACCCACGGATATTGGGCAGCAGCACGGCGGCCCCCAGCTCATTGGCCCAGAACTGGACCGTGGCGCTGAAATTCGGGCGGCTCTGACCCTCCGGTCCGCCATGGATCAGCATGATCACCGGCAGCTTGCCCTTGGCGTTCTTCGGCTTGAACAGGAAGGCCGGGATCTGGCGCTGATCGAAGGTCGGGAACTGGATCAGGCTGGCATCGGCGAAAGTGTCGGTGTTGAGACCGCCCACCTCGCTTTTGGTCCACTGTTCCACCTTGTCTTTCGACAGGTCCACCACATGCACATCGGCGGGGGCCGTCGGCGTGGTCAGGGACAGGGCCAGTTTTGATCCGTCAGGGCTGAACGACACGCCACCGATCACACCCTTGGGCAGGGCGGGCAGCTTGACCGTCTTCAAACTTTTGGTGTCGATGACCCGAAGCGTGGACCATCCCCCCTCGTTCAGCACATAGGCCAGGCGCTTGCCGTCATGCGACAGAACCGCCTCTTCCACATCCCAGGGGTCGTCAGCCGTGATCCAGGTGGTCTTGCCCGACGCCAGGTCATGCAGGCCCAGGCGCTTGAACTCCCCCTCCTCGTCAGAGGTCAGGAATACACCCTTGGCGTCGGGCGTGAAGCCGACACCGGTCAGGGCGATACTGTCCTTCTCCGGCTTGATCCGGGTCAGTTGGCCGGTGGCGACATCCACCACCGAAAGGTACGATTTGGTGATCGCAATATACTGGCCGACCAGCAGCTTCTTGTCATCTTGCGAGAAGGCGACGGCACTCCATGACCCGGTCTGCGCCACCAAGGGGGCGACGGTCGCGGCATCCTTCAACCCACCGACATAGACATCGGTATTCTTGCCGTCACGCCGGGTGCTGGAGAAGGCGAAACGGTCGCCCTTGTGATTCCAGACCAGACCCTGGTTGCGCGACTTGCCGTCGGTGATCAAGGTGGTCTTGCCGGTCGCCACATCCAGATGGAAGAACTGGAAATTCTCCGCCCCGCCCTTGTCCCAGACATAGACGAGATCGCTGGCGCCCTTGGCCGGGCTGAAGGCGGCGCTGGTGATGGGTTCGGCGGCGAAGGTCAGCTGCTGACGCGCCATCATCGGGCCGGCCACAAGGTGCAGCTGTGCGGTTTCACCAAAGCGGGTGGAGATCAGGATGCCCTTTCCGTCGGGCGTCCAGTCCAGCATGCTTGCCGACCGCGCCGCCAGATAGGCCGACAGTCTTTCACCCAGGGCGGCGTCGACGGCCGGGATATTCTCGGTGATGATATTGCCACTCTGTACCCGTTCCACCTTGGCCGGTGCCGTCTGCGCCGGGGCGGTGACGGCCGAAAGGGCCAGTACCAGGGCCACTGCGCTGCCGCGCATGAAATGTCCGATGATCCGCACGATACCCGTTCCTTGGTTGTTGGTGCCCGTTGGATTGCGCCCGCCACGGTAGCGCATCCGCCATCCATCGCAAGGGTTCGCCCCTGTCTGAAATCATCCAGAAACAATTCTGCGTTAAGCCGTTCCAAAATCCCTGCACAGGACCCAAGCCATGTTTGCGCCCCGTGAAACCGCCCTGATCGTCATCGATGTTCAGGAAGGCATCCTGCCGGCCGGCGACGGGCTGCGCCAGCAAGCTGCGGCAACAGCACTGGACGGCGTTGTTGCCCGTCTGGCCGACCTTCAGGTCCGCGGGCGTGCCGCTGGCGCCACCCTGATCCATGTGCAGCATGACGCGCCGGATGACCACCGGCTGGCCAAGGGTACACCGGGATGGGAAATACGCCGGGAACTGACACCGCAACCCGGCGAGCGCGTGATCCATAAAACCACCTGCGACAGTTTTCTGGACACCGACCTGAAGCCGGCACTTCTGGAGCGTGGCATCCGGCATGTCATTATTGGCGGCTGCATGACGCCGTTTTGTATCGACACGTCTGTACGCAGCGCCATCGCCCATGGGTTCGACGTCACCCTGGTGGCTGATGGTCACACGACCTGCGACATGGGTGGCCTGACCTTTGAACAGATCATCGACCATCACAACACGGTCCTGGGCTGGTTCGGCACCGCGACGAATAAGGTTGTGCTGAAGATGGCCGCAGACGCGCTCTGACACGCTTGCCGTAAGGGGGTGGGACAGTGCAGGCTATGGCGTTCATGACCTCCGGTATATCTTGATGCTGGCCCGTCCCGCCGCCCTGACCGCCGCCGATTACCGCGATCCTGCACGGTTCGCGGCGGAAAGACGGCTATTGGCCCGCCACTGGCAGTTCGTGGGTTTTTCCGACGAACTTCTGGAACCGGGGTCCTGGCTGGTGCGCGAGATCGCGGGCGAACCGGTGCTGGTCCAGGATTTTGATGGGGAGCTGCGGGCCCTGCGCAATGTCTGTTCCCACCGTTTCGCCCGGTTGCGCGCGGGGGAGGCGGGGACGGCCACGGGCCCGCTGCGCTGTCCCTATCATGGCTGGACCTATGACCGTGACGGCGTCCCGGTCGGCATTCCCGGCAATGGCGACTGTTTTGGTCTGGACCGGGAGGGCAAGCGGGCGCTGGCACTGACACGCTACGAACTGGATCGGCTCGGCCGTTTTCTGTTCGTGCGGGTGGAACCCGGCGGCCCATCGCTGGTCGACTGGCTGGGACCGCATGCGACGCTGTTGCAGGCGCTTTCCGACGGTATGTCCGCCCCCTTCGCGCAGGAGGCGCAGCCCTGGGCCGCCAATTGGAAGGTGGGCGTCGAGAATGTGCTGGAGGTCTATCATGTGGACGCCGTGCATCCCGACAGCTTCCGCACCGTGGTGGACGGGTCCTGGCGTGTGGAACCGTCGGGCCTGCATTCCGTCGGCTATGCCGGTATCCGTCCGGAAGCGCAGCGCTGGTGGGTGGGGGCGGGCAAGCGGCTTGGCCTGATCCCGGTGGAGGCGCTGGCCGGGGTGGAGGGCTATGTCCACCTGCTGCTGTTCCCCAATCTGGCTATCGGCGTGACGGCCGGCCGCATGATGAGTGTCCAGACCCTGGAACCGACGGGGCCGGAAACATTCACGCTGCGCTACCGCCTTTGCCTGGCCAAGGCGCGTGAGGGGGCCAGCAAGGCGGCATTGGCCGCTGTCACCGGCCACCTGTCGGCGCTGAACAGCCAGCTTCTGTCGGAGGACCGGGTCGTGTGCGGGGAGGTTGGTGCGGGGCTGCGCCATGTCGATGGGGCGGCCCTGCTGGGCGTCAACGAGAACCGTATCCGCCACTTCCATGACATGATCCAGGCGCAGTTGGGCGGCGGGGCTGCCTGACCGCAAGCCTGTCCCCCGCGAAACGGGGGATGCGGCGACAAGGCGGCTCCCCTACATCCGTGCCAGCACGAACCTGTTGTCCGTTGGAAGAACCATGACGCCTGAGAAAGACCCCGCCCTGACCGCCGCCGCCGACCTGCTGCGGATCGAAGCCAAGGCTGTGCTGGCCCAACTGGACAGCCTGGATGCGGACTTCCTGGCTACGGTCACCCATATCGCCGGGGCGGGGCGCAACACGCTGGTGGCCGGGGTCGGCAAATCGGGCCTGATCGCGCGTCTGCTGGCCTCGAAGCTGGCATCGGTGGGTGTGCCCGCCTTCTACTATTCGGCGCTCGACGCCCTGCACGGGGAGTTGGGCGCTCTGCGGGAGGGGGATCTGGTAATCCTTCTGTCCAACAGTGGCCAGACCCAGGAACTGATCGATCTGGGCAAGGTGGCGGCGCGGCGGGGCGTGAAGGTCGCGGCCATGGTGTCGCGCGTGCCCTCCGGCCTGTCGCGCATCGCGGACTGGACCCTGCGCTGCCATGTGGAACGGGAAGCAACGGAAACCAAATTGCCGACCGCCAGCACGACCGCCATGCTGGCGCTGGGTGATGCGCTGGTGGTGGCGGTGGCCAAGCGGCGGGGCTTCACCATTGCCCATTATGGGGAGAACCATCCCGGCGGCACGCTGGGCATCGTGCTGGCCGGCAAGGTCGGCGACCTGATGGTCAAGGCCCCGGAACGGGTGGCGCTGGTTACACCGGCACAGCCGATTTTCGAGACGCTGCTGGCCATGACCCGGTTCCCCAATGGGGCGGCCCTGGTGGTGGATGGCAATGGCGGCCTGGCCGGGATTGTAACGGAAGGTGATATCCGCCGTGGTCTGGCCGCCCATGGCAAGGCCTTTCTGGAGCGGGATACCGGGGCCTGCATGACGACGCCTGTCCGGCGCACCTGTGGCCCCAACGCCACAGCACTGGAAGCGCTGGAGATCATGGAAACACCCCACCAGATCAATGTGTTGCCTGTTGTGGGTGAGGAGGGTGGCGTTCTGGGGCTGCTGCGTCTGCACGACATTGCCGGGCTGGAGGTCGAAAAATCGCTGGGTTGACCATCGTGTTTCAGCCTAATGTCCTGCAAGGAATTGTTGTGCAAACGGGAAAGGTCGCCGCGTGAAAGAAATGCGCACGCTGGGCTTCACCGAACGTGAGGCCATCCAGGCCATTGTCGACCTCATGCGCAAACAGCGCCTGCAATTGCCTGTCGGTCAGGTGGTGGCACTGGAGCTGCAAGAAGACCCCGTATGTGCCACGCTGATCATCGAAGATGATGCGGGCCAACAGCACCGCGTTCCCCGCAATGTCGCCGAACTGGCGGCGTCGCTGGTCAATTACTGCATCGACCGCAAGATCAGGCTGCCCACCATGGCGAACAAGTTCGTGGAGGTGATCGCCGGTTCGCTGAACCTGATCATCTATATGGATGATGTGGAAAGCGCCACATCCAAGAAAGGCACCGTCCGCCGGGGCTGAGCCGAACCGTTCAGCGCCGTTCAGCGCCAAGCATAGTTGAAGCTGATGGAGATGCGCTCGCTCTCCGCCTGATTCAGCACCACCTCGTGCCGCAGCCAGCTTTCCCACATCATCAGGGTGCCGGCCTTCGGGCTCACCGCGATACTGCTCAGCAGTTCCCGCGCGGCCTTGGGCTTGCGCGGCGGGGCGGCCATCATCAGGGCCAGACGCGGATCCTCGAACCGGATGGAAGAGGCCCCATCCGGGATTTCCACATAATAGGTGCCGCTGATCACGCTGTTGGGGTGGATGTGCGAGCCGTGGAAACCGCCGGGGTCCAGCACATTGATCCAGAGGCTGTCCAGTTCCAGCTTCTTGTCGCCCAGGTTCCATTCCTGCTGTTTGGCGAAAGCCTTGGCATGCCGGTCCAGATGCGATTTCAGCGTCTTGACGGCCGGAAAGCGCCAGGGCAGATCGTCCAGCGAGGAATAGGAGGTGTAGCCTGTATAGCCGTTCTTCGCCGACCATTTCTGCCCGGCGACATCATCCTCCGCGGCCGACCGGCAACAGGCGGCCAGCTCGTCATTCAACGCCTCCATCCCGTCCAACTCGGCACGGTACAGGCGGGTTACGAACAGGGTGTCGATCTGGGGGGCGCTGGGCTCGGTCATGATGCGACAGGCTTACGGCGAGGTGTGGGGGCGCGTCAATGGGGGGCGGATGGATGTTGTTCTCCGGCATGCCACCCGCGCGCCGGGCGCCCGTTGCGAAATAGGTCCCTTCGCCCTAGGGTCATGACACAAGGGGGCGCCTTTGGACGGGCAGCCCGTTGGAGATAAGGTGGCCCATGCCCTTCACGGCGAAGATCCTTCTGCTCGGCTCCGGTGAGCTGGGGCGCGAATTTGTCATTTCCGCCAAGCGCCTGGGCGCCCAGGTGATCGCCTGCGATGCCTATGACAATGCGCCGGCCATGCAGGTGGCCGACAGCCGGGAAGTGTTTGCGATGCTGGATGGCGACCAGCTGCGTGCCGCCGTGGAGAAGCATAAGCCCGATTTCATCGTACCCGAGGTTGAGGCCATCCGCACAGAGATGCTGGCGGAACTGGAAGGTGAGGGGTTCACGGTAGTGCCCTCGGCCCGCGCCACGCAGATGACCATGAACCGCGACCGCATCCGCGAGCTGGCCGCCGTCGATCTGGGTCTGCGGACCAGCAAGTATCGTTATGCCGAAAGCTTTGACGAGGTGAAGGCGGCCATCGCGCATACGGGTCTGCCTTGCGTGATCAAGCCCGTGATGTCGTCGTCCGGCAAGGGCCAGAGCACAGTGAAGGAGGAGGCCGCACTTGAGGCCGCCTGGACCTATGCCGTGGCCAATATGCGCGGCGACCGGGCCAAGGTCATCGTCGAGGAATTCATCCCGTTCGAGTATGAGATCACCCTGCTGACGGTGCGCACCAGGGACGGCATCGTCTTCTGCCCGCCCATCGGCCATCGCCAGGAACGTGGTGACTATCAGGAAAGCTGGCAGCCCATGGGCATGCGGTCCGACCTGCTGGCCGCCGCGCAGGATATGGCGGCCAAGGTTGTCAACGATCTGGGCGGTCACGGGATTTTTGGGGTGGAATTCTTCGTGACGCAGGACGAGGTCATCTTCTCCGAGCTGTCGCCGCGCCCGCATGACACGGGCATGGTAACGCTGACGTCACAGAACCTCTCGGAATTCGACCTGCATGCCCGCGCCATCCTGGGCCTGCCGATCCCGGCCGTGGAACTGTACGGCCCATCGGCCAGCGCCGTGATCCTGGCCGACCGTGATGCCAAGGAATTCACCTTCTCCGGTCTGGCCACCGCCCTGTTCACCGGCCGTCCGGACCAGGCGGTTGATGTGCGCCTGTTCGGCAAGCCGTCCACGCGCCCCTATCGCCGCATGGGTGTGGCCCTGGCGCGCGGGACGGACACGGATGAGGCGCGGGCCACGGCACGTGAGGCCGCGTCCCGTATCCGCATCGATTACCGCTGATGCCGGCTGCCCAGCCGTCGATCAGCACCCGGGCCGGGATCCGGACGGGCAGTCCGGAATTCCGGCGGGTCTCCCTGGCGCTGTTCGCGGCGGGTTTCGCCACATTCGCCCTGCTGTACCATGTGCAGCCATTGCTGCCGCTGCTGGCCGAGACGTTTCATGTGGCGCCAGCGGAATCCGCCCTGGCTCTGTCCCTTGCCACCGGTTTCCTCTCGGTCTCCCTGCTGCTGTCGGGCGCTCTGGCGGATATTTTCGGGCGCAAGCCGGTGATGGTCGCGTCCTTGACGCTGTCGGCCCTGCTGACCCTGATAATGGCGATCATCCCCTCCTGGCACGGGCTGCTGCTGGCGCGCGCCCTGTTCGGTGTGACGTTGGCGGGGCTGCCTGCCGTGGCCATGGCCTATCTGGGGGAAGAGATGCACCCCACGGCCCTGGACCGGGCGATGGGCCTATACATTGCGGGATCAGCCATGGGGGGCATGGCGGGGCGCCTGGTCACGGGTGTGGTGGTCGACTTCCTGCCCTGGCAGGCTGCAACAATCGGGATTGGGTTGCTGGGATTGGCCTCTGCCGGCGCTGTCTGGCGGTCCCTACCAGTATCGGCGGGATTTGTCCGGCGGCCGGCGCGGCTGGGATCAATGCTGCCGGCCCTGGCCGCCCCTTTGGCACGGGCGGACCTGCGCCTGCTGTTCGTGCAGGGTTTCCTGCTGATGGGCGGGTTCATCACGATCTTCAACTATATGGGTTTCCGTCTGCTGGTGCCGCCCTTCGACCTGCCGCAGTCGGTGGTGGCCATGATTTTCAGCGCCTATCTGCTGGGCATGGGGTCTTCATCCTCCGTCGGTCGGCTGACCGCGCGCTGGGGCCGGGCACGGGTGATGGCGGGGGCTGTGCTGGTCATGGCGGCAGGTGTCGGCCTGACCCTGTTGGACAGTCTTTATGGTGTGGTTCCGGGCATTGGCCTGATGACCTTCGGCTTTTTCGGCGCCCATTCGATTGCCAGCGGCTGGGTCGGCGCCCTGGCCCCGGTCAGCGGTAAGGCCCAATCCTCCTCCCTTTACCTGTTCTCCTATTATATGGGGTCCAGCCTTGTCGGTGCGGCGGGGGGTATCGTCTGGGCAACGCTGGGGTGGGGCGGTCTTGTTGCGGTCGTTCTGGGCATGCTGGGCCTGTCGCTGGGCGCCATTGTCCTGCTGGCCCGCCAGGGACGGGGGTAAAGTGGACACGATCCTGAACATTATCCTGCCCGTCTTCGGCCTGGTGGCCGTCGGCTTCATCGTGGGACGCCCGCCGGTGTTTCCGGCGGATTTTGCCAAGTCGCTGTCGAATTTTATCTTCTATCTGGCATTGCCCTGTCTGCTGTTTCGGTCCATGGCGTCACGCGGCCTGCCGCATGGGGACGAGATGAACCTGGTTGCCGCCTATTATCTGGCGTTGACCGGCGTGATGATCGCCAGTTTCCTTTTTGCCCGCTGGGCCTACCGTGAAACGCTGGGCGGGGCGGCGACCCTCATGCTGGGTTCCTGCTTTTCCAACACGGTGCTGGTCGGGGTGCCGCTGATGCTGGCGGCCTTCGGGCAGGCAGGATTGCAGCAGATGCTGCTGTTGGTCACGGGGCATGCCGCCTGGCTGATCGGCATCGCCACCGTCCTGGCAGAGGCGTCCAAGGCCGGGCAGGGTGGGGGGGCCTTGCGTATCGCCGGTCAGACGCTCACGGCACTGGTAAAGAACCCCGTCATCATCGCCATTCTTTCCGGACTGGCCTTCGGTGCGCTGGGCCTCAGCATTCCCGGTCCCCTTGACAGCGCCATGCGGATGTTGGGAGAAGCAGCGGTCCCCTGTTCGTTGTTCGCGTTGGGCGCCAGTCTTGTGGGTTTGACCGTGACTGACCTGCTGGGGCGAACGCTGTTCATGTCGCTGGTCAAACTGTTTGTCCTGCCGGCGGCGGTGTTCGTTTCGGGTCGTTACATATTCGACCTGCCCCCCCTGACCCTGGCCGTGGCCGTCACGACCGCCAGTATGCCCAGCGGTATGAATGTGTTTCTTTTTGCACAACGTTATGAAACCCATGTCGCGCGAACGGCCAGTTCGACCATGCTGACCACTTTATTTTCAGCCCTGACCACCGGATTCATCATCGATATCTTCCGTGGCCCCTGAAAAGGCCCCTGTAAACGGGGCTTTCTGCGGTGCTGCCGGCCGGGTCCGCAATAATTCGTTACATCCCTGAAACCATGTGTGACTTTCCGCGACAAACTTCCACATGTAATGTCCGGGAAGAGGACGGGGGGAACGTTGTTCATCGCAGGGGGCGCTGAACAGCGATGGATCGCCCTTGCCCGGAAGCCGCGCCCGATGTTGCGGCCCGACGATGGTGAACGATATGACGGTGCAGCCTCTTCACAACCGCCCTGGCCCTGACGGTGGCGACAATCGCCCCCATCTTCCGGGCGGCCAGCGCTGGACCCCGCCGGGCAGTGGCCGCCCGTCAAAGCTGAAATGGATTCTTCTCGGCGTTGCCCTTGTGGCCATTGCAGGCGCCGGTGCCTATCTGGCCTTCAAGCCCAAGTCTGGCACGGACGGCAAACCGGCCGCTGCGGCGGCTGCCGGTGAAAAGGACAGTTCGTCCATCCTCTCCGTGACCACGGTCAAGGCCGTGGCCAGCGACATCCCCCGCCAGTTGCTGGTTACCGGCTCGCTGGCGTCCTGGGATGAATTGCCGATCGGCACCCAGACATCCGGCCTGGCCATCGTCGAAGTCCTGGTGGATGAAGGCGACAAGGTGAAGGCCGGTCAGCTTCTGGCCCGGTTCGATGACAAGGTGCTGCGTGCCGACCTGCTGTCGCGTGAAGCATCGCTGCGTGAGGCGCAGGCCCTGGCGACGGAAGCCGAGGCCAATATCCGCCGTGCGGAGGAACTGGCCCGCACCGGCGCCATCTCCACCCGCGATCTGGATGCCCGCCGTTCCACAGCCCTGACCACCAAGGCGCGTGTGGGTGTGGCCGAGGCCGCGAAGGCCCAGGCCGCTGCCCGTCTGGCCCAGACGGAAGTGCGCAGCCCGACCGACGGAACCATCGCCAAGCGTAATGCCCGCCTGGGGGCCGTCATGTCGGCCGGCGGCACGGAACTGTTCCGGATCATTCGCGAAGACCGTGTCGAACTGCTGGCCGAAGTGCCGGAAATCGATATCCGTCAATTGGCCGTGGGTCAGACGGCCGAGCTTTCGGCCTTGGACATCCATGGCAAGCCGTTCATCGGCAATGTCCGTATCATCTCCCCCGTGGTCGATACCAAGACGCGTATCGGCACGGTGAAGATCGATGTGCCGCACGATCCCTATCTCAGGCCGGGCATGTTCCTGACCGCCAGGGTCCGGACCGGCACGCAAAGCGCACCCGTCCTGCCGGAAGAGGCCATCGTCTATCGCGATGCGAAGAGTTGGGCCATGGTGGTCGATGCCGCCAAGGATGATAAGGGCCATCACACGGTGACAGCGCGCGAGGTGCAGACCGGTCCGCGCGAAGGCAACCGCCTGGCCATCCTGTCCGGTGTCAAGCCGGGTGACGATGTGGTGCTGACGGGGGCGGGCTATCTGAAAACCGGCGACAAGGTGATCATCGCCGACACGCCCCAGGACAAGATCAACCCGCTTCCCGCCAACTGACGACCGCTTGCAGAAAGGCACCGGACATGAGCCGTGGCAATATCTCGGCGGTCGCTATCCGCCATCCCGTTCCACCCATTGTCCTGTTCATCATCCTGACTCTGGCCGGCCTGATTTCCTTCCTGAAGATGGATATCACCGGCAATCCGGATATCGACTTCCCCATCGTCAATGTGGGTGTGTCGCGTCCGGGTGCCGCCCCGTCGGAACTTGAACAGGAGGTGACCAAAAAGATCGAGGATGCGGTGTCCAACATCACGGGCATCGATCACGTCTCTTCCAACATCACCGACGGCTATTCAAACACCACCATCGAGTTCAAGATCGGCTACAATACTGACCGCGCCGTCAATGACGTGCGCGACGCAGTCAGCCGCATCCGCTCCGATCTGCCGCAGGATATCTATGAACCGCAGGTCCAGCGTCTGGACGTGACGGGCGATGCCATCCTTTATTATGCCGTCACCTCCACCCACCGCACCGTTGAGCAGCTTTCCTGGTTGATCGACAGCGATCTGGCCCGCTCGCTGAAGCGCGTTGACGGTGTCGGTGAGGTGGAGCGGCTGGGCGGCCAGAGCCGCGAAATCCGCGTCAACCTGAGCCCGGAGCGCATGATGGCGCTGGGCGTGACGGCGGGTGAGGTCAATAGCCAGCTGATGCAGCTCAATATCGACATGCCCGGCGGGCGTGGCGAAATCGGCGCTGCTGAACAGTCCATCCGGACCCTGGGCCGAGCCCAGAGCGTGGAGGACCTGCGCGGTGTCGAAATCGCCGTGGCCGGCGGCCGCAAGGTGCGGCTGTCCGATATTGCCGATGTCGTGGATGGCACCTCTGAACTGCGTGGCGTTTCGCGCCTGGACGGTGTGCCCACCGTGGGCTTCGCCATCAGCCGTTCACCCAACTCGTCCGAAGTCACCATTGCCAAGGGCGTGGACGATGTCATCGAACAGCTGAAGAAGGAGTATCCCGACCTTACCTTCACGCTGATCATCTCCAACGTGAAATACACGGTCGACAGCTATATCGCCTCTATCGAGGCGCTGGTGGTCGGTGCGTTGCTGGCGGTCGGTGTGGTCTGGTGGTTCCTGCGCGACATGCGCGCCACCCTGATCTCCGCGCTGGCCATGCCGCTGTCGACCATCCCCACCTTTATGGTCATGGAATGGTTCGGCTTCACGTTGAATGGCATCACCATGCTGGCCCTGGCCCTGGTGGTCGGTATCCTGGTCGACGATGCCATCGTGGAGATCGAAAACATCGTCCGCCATATCCGGCAGGGCAAACGCCCCTATGAAGCGGCGTTGGAGGCCGCGGACGAGATCGGTCTGGCCGTGGTGGCCACCACCATGACCATCGTCGTCGTGTTCCTGCCTGTGTCGTTCATGCCCGGTATTGCCGGTCAGTTCTTCAAATCGTTCGGTGTCACGGTCGCGGTGGCGGTGCTGTTCTCGCTGCTGGTCGCCCGATTGCTGACCCCGCTGATGGCGGCCTATTTCCTGAAGCCCGCCCAGCCTGATGAGCATAAGGAAGGCCCCTGGTCCCACCGCTATCTGAAGATGCTCGACTGGTGCCTCGATCACCGGTGGAAGACCATTGCGGCCGGAACCTTGTTCTTCTTCGCCTCAGTGGGTCTGACGCTGGCCCTGCCATCCGGTTTCATGCCGGCGCAGGATATCGGCTTTTCGAACCTGCAGATGGAAATGGCGCCCGGTGTGAACCTGGAGCAGATGGACGCCGCTGTGCAGCGTGCTGCCCTGGTGTTGAAGGCGCAGCCGGAGGTGGAGACGACCTGGGCCCGTGCCGGGCGGGGCGGGCAGGTACGCCGTGGCTCCATCATCGTGATGCTGAAGCCGCGCGGGGACCGTATCCATCAGAAGGAGTTCGAGACCCGTGTTCTGCCGGAATTGCAGAAGATCCCCGGTATCCGCTTCTCCTTCAATTCCACCGGCGGCTTTGGCAACCGTGACGTCTCGATCATGCTGACCTCTGAAAATGGTCCGTTGCTCGATGCCCATGCCAACAAGGTGCTGGAGGAGATGCGGGCTCTGCCGCTCCTGAAGAATGTCTCATCGACGGCGGCCTTGCAGCGTCCGGAAATCCAGATCAAGCCGATGTTTGAACGGGCGGCGGAGCAGGGCGTTTCGGTCATCTCCATCGGTCAGGTGGCCAAGATTGCCACGTTGGGCGAGATCGACACCAACTCCGCCAAGTTCAATCTGGGTGACCGTCTGGTGCCGATCCGGGTGAAACTGGACTCATCGGCCCGCGGCGACCTGGATACCATCGCCAATCTGCGTGTGCGCACCAACACGGGGGCCACTGTGCCCTTGTCGGCGGTGGCCACGCTGGAGATGGGGTCGGGTGCTGTCCAGATCGACCGGTTCGACCGCGCCCGCCGTATCTCGGTGCAGGCCGATCTCAACGGCGCGGAACTGGGGGAGGCCACAAAGGCCATCAACAATCTGCCCTCCATGGCCCACCTGCCGGCGGGCGTGTCCAAGCCGGCCTATGGCGGGTCTGAACAGATGCAGATCATGATGATGGGTTTTGCGGTGGCGCTGGGGACGGCGTTCCTGCTGATCATCGCGGTGCTGATCCTGCTGTTCCACAACTTCTTCCAGCCCGTGACCATCATGACGGCATTGCCCCTGTCGCTGGGCGGTGCGGTGATCGGGCTGCTGATGTGCAACATGGCGCTGTCGCTGCCGGCGCTCATCGGTATCCTGATGCTGATGGGGATCGTGACCAAGAACTCCATCCTGCTGGTCGAATATGCCATTGTTGCCATGCGCGACCATGGGATGGACCGCCGCACGGCCCTCTTGGATGCCGGTGCCAAGCGTGCCCGCCCCATCATCATGACCACCATCGCCATGGTGGCCGGCATGGTGCCCATCGCGTTTGGCTGGGGCGCGGATACGGAATTCCGTCAGCCCATGGCGGTGGCCGTGATCGGCGGCCTGATCACCTCTACCCTGCTGTCGCTGGTCTTCGTGCCGACCATGTTCACCCTGATGGATGATTTCCAGAACTGGGTCGCGCCGAAGCTGGGCCGGATGTTGACCAGCCGGGAGCCGGAACTGCCCCTGCATGTGCGACCCGTCGATGGGGAATGATCTTCCCGTGTCTGCCGATTGACAGCTGCGCCCGGATGGTCTCCATCCGGGCGTAATCTTTTTACGCGATCTAGGGGTGATCTTGTAACAAGCGGCATGGGCTGCATGACTGGCATTTGCCGCGACCGCTTGCGGGCCATGCCACTTGCCCCTATCCCGGCAGATGCCGGCCGCCATCGGGTGCGGCCCTGACTTTAAGAAGGAACCTGATCGGTGAGCATCGTCCGTCTGCATCCCGGCCGCCGCATGAGCGAAGCCGTCATCCATGCCGGTACCGTCTATCTGGCCGGCCAGGTGGCCACCGACACCAGTGCCGACATCAAGGGACAGACAGCCCAGATCCTGGCGCAGATCGATGCGCTGCTGGCAGAGGCTGGCTCGTCCAAGTCCAAGATTCTGTCCACCACCATCTATCTCTCCTCTATCGGCAATTTTGCTGCCATGAACGAGGTGTGGGACGCCTGGGTCGACCAGTCCAACCCGCCGGCCCGCGCCACGGTGGAGGCCCGCATGGCCGCCCCCGGTTATCTGGTGGAGATTGTCTGCATCGCCGCAGTCTGAGGCAGGCTTCCCCAAGCGCCGGGCGCCACGGTCCGGTGGCTTTATCTGTGCGATCATGGGATCGTGGGCCGGCGGTCGCCGGCCTTTGGTGGTCGTTGCGCTGACCGCCACCCGACGCGACCAACGGCCCTCTGGCGGGGGCCGTTGGCTTGCGCTATCTGAACGGCCTGAACGGCGGACCCCGGCCCGCCGCCCCCGAAAGACCCGGAGCCAGAAATGCCCGATGATGTTGTGAAGCAGAGCTTCAGCCTGTTCCCCCTGGGTACCGACACCACCCCCTATCGCAAGCTGACCAGCGATTACGTCTCCACCGTCGAATTCGATGGGGAAAGCGTGTTGAAGGTGCAGCCCGAAGGGTTGCGCCTGCTGGCCGAAGCGGCCTTCATGGACATCAACCATTTCCTGCGTCCCGGCCACCTGGGTCAGCTGCGCGCGATCCTGGAGGACCCGGAAGCGTCGCCCAACGATCGGTTTGTGGCACTCGACCTGCTGAAGAACGCCTCTATCGCCGCCGGTGGCATCCTGCCCATGTGTCAGGATACGGGTACGGCCATCATCATGGGCAAGAAGGGCCGCCAGGTCTGGACCAAGGGTGCGGACGAGGCCGCCCTGTCCGAAGGCGTGGCCGACGCCTACCGCAAGCGCAACCTGCGCTACAGCCAGGTGGCCCCGCTCTCCATGTACGAAGAGAAGAACACCCGCACCAACCTGCCCGGCCAGATCGAAATCTTCGCGGAGGGCGAGGATGCCTATAAGTTCCTGTTCATGGCCAAGGGCGGCGGCTCAGCCAACAAGACCTTCCTCTTCCAGGCCACGCCGTCGGTGCTGGCGCCCGACCGTCTGATCCCCTTCATTGAGGAGAAGATGGCCTCTCTGGGCACCTCTGCCTGTCCGCCCTACCACCTGTCCGTCGTTATTGGCGGCCTCTCGGCCGAACAGAACCTGAAGACGGTGAAGCTGGCCTCGGCCCGCTATTACGACAGCCTGCCGACCCAGGGGTCGGAAAGCGGTCATGCCTATCGCGACCTGGATATGGAGAAGGCCCTGTTCAAGGCGGCCCAGGGTCTGGGCATCGGGGCGCAATTCGGTGGCAAGTATTTCTGTCACGATGTGCGGGTCATCCGCCTGCCGCGCCATGGCGCCTCCATGCCCATCGGCATCGGCGTTTCCTGCTCGGCCGACCGTCAGGCCCTGGCCAAGATCACCAAGGATGGCATCTATCTGGAACAGCTGGAGACCGATCCCGCCCGTTTCCTGCCGGAGGTGGATGAGGCGGCGCTGTCGGGTGAGGTGGTGAGGATCGACCTGACCCAGCCGATGGATGACATCCGCAAGGTGCTGAGCCAGTATCCGATCCGCACCCGTGTGTCGCTGACCGGCCCGCTGATCGTGGCGCGCGACAGTGCGCATGCCAAGCTGCGGGCCCTGCTGGATGCAGGACAGCCGCTGCCCGACTATTTCAAGAATCATCCTATCTATTATGCGGGTCCTGCCAAAACGCCCGAAGGGTACGCGTCCGGTTCCTTCGGTCCCACGACCGCCGGCCGCATGGACAGCTTCGTCGACCAGTTCCAGGCGGCGGGCGGTTCCTTCGTGATGCTGGCCAAGGGCAACCGCTCGCCGGCGGTCAAGAACGCCTGCCAGAAGCATGGCGGCTTCTATCTGGGCTCGATCGGCGGTGCCGCCGCCCGTCTGGCCCAGGACTGTATCAAAAAGGTCGAATGCATCGCCTATCCCGAACTGGGGATGGAGGCGATCTGGCGGATCGAGGTGGAGGATTTTCCGGCCTTCATCATTACCGACGACAAGGGCAATGACTTCTTCGACGCTGCGAAGTAAGGTTTCCTCCTGTGATGAAACCCCGGTCCCGTATGGGCCGGGGTTTTTTCTTTCCCGGTCTGGGGCGTTGGGGTGTCGCTTGTTATCCATGACACTGTCGTGGCTGGTGTTTTTCAGAAAAGTGACGAATGTCTGCAGAAAGGTGTTGCGCAGCGGAGTGGGTGTGTCCTATACCCCGGCTCCCGCAGCGAGGCGGCCCTGGTGGTTGTGGCGGTGCGGGTGGTTCTTGGTGGTTTTAAGCCACTGACATTGTTGGACTAAGACATCATCGTGTGCGGGCTTTGGTTCGCAATTGTTGGTCGGTTTTGCTTTTGTCTTTTGGGTTTTGCCGGT
>JAIXTS010000211.1 GCA_027483805.1 Azospirillum sp. | reverse complement strand
TTGACCTCAGTCCGGGTGGCGGTCTGACGGATGCGCTTCTCAGCGGACTTATGATTGGCCATAGGAAACCTTTACGCGGGACATGGATGTGCCGTAGGAAGCGGCGCTTATACAGGCGCCCTACCGCCCCGTCAAGCGGGTGCGGGCAAGGCGCCCATACGAAACTTGCTTGTCTGGCAATCGCCCTGCGGGTCCCGCCAGAGTCCTGCCCGAGTCGTGGTGGGGTGTTCCCCAAGACGCCCTGCAGTAATGCGATGTATATGGCGTATCACTTCACTTGCATACCCCATCCCTTGTTTGGTCTGGGTTGCATGGTGCAGACGCCGGTCGATCGGAACCCCGCATTGGCTGTCGGTCCCGGACACCGGCAACGGGTTGCTTTGCCGCCCTTTGCCGATCTGCCATCCTGTTCAGCGTCTCAAAGGGTATGGATGGCATGGCGGAACAAGGGACAGCCTGGGATCGGGCGGTTGATGACTGGCTTGTGTCGCTGGCCGGTCTGCTGACGGCGCCGGAATCGGTAATGTGGTGGCCGGGACTGGCCGTCGGGCTGGCAGGCCTGGGCTGGTTCTGGCGTGACCGCCAATCATGGGGCCGCGCGGTCGATTACTGGCGCGAATTGCCGGTTGATGCCGGGTGCTTTCTGGCCAATTCCGCCTTGCCCTTCCTGCTGGCCCCCTGGCTGTTCACCCTGTCCCTGATTGGCAACCGGGTTGGCACGGCCCTCGCCAGTGCATTCAGCGGGGCGCCACAGGCGGATCAGCCCGGCTGGGCTTTGCTGCTGATGGCCGCCCTCGCGGCCTTCGTGGCGGGGGATTTTGCCCTGTACTGGACCCACCGGATGTTCCATGCGGTACCGATCCTCTGGCGCAGCCACCGGCTGCACCATGCCCCGCCTGTCCTGACGCCGCTGACCGCCTTCCGATTCTGGCCCTGGGAACAGGCGGTGCATCTGTCGGGCAACATGCTGGGGCAGGGGCTGGGGCTGGGACTTGTCGCGGGACTGGCGGGCGCCCAGGTCCCGGCCCTGACGGTGTTGGGCGTCAATGCCTTCATGCTGGTCTGGGGGCTGGCCTTCGCCCATCTGCGCCACAGTCCTGTGCCGCTGCCGTTCCCGCGTGTTGTCTCCGGCTGGCTGATTTCGCCGCAGATGCATCAGCTTCACCATTCGATGGCCGATGAACATCGGGACCGGAATTTCGGGACGGCGCTTGCCATCTGGGACCGGATGTTCGGCACCTACGCATTGCCTGCCAAGGCCGAACGTTTCCGGTTCGGGGTGGGGGAGTAGCTTTCCGTCGCATGCCCGTCCCGGCTTGGCTGTGCGTTGACCGCTGCCCGACCTTGGCCCTAGGTTTGGCGCCTTGTTTTTTCTATCTGGTGATGATGCGATGAGCAGCGAACAGGAACTGGCGCTTGGGGCAAAGGCTTGGCCGTTTGAGGAGGCGCGCAAGCTGATTGCACGCCTTGGCGGCAAAGCCCCGCCCAAAGGCTATGTCCTGTTCGAGACGGGGTATGGTCCCTCGGGCCTGCCGCATATCGGCACGTTCGGCGAGGTGGCCCGCACCACCATGGTGCGCCGCGCGTTCGAGATGATGATGCCGGGCGTGCCCACACGCCTGTTCGCCTTCTCCGACGACATGGACGGGCTGCGCAAGGTGCCGGAGAATGTGCCTAACCGCGACCTGTTGACGGCCAACCTGCAAAAGCCGCTGACCCAGGTACCGGACCCGTTCGGTAAATTTGAAAGCTTTGGCCATCATAACAATGCCATGCTGCGCGACTTCCTGGACCGGTTCGGTTTCCAGTACGAGTTCCAGTCGGCGTCGGATTGGTACAAGTCGGGCCGCTTCGACGCGGCGCTGCTGGCCGTACTGCGCCATTATGATGAGATCATGGCCGTGATGCTGCCCACCCTGGGTGCGGAGCGGCAGGCGACCTACAGCCCGTTCCTGCCGATCAGCCCGACCACGGGCCGCGTGCTGCAGGTGCCGCTGCTGGAACGCAATGTCGATGCCGGCACCATCGTTTATGAGGATGAGGACGGCAGACGCGTCGAGACGACCGTCACCGGCGGCAATGTGAAGCTGCAATGGAAGCCCGACTGGGCCATGCGCTGGTTCGCGCTGGGCGTGGACTATGAAATGGCCGGCAAGGACCTGATCCCGTCGGTCGAACTGGCGGCCAAGATCGTGAAGATCCTGGGCGGCACCCCGCCTGACGGCTTCAATTATGAGCTGTTCCTGGATGAGAAGGGGCAGAAGATCTCCAAGTCGAAGGGCAATGGCCTGACGATGGAGGAATGGCTGCGCTATGCCCCGCCGGAAAGTCTGGCGCTGTACATGTTCAACAAGCCGCGCGCGGCCAAGAAGCTCTATTTCGACGTGATCCCCCGCGCCGTGGATGAATATCTGTCCTTCGTGGACAAGTTCGACGCGCTGGAACCCGCGCAGAGACTGGAAACACCCGTCCATCATATCCATAACGGGGCCATTCCGGCCGATGTGAAGGGCACGGCGGGCCTGTCCTTCGGTCTGCTGCTGAACCTGGCCGGGGCGGCGAATGCCGAGAGCGCCGATGTGATGTGGGGCTTCATCCGCCGCTATGCGCCGGGCGCGTCGCCGGAAACGGCCCCGTTCCTGGACAAGCTGGTCGGTTACGCCGTCACCTATTATCAGGATTTCGTGAAGCCCACGAAACAGTACCGGACCCCGTCGGAGCAGGAGCGGGCGGCCATCACCGAACTGCGCGCCGTCCTGGCCGACATCGCCACCGACACGCCGGCGGACCAGCTGCAGAACCAAGTGTTCGAAGTGGGCAAGAAACACGGCTTCACAGAACTGCGCACCTGGTTTCAGGCGCTGTACGAGGTGCTGCTGGGCCAGACCACCGGCCCGCGCATGGGCAGCTTCATCGCGCTCTACGGTGTGAAGGAGACGGTGGCGATGATCGACGCGGCCCTTTCGCGCTGAGCATTGTTCAATCTTGATGGATGAAGACGGGCGGGTCGCAAACGGCCCGCCCGATTTTTTTGCCAAGCCCGCCCCCAAATGGCCCCAATCCCGACCCAAGGCCGCCTTGCGTAACTGGTGTTCTGGGCTTGTCGCCCGCCGGCTTCCCGCCCCGAACCGGTATGGTGACTTCCTGTTGGAGGATGACCGCCATGACCAGCCGCACCCTGGAACGCACCTTTTCCCGCATCGACCGCCAGAAGCTGTCGGCGATGGGTCTGGTGTTCACTACGGCCCTGCTGCTGGTCATGGCGGGCGTCGCCGCCGGCAATGCCAAGCCCGACCGCGCGCGTGTCGCCATCGCCAGCGTCGATACGGCCACCGTAAAGGCGGAAATGCTGGACCGGACCCTGGCCGATGGTGGCAGCACCGGTGAGGGGCACCATCGCCTCTGATCGCCTATCGCCGCCGGCGCGGCGGCTTGGGCGCATCGATGCCGGAAGGTTCGGCTTCCGCCCGCTCCCGGCGACGTTCGGGGCGGCCCCGACCGGAGGCGCCCGTTCCCGACCCGCGCCCGCCCGGCATCTCCGACCCATCCGGATTGAGCAGACGGAAGACCATGGACCCGGTGATGGCATCGGCCTCGATCAGGCGGATCTTCACCCGTTCACCCAGCCTGAACACGCGGCGATGACGGCGACCCAACAGACAATGATGGGCCGCGTCATGGTCGTAGAAATCATCGGGCAGGGTGGAGACAGGCACAATCCCGTCGGCTCCGGTTTCATCCAGGCTGACAAACAGGCCGAAATTCGACACACCGCTAATCTTGCCGCTGAAGGTCGCTCCCACTCGATCCGCCAGATATGATGCGACATAGCGGTCCAGCGCGTCGCGTTCGGCATCCGCGGCCCGGCGCTCGGTGCCAGAAATCTGGTCCCCAATCCGGTCCAGCCGGCCCATCTCCTCGTCGCTGAGGCCGCCATCACCCAAGTGATAGGCGCGGACCAACGCGCGATGCACGATCAGGTCGGCATAGCGGCGGATGGGGCTGGTGAAATGGGCATAGCGTTCCAGGGCCAGACCGAAATGGCCAATATTGTCGGGCTGATACACCGCCTGCGCCTGGGACCGCAGGATGATGGTGCTGATCAGTTCGGATTCGGGTGTGTCCTTGGCCTTATCCAGGATGTTGGTGAAAGCGGCGGGCCGCAACGCCGTTCCCTTGGCCAGATTGTATCCCATGGTTTTCAGGAACTCGCGCAGCGGTTCCAGCTTGTCCAGTGCCGGTTCGGCATGCACGCGGTAGAGCAGGGGGGTGTCACGCACCTCCAGCGCCTCTGCCGCCGCGACATTGGCCGCGATCATGAATTCTTCAATCAGTCGATGGCTGTCCAGGCGGGTCCGCACCCCGATTTCCGCCACCTTGCCATCCTCCCCGATCCGCACCTTGCGTTCCGGCAGGTCCAGTTCCAGGGTGCCGCGCCGGGAACGGGCATGGGCCAGCACCTGATAGGCGCCATAAAGCGGGCGGATGACGGGGTCCAGCAGCGGGCCGGTCAGATCATCCGGTGCGCCGTCGAACGCTTCCTGCACTTGTTCATAGGTCAGGCGCGCGGCAGAGCGCATCAGGCCGCGCACGAACCGGTGCCGTTTTATCCGGCCCGTCGCGTCGATCCAGATATGGACGGCCAGACAGGCGCGGTTGACGCCGGGCTTCAAACTGCACAGGTCGTTCGACAAAGCCTCGGGCAGCATGGGCACGACGCGGTCGGGGAAGTAACAGCTGTTGCCGCGATCCAGCGCCGCCTTGTCCAGCGGGCTGCCCGGCGTGACATAGGCGGACACGTCGGCGATGGCGACCAGCAGGTGCCAGCCGCCCGCATTATTGGGGTCCGTATCGGGTTCGGCAAAGACCGCATCGTCGAAATCGCGCGCATCGGCCCCGTCGATGGTGACCAGCGGGATATCGCGCTGGTCGGTGCGGCCCGACAGGGTCGGCTCCGTGGCCGCTTCGGCCTGTTCAATGGCGGCGGGCGGGAAATGCACGGGGATGCCATGCTGGTGAATGGCGATCAGGCTGATGGCCCTGGGCTGGTCGATGCCGCCCAGCACCTCCACCACACGCGCCTGTTTCAGGCCGTGGCGGGAGGAGGGCAGGATTTCGGCCACCACCAGATCGCCGGGGGCGGCATCCATGGCGTTCTGGGCCAAGATCACGAATTCTGCCTTGGCCCGCCGGTCAGCAGGGCGCAGCCGGCCCCCATCGGGACCCAGTTCATAAACACCCACCATCTGTGCACTCTGGTCACCGCCCAGCTTCTTGATGGTCCGGCCCTCATACAGGTCATCGCGGATACGGGCCAGCCGGGCCAGCGCCCGGTCCCCCTCGCCCAGGGTTGGCGTACCACGGCGTTCCGGCTTCATCAGGATGCGCGGCGGTTCCCGGTCAGGGTCTGACCAGTTCAGCGGCCGGGCAATGACCTCCCCGTCCAGGTCCACACCCGTGACGATCACCACGCCCACCGGCGGCAGGCTGGCGGGCGGGGCCAGACGGCGGCGGCCACCCTTCTCGATCGCCCCATCCCCCTCCAGATCGCGCAGCAGTTCCTTCAGCGCGACACGGTCATCGCCGCTGATATGAAAGGCGCGCGCAATCTCCCGCTTGCCCACCGGGTACGGGCTTTCCCGGATGAATTCCAGGACCTGATCCTTGGTGGGGAAGGGGGCTTCTTTCTTGGGATTTTTCAAGGGGATGATGTCCGCGTGTGCAAGATGATCTGAAGGCAAAAAAATAGG
>JAIXTS010000414.1 GCA_027483805.1 Azospirillum sp. | reverse complement strand
TTGTCGCCGCGCGCCTGATCGCTGGCAAAGCGCGGGTCACCCTTCCAGCCGGGTTCCCCCACCATGTCGCACCAGCGCGCAAACAGCCCGTCACCCACCGTATGGATCAGGACATGGCCATCCAGGGTGGCAAACACGTCCGACGGGGCCGATGTCTGCACCCGGTTGCCCGTGCCGACCCGGCCAATGCCGGTCACGGCCTGTTCCACCAGAAAGGCGTTGAACAGGGTGACGCCGGTGGCCAGCAGGCTGGCCTGTACCGACTGACCCCGTCCCGTCGCGCGTTTTTCCATCAGGGCCGCCATGGTGCCCAGGGCCGCGAACATTCCGGTCCCGAAATCAACATAAGGGGCGCCGGCCTTCATCGGCTGTTCGGGGGTGCCGGAAAAAAACATCGCCCCCGACATGGCCTGTCCCACCCCGTCAAACCCGCCGCGCGGACCCCAAGGGCCGGCAGCACCGAAGCTGGAAATCAGCACAGGGATGATGTCAGGCTTGATGGCGCGCAGGCTGTCTTCATCCAAGCCCATGGCGGCCAGGGCCGGCGGCGGCAGGTTGGCGACCACCACATCGGCGGAGGCGACCAGACGGCGCACGATTTCGCGGCCTTCCGGCTTGGTCGGGTTCAGGGTCAGGGAGCGTTTATTGACGCCCATCTGCAGCCAGCCGGCCCCTTCACCGGCTTCTGTCACGGGCGTGATGAACCGGTCTTCCCCGCCGCCCAGCCGTTCAACGCGGATGATGTCGGCCCCGAAATAGCCCAGCAGCGTCGCGCAATAGGGTCCAGCCACATAACGGCCGAAATCCAGCACCCGCACCCCGTGTAGAACCTGTGACACGTCCCCTCCTCCCCCGCCGGGTCGTCCCGGTCTCTTGCTCTGCATACAGGATATAGCGGTTTCCCATAAATCGGCAAGCATGCTTAAAGTTAGTATTTCTGCGGACCTCGGCAGTGACCTATAGCCCGGTATGCCGCGCCGCAGCAAAAATCGGCGGTTCCGACTTTTTAATTTTACACAGAAATGGCATTGTGTGTATATTTTTACAAACCAAACGGGATCGGTATGGGCCGCGCCCCTTTGCATGGCTCGTCGCGATCTGCGCGCCCACCGCCCGACAAGAAGTTCCAGGGAACCAGCGATCTGGGAGGATCATCCATGGACGGGATCAGTTCGTCTTTCGACTATCGCAAGGGCTGGTCGGTCAACCCGGCGGCCAAGGCGGGCGATATCGACGCCAAGGCGCCCTTCATTGAGAATGGGACGGAGAAGTTTGACCCCGCCCAATATTACGACAAGGGCTGGATGGCGCAGGAATGGGAGAGGCTGTGGACCAAGGCCTGGCTGATCGCCTGCCCGTCCAGCGATGTGCGCGAAGAAGGCGATTTCGCCACGTTCGAGATCGGCAACGAGAATATCATCATCGTCCGGGGCGATGATGGTCAGGTCCGCGCCTTCTATAATGTCTGTCCGCACCGGGGAAACCGGCTGGTGCATTCAGCACTGGGCAGCCTGTCGAACGGTTTTGCCTGTTCCTTCCATAGCTGGAAATTCAACCTGGATGGCAGCCTGAAAGCCATCACCGACCGGGAAACCTTCCGGCCCGAAGTGGTGTGCCACAATCCGGGCCTGAGTGCGGTTCGCTGTGAGGAACTGGCCGGTCTGGTCTTCATTTCCATGAACCCCGACGCGCCCGACCTGCGTTCCTGGCTGGGTCCGGTGGCCGACCATCTGGAAAGCTATAGCATCGACAAGATGCATGTGGTCCGGCAGGTGCGCAGCGAATGGGCCGCCAACTGGAAGGTGGGCGTGGATGCCTTTTACGAGGTCTATCACCTGCATGCGGTGCATCCGGAAACCCAGGGCGTGATGGAGGATTATTTCGTCCAGTACGACCTGTTCCCGCATGGCATGAGCCGGATGTGCATCCCCTTCTACCGGCCCAGCCCGCGCGTGCCCGACCAGTTGGGCGTGAATGACGGGCTGAAAATGATGATGCCGGATGCCGCGCTGGACCCATCCTGCTTCACCGGGACGGCGCAGGAGGTGCGCGCGGCAGCCCAGAGGGCCAAGCGTGAACGCGCCGAACGGCTGGGCCTGGGCTATGAGAAGCTGACCGATGCGCAGCTGACCGACAGTTTTGCCTATGGCCTGTTCCCCAATGTACAGATCGGCTGCCATCCGGAAGGTGTGTTCCTGATGCGCTTCATCCCGCACCCGCACGATCCCGAACGTTTCTTCTATGACATCACCATCCTGTTCCGGCCCGTAGGCGCGGTGGCCGAGGCGGCGGGCAATTATGATGTGCCGGCCTGGATGGGCCTGCCCGAAGGCACCGACATTTCCGGTCGGGTGCGCCCCGATTGCGTGCATGTGCCGCTGGGCGAACCGGCCAATCTGGGTCTGGTGCTGGATCAGGACAGTGAGCTTCTGCCCGTGGTGCAGAAGGGCCTGCGCTCACGTGGGTTCAACGGCATGCTGTTCGGCGAACAGGAACAGCGCCTGCGCCATTTCCATGTCGAACTGAACCGCTACATGGCAGCGGGGGAGCCGCGATGATCTTTTTCATCAGCCGCTTCACGGTCAAGCCGGAATGCGAGGCGGAGTTCATCCGCCTCGCCATCGCTCTGACGGAGAAGGTCCGCGCGCATGAGCCAAAGACCCTCTACTACGCCTTCTACCGGGCCGATGGGCCGGGTCGCTTCGTGGTCGTGGAAAGCTTCCCCGACGAGGCAGCGGAACATGAACACCAATCCACCCCCTGGTTCACGGAGATCGTGCCGCAGATGATCCCGTGTTTCGACGGGTCCTATGTGCGGGAATATTTCCACCCGCTGAACGCATCCGTGAAAGGTTCGACGGCATGAGCAAGGCCGAACAGTTCAGTCATGCCACCACGCTTGGCGACCTGCTGCTGTCGGCGGCGCATTCCTGGCCCGACACGGACGCGCTGATCTTTCCCGATGAAAGCCTGACCTACCGCGATCTGGCGGCCCGCGCCATCCACCATGCCAAGGGGCTGATGGCGATGGGGGTGAAGCCGGGCGACCATGTCG
>JAIXTS010000360.1 GCA_027483805.1 Azospirillum sp. | reverse complement strand
ACGCGCTGGTACGCGTCATATTCCGCCTGTTTCACGGAGCTGACGGCCGACACGAACCGTTCGCCCAGCACTTCCTTCAGCGGCTTGCAGGCGTTGAACTTGTTCAGCGCGTCGCCCTGGTGGCGGGGCAGGGAGAAGGCCAGACGGTGGGCCGAGCCCTTGACGGGGTCGGACGGCTCCAGTTCCTGCGTCATGCCGATATAACCACAGGCCAGCGACGCCGCCAGCGCCAGATAGGGGTTGGCATCGGCCCCGGCCACCCGGTTTTCCACACGCCGCGCCTCCGGCGGGCTGACCGGTACGCGGAAGCCCGTGGTGCGGTTGTCGCGGCCCCAATGCACATTGATCGGCGCGTCCGATCCCTGCACCAGACGGCGGTAGGAATTCACATTGGGCGCCAGCAGCGGCATCGCATAGGGCAAGTATTTCTGCAGCCCGGCGATGAAGCTCAAAAACAGCGGCGTGTCGCTGCCATCGGCATTGGCGAACAGGTTGACGCCCGTCTTGGCATCCACCAGCGACTGGTGCACATGCATGGCGCTGCCCGGCTCATTCTGCATGGGCTTGGCCATGAAGGTCGCATAGACCTGATGGCGGATCGCGGCCTCGCGGACGGTGCGCTTGAACAGGAAGACCTGATCGGCCAGTTCCAAAGCCTCGCCATGATTGAAGTTGATTTCAATCTGGGCTGCCCCGGCCTCGTGGCTCATCGTGTCCACGTCGATTTCCTGCTTTTCGCAGAAATCGTAGACATCCTCGAAGATCGGATCAAATTCATTGACGGCGTCGATGCCATAGGCCTGACGTCCGCTTTCCTGTCGCCCCGACCGGCCGACCGGCGGGACCAGCGGATAATCCGGGTCCTTGTTGACGGCGACCAGGAAAAACTCCAGCTCGGGCGCCACGATGGGTTTCCACCCGCGCGCTTCATACAGCGCCAGCACCCGCTTCAGCACCGAACGGGGGGAGATATCGACCGTCGACCCGTCGGCATAAAAGCAATCGCAGATGACGGCGGCGGTGGGTTCATTATACCAGGGCACGACGCGGATGGTGGCGGGATCGGGCGTCATATAGACGTCCCAGTTCTCCACGCTGGTCACATCCTCGTCTTCCGGGTATTCGCCCGTGACCGTCTGGATAAAGATGGATTCCGGCAGACGCAGGCCCCGGTCCCGCAGGATGCGCAGGAATTTCTCGGCGGGCACGATCTTGCCGCGGGCGATGCCGGCCATGTCCGGCACCAGACATTCAACTTCGGTGATGTTCCGCGAACGGATGAAATCTTCCAGTGTACTCATGATAACGCCGCGGGTTGGCGGCCCAGATGCACCCGTCGCAGCCGGATCCGGCCCGGCATTCGGGGCTGGGAAATGGTGCTACGCCCGCAGCCCTCCACGTTGTTTCGGATGGATCAGTATAGGCAGACGAAAGGGGGGGCAGGCAAGCTTGATACGTCTGCTTATGCCGTGCGACCGTCGGTTTGCCGGGATTTGACGAAAAGGGCTGCGGCATGACGGGGGCGCTGGACCGGGTGGAGGCATTTATGCGCGGGCTTCTGGCCGCAATGGCCAGGCGCCCCCTTGTCCTGGGCATCTGCGGGGCGCAGGGCAGCGGCAAATCCACCCTGTCGGACGGGCTGGCGGCGCGGGCGCGGGCCGATGGGCTGCGCGTGGCGGTGCTGTCCTTGGACGATCTTTACCTCACGAAGGGCGAACGGACGGTGCTGGCCCGGGATGTCCACCCGCTGCTGGCCACACGCGGTGTGCCGGGGACGCATGATATCGACCTGGGCCTGTCCGTGCTGGACGCCCTGACCCGTCCAGGGCGGGTGCTGCTGCCACGCTTTGACAAGGCCGTCGATGATCGCGCGCCGACGGGGGTGCTCGTTGATGGACCGGTCGATCTGGTGCTGCTGGAGGGGTGGTGCGTCGGGGCGCTGCCGCAGGGCACGGCCGCCCTGGCCACGCCTGCCAACACGTTGGAGCGGACGCGGGATCCGGATGGGCGCTGGCGGCGCCATGTGAATGAAAGGCTGGCGGGTGAGTATCAGCGCCTGTTTGCACGGCTTGACGCGCTGATCCTGCTGGCCGCCCCCGACTTTGCCGTGGTGCGGGACTGGCGCATCCAGCAGGAGGAAAGCCTGCGCGCCCGGCTGCGCGACACGGGCAGTTCCACCTGCCAGACCATGACCGACGCACAGGTCACGGCCTTCATCCAGTTCTATGAACGGCTGACGCGGCATATCCTGACCGAAATGCCCGGCCGTGCCGATCTTGTGCTGCGGCTGGACGCGGACCGTCGGGTGATGGAGGGCTGATCGCGCTTACACCATCCAGCGGAAACGGCAATCCTCCACATGCTCCACCCCTTGTGGCCGGCCCAGCCAGCTGTCCAGGCCCAGGCGCGGTCGGTCCGGTGGGGCTGTCAGGTCCGGGATGTCGGCTGCAAGGACCCGCAGCCGCAGGTCGATATCGAACCCGGACCCCAGATAGAGGCCGGCCAGACGGCGCAGCCCCTCCAGCGGCGCCTGATCCTGACCGGCGGGCAGTTGCTGGCCGATCCATTGTGGCGGCACCGGTCCGATGATGATGACCAGACGCGACTGCACTTCCCACCGCCGCTCACCACAGGCAGGACCGGTGCCCAGGGCCTGACCACCGCCCAACCGCGCGCGGCTGTCCGGTGGCAAGTCCATCCACCCGCCCGGGAACTGCACAACCGACACGGGCCGGCCGGTGACGCCCGACAGCAGCCGGGCCAGCCCGTCGGCCGACCGCGGCATGGCGCCCAGCAGGGGGGCGAAATAGGCAATGGTGTCGTCGGTGATGCCGGCGGCACCCGCCGCCACCAGGGCACTGAACCCTTCCGTTCCCAGCCCGGCCAGGGCCAGGAGCGGCGCACGGGCCTGATCAGCGTCACGCTCGCGATGGGCGGCCGGATGGCTGCGCAGCCATCCGGCATGCGCCAACGCCGGAAACCGTGCCGACAGCATGTCCAGGAAATCGGCCAGCGCTGTGTCGCCTTCCCTGGCCTCCAGCGCCAGCCGGGCCGTCAGGTGATGCGGCAGCACGCCGGCCGGACCGGTGAGCGCGAAGGCGGCGATGGCCGGCCCGTCCTGGCCGTTGCCCTCTGCGCCGCCCGCCACGACATCGCCGTCGGCAAAACCCAGCCCTGTCAGTGCCGGCAGTGCAGGATCGCCCTGTCCGGTGAGGTGCCAGAGCCGGTACAGCTGGTCCAGTTCGAATGATTGCGGATTCTCCCGCAGCGACCGCGTCAGATCAGCGGCCGGGTGCCCGCCCGGGGAAGCCATTGCGCCATCCTGTTCTTGCGTTGCTGGGAAAGGGCCGTCACCGTGGTGAAGCTGTTGGCCGCCGCATGCAGGGCCAGGAAGCGTTCCAGCACGGCAGCAAAAAGGTACCTGCTGCCCGTCGCATCGGATTCATCGAAGGTCAGCGCAACCTCGCTGCCCATACACCAGGCGCTGCGATCCGCCGGACCTACACGGTGCCGGGCCGGCCTGACCGACATGTCCTGCAGGCTGTCGATCTGTTGCTGGACCTCCTTGAACAGGACGGCGTCCTTTTCGGGATGGGCCAGATTATGGACGGCCAGCAGGCCGCGCAGGGCCGCATCCCCGCCCTGGGACAGGCTGAGCCGGTTGAAGGAGAGGTGGGAGATCAGTTGCCAATGGCTGCGCCCCGCATTTGCCGGCCGCAAGGGGCGGAAGGGACGCCGCAGGGCATGAGCCTCCCCGATGCGGCTGGGATCGCGGGCCAGGCCGAAGGACAGGGAGGTCAACCGGGATGCCAGATCACGGTTGCCGCACAGGGCATGCACATTCACCACTCCGTCTCCAAGGTCCAGCAGCGCTCCCGCCGCGTCCGACAGGGATAAGGCGCTTTCCTGGGCACCATCGGGTGCGGCTTCCACGGCGTGGTGCCAATAGAGGCCCGGTTCATTCGACCTTGCCTGCCGGTGCTGTGCATAAAGGGGCGCAATATGCTGGCGCAGAACCTGGTTCTGACGCATCACCAGCGTGACATCCTGGATGGCATGGACTTCATAGGCCAGGGGACGACGCGTGTCGGGCGTCAGCGGATATCGCGCCACCTGCTGGTTCAGGCGTACCGGTTCAAGATCCATCCCGAACTGGTTGATGGCCGGCACACAGCCCAGACGCAGCAGGTCACGGCCGGCCTCCCGCAGCGTCTCGACGGTACTGCCGGGAATATCGTCTGTATCCAGAACAAAACTCAGCTCCGCCTCGGTCCCCGAAAGGGCGCCGCGCAGGCCATCGACCTCGGCGAACATGAACTTGTCGGGGAAACTGAGATATTCCAGCAGCAGCCGATATCCGAGCGGCGTGCGCGGATCATAGGCGAACACACCCTCATCCTCCGCGAACCCGACCGGGATGATGCGGGCCAGGGGCAGGGCCACATGCTCCATGCGTGTGCGGCCCGGGGGAACAACCCCCACGGCGACGCCTTTCAGCCGGCTGAACAGCAATTCGTACAAACCGCTGCGCGCGGCGGGCGGACCGTCCAGGAACAGGCGCAGGCTGTTGATAGGCATGTCATCGAATGACGCCCCTCCCAGGGCGCGCAGGTGGCAGCGGACGATCAGATTGCCGCCGCGCGCGATCCCGCGCAGGGGGGAGATGGATACCGGCTCCACCGCGATCTCCGCGATCTCAATCGGCCATAGCGTGGTATCGGCACCGGTAACGAACCGGCATGGCACCTGGTCGGCGCCGGGGCCGTGACGCAGTGGTTGCGAATGCAGCTCCGCGCCACGTTCGACCACCACGCCGCGAACCGCATCGCCCGTCTCCATGTTGACCTGCATCAGCAGGATGGTTCGGGCGGGGACAGGCTGGATCAGGTGGGGATAGGTGGCGTGCAGCAGCGCCTGGGTGATCTCCGGCACACCATCCTGGATGCGGGCCTGGATACGCGCGGCCAACAGGGCCGTCGCCTCGATCAACCTCTCCACATGGGGGTCCGGAGAGACATCCGCGGTAAGGTGCAGCCGCCCGGCGACGCGCGGATGCCGTTCCGCGAATTGCCGCCCCGTCCGACGCAGGCTGGCCAGTTCACGCTGGTAATAGGATAGAAGTTCCTCGTTCATGCCAGATCGCTCCCATCCAGTGCCCGCACGTGCAATTGATTGGTGAGAGGGGCCAGCTGCGTCTCAAACAACAGCGGGAAACGGGTATTGTCGATGTTCAGATCGGCCCGGACGCGCAGGGACATTCGACTGCCGCCGGGCCGTTCCTCCGTCAGGTCCTCCACCACGATGCCGGTCAGCCTGGGTTCAAAGGCGGCGATGGCGTCGCGCACCCGCTCGCACACGCTGGCCCTGTCCGCCATGCTGCGCAGGCTGACCCCTCCCAGGTCAGGCAGACCATAGGCAACCACCGATGCCGCCACCTCTGCGGGCAGCGTGGCCTGCGCCGGCCAGGGCGCGCGGGTGTTCAACAGCAGTTCCAGATCGGCCAGCAGCAGGCGGCGATAGCTGGACGCCGCCTGCCGGGGCAGCAGGCCCGTCATGTCCGCATCGGGACGGAACCGGTCGAAAAGCGGCGCCTCGGGAAAGGAATAGAGTTCCATCGGCCCTGTCCCCTTCATCCGCCGCGATTCTGGGTCGTATCCCAGAAATGATTGACGCTGCCGATCGGGCCATCGGCGCTGTTCAAGGTGTAGTTCCACTCAATGCGGGCATATTGCAGGCCGATCTCTTCGCGCAGGGTGGCCCCGCTTTCGGGCGCCTGTACCGTCGGCAACTGAACGCGCGTGGACCGGACCAGCACATCGCTGAGCAGATATTCCATGAATTTGTGGCGCCCGGCGCCGGCGTCCCACACCTCCACCGTTACCTCGGGGATCAGGCGGCCGGAGCAGCAATAGAGCGACAGAATGGGGGAGGTGTCGTCCAACAGCTTTTCGATCACCAGATCACCATGACGGGCACGGGCCGGCGCCCCCTGGCCACCGGTGCCGGCGCTGCCCGTCATCGGCTGTTCAAGCCCATGACGAAAGGACAGAAGCCGTATCCAGCCGGGCTGTTGCGCATCTGGATTGCGCGACGATATCCCGTCGAACCGGATATAGGCGTCATGGGCCATGGTCAGTCTCCTCGTGTGGGTCGGCCGGCTTTGACGATGACAAGCCACCCATTTCCAGGCGGCTGGTCAGGCTGATCGAACAATCCAGCTCGTCGAACTGGAAATGCGGCTGAATGGTGATCAGCAGGTTGAAGATGCCGGGCTCTCCCGGCCGCTGCACGACGCGGACCGAACCATGGCGCAAGGGGCGTCTGGCCCTGATTTCCGGTGACGTGTCATCCTGAAAGGCGACATATCCCGCGATCCAGCGGTTGAGCCGTGCTTCAAGATCGCGGGCCGCAGCCAGGGTGCCCACCGTTTCGCGGGTGATAACCTTCAGGTAATGCGCGATCCGGCAAACCGCGAACAGCAAGGACAGGCGAACCTGCATACGCTCCTCCAGCCGCGCGCGCTGCGATCCGGCCTGCCGGGGCGCGCGGACGGACTGTGCCCGGAAAAAGGCAGCAAAGGGCTGGCCCTGGCAATGTATCAGCGGCAAGAGGCCGGCGCTGGCCAGCAGGTCCTCCTGTGTTTCTGTCAGCAGCACCTCCACCCCCGGACGGACCACCCTGCCTCTTTCCTGGGTGGAGAAGGTGGCGGCCGGCAGGCCGTCGACCCGCCCGCCACTGTCGATGCCGGTGATGGCCACGCTCCAGCCATTGCGCACGAAGGATCGCGCCGCGACTTGCGCAAAAGGGTAGATCGCGCCCATCCAGAGCGGGGCACCGGCCCCGGCGGCGCGGGCAGATGGCATGAAGCCACGCCCCTGCCCAAATGGAGCGGGTGCCAGATCGGCTGCCAGGACGCGGGGCAGGGCCAGGGCAAGGTATCGGCTATGCTCGCTGCCCCGCAAGGCAGCCCAGGCGCTGTTCTCGGCCAGCCGTTGCAGGTTGCTGGTAAGATCGCGGCGCCCGTTGCCCAGTTCTGTCATATCGTCACAACCCAGCAGTCTGGGGGATGCATTGGCGATGACCGGTGCATGGATATGGCTGCCCAGAAGGGCCATCCGGTCCAGAAGCTGGCAATCCTGCCACCCGGCGCTGAATTCCATGTCGAGGCACAGCAGACCGAAAGGCCGTCCGCCCAGATTGCCATATTCCTGTGCATAGATGATGCGATAGAGTTCCGAGCGTTCCAGGGTGGACGCCCCCTCCAGATCATCCATCAACCTTTCCCGCGTTGCGGGCAGGACCCGCACCACCACGTCGCGGGAGGATACGGTGCGGGCCAGGAAATCGACACCGCGCCACGACGCCTCCAGCCGGCGGAAATCCGGATGTGAACGGATGGCATTGATGCGCTGTTCCAGGATTGAATCCAGGGCGGCCAGCCGCAGGGTGATTTCCGCGACGGGGTCCGGCTTGCCACCCAATGCCTCCAGCAGCGGCACCAGCAAGGCCGCCCGAGGCGGCGCATGATCGCGAACACCGGATGGCAATGACGGCGTGGTCAGCCGTGCTGCGTCGGCCGCGATGGCCGATGGGCTGCGCGTGGCTCCCCAGACCCGCCTTGCTTCGGCCAGCAGGGACCGGTCGATGAGGGTCTGACGCAGGACATCCACCTGACCCGCCACCGCATCGGGCGAGAAATCATGCAGCGACTTGAAGGATAAGCGTGCCAGCAGCGGTGCTGCTTCCCCGTCCAGCGGATCGGGAACCGCCAGGACCAGCCTTGGGACCAGTTCCGCCAGGGCACTATCGGCATCGCCACCGACAACATCGGTGAAGACCAGCCGCTGGTGCTCGCTCATCTTATCCGGCGGACAGGGGGCCAGATCGCCAATGATGCCGATGACGAACGGAAGTTCGACATCATCGGCCCTGAGGTCGGTTTCAACCCGATAGGTCAGCCGAACGCGTTGGGCGAAGGAGGAGACCGCTGAGTCGCGATCATTCGCGGCGGGCACGGGGATCATGTACCCTCCTGTCGACATAGCTCGCAAAAGGCAGCGCCGGATTGCGATGCGCCCTTCAGGGCCCTGATCTGGGCGACACGTTCACGATTGCCGCCCGGGCGTTGCAGGCGGCGGGACTGGTGGGTGCCGCCGCTTCCTCCCTCGGCTGTTGGGGGTGCCTCGGGCTGATCAGGCGCATCCGGGGCGGCGGACAGGCTGCCGGCAGAGCCACCGCTGTTGATCAGTACCGTCGGCCCGGATATGGCGACCCCGGAGGGCCCAAGGGTGATGAAGCTTCCGCCGACTTTCAGGGACAGAAGACTGCCGGCTTCCAGGACCAGCTGCATGCCGGCCTTCACGGCAATGTTGGTACCGGCCTTCTGGTCGATGTCGGTGGCGACATCCAGGGAGAGGGCGGCTTCAACCTTGGTCTTCAGGTCACGGCTGACGGTCAGGCTGTCCGACCCTTTGACCGCTGACCGTCTGTCGCCCCCGACCGTCAGGTGATCCGCCCCGCCGATCAATGCCCGGCGCCGGGTCCGGACCCGCAGGTCGAGGTCGCGCTGGGCATGGATAAAGATATGTTCCGACCCGGCCTTGTCCTCGAACCGCAACTCGTTGAATCCCGATGCCTTGGGCGACGATCGGGTCTTGATCAGGCTGCGCGTGCGATGGTCCGGCAGCGCGTAAGGCGGCATGGCATCGGCATTGTAGACGCAGCCGGTCACGATGGGACAGTCGGGATCGCCTTCCAGAAACTCGACCACCACCTCCATGCCGACGCGCGGAATGAACATGCCGCCCCATCGGGTACCCGCCAGGGCCTGTCCCACCCGGACCCAGCAGGAACTGGCCTCGTCAGCTTTCGACCGACGGTCCCAATGGAAGCTGACCTTGATCCGACCATATTTGTCGGTGTGTATCTCCTCCCCCTTGGGTCCCACCACCGTCGCTGTCTGCGGACCTTCAACCAGCACCTTCTGGGAACGGATCGGCGGACGATAGGGGGTATCGTGGGGAATGGCGATGAAGCGGTTGCTGTATCCAGCCCCGTCCCCGTCAAGATCGTTGCTGGCCTGATGGACAACGGAGAGCACTGTGTATCGGCTGTTATAGTCGCGGATTTCATGGCGGGCGACCTGCATGGCCGCGCCGCAGGCCAGCACCGTGACATTGGAGCGCCCCTCATAGTGCTGGTAGGTCGCCTCCGCCTGTTCCATGCGCAATTTGGTCCGCCGGTCACCCTCGGCCCGGTCGGCATGGCCGCCGGGGTAATCGAACTGTTCCAGGTCGGCATTAAAGGGCTGCGGCTGCACCGTGGTGGCAGTCGCTGTCAGATCAGCCTTCGGCGT
>JAIXTS010000177.1 GCA_027483805.1 Azospirillum sp. | reverse complement strand
CGCGGGCGGAGATGGTGCTGCACCGGGGCAACGGAGCGGAGCCGGAAACGCTCGACCCGCACAAATCCACCGGCGAGGGCGAAAGCAGGATCGAGATGGACCTGTTCGAAGGGCTGGTGACGGCTGACGCGCTGGGTCGCATCATCCCCGGGGCCGCCCTGAACTGGACCATCAGCGACGACCGGCTGACCTATGTCTTCCACCTGCGTCCCGACGGGAAATGGTCGGATGGAACAAAGGTGACGGCGGGGGATTTTGTCTTTTCCTGGCGCCGCCTGATTTTACCCGCCACCCGGTCCCGTTACGCCTTTTTCCTCTGGCCCGTGAAGAATGCCGAGGCCATCTCCAAGGGCGCGATGCCGCCCAGCGCCATGGGGGTGGAGGCCGTGGATGATCTGACCCTGCGCGTGACGCTGGAGGCGCCCACCGCCTATTTCATCGCCTCGCTTCAGCATCATTCGACCTATGCGGTCTCACAGGCCAATGTGCAACGGTACGGGGATGATTTCCTGAAACCGGGCAAGCTGGTGTCCAACGGTGCCTTCATGCTGGCCGAGGCGGTGCCGCAGGGGCATGTAAAACTGGTCCGCAACCCGCATTTCCACGGGGCGGCGGAGGTGGCGCTGGATGCCGTTTACTATTATCCGACCGAGAACCGGGAAGCCGAACTGAAACGTTTCCGCGCCGGTGAACTGGACGTCACCTATGATCTGCCCGACGGGCAGATTGCCTGGGTGCGGCAGAATATGCCCGCCGATCTGCGGCTGGCCCCGTTCTTTTCCAGCTATTGGTTCAATATCAACCTGCGCAATGAACCGTGGAAATCGAACCCCGACCTGCGGGCGGCCCTGTCGCTGGCCATCGACCGGCAGCTGATCGTCGACAAGATCACCCAGGCCGGCGAAATCCCCGCCTATTCCCTCACGCCGCCCGGCACCGACAATTATGTGGCGCCCCTGCCCGAATGGGCCCGCTGGACACAGGCCGAACGTGACGCCAAGGCGCGCGACCTGCTGGCCAAGGCCGGTTATGGGCCGGGGGGCAAGGAACTGGAGGTGGAGATCTTGTTCAACACCTCAGAAAACCACCGCAAGATCGCCATCGCCATCGACAGCATGTGGCGCCAGAAGCTGGGCGTGCGCACCAGACTGGTGAACCAGGAATGGAAGGTGCTGTTGCAGGCGCGGGCCGAAGGCAAGTTCCAGGATCTGGTGCGCGGCGGCTGGATCGGGGATTTTAACGATGCCTATTCTTTCCTGTCCCTGTTCCTGTCCGATGTGCAGGGGCAGAATCACAGCGGATACCAAAACCCGGACTATGACCGGCTGATCCGCGCCGCCGCCTCGGAAATTGACCCCACGGCGCGGCGGCAGCTGATGCAACGGGCGGAGGCCATGCTGCTCTCCGACCATCCGGTGATCCCCATCTACACCCATGTCACCACCCATATGGTGGCGACGCGGGTCAGCGGCTGGCAGGACAATATCCGCAACCTGCACCTGTCGCGTTATCTGTCCGTTGTGCGGTAGGCGCGCACCCATCCCAGGATCCCGGATACCGTGCGGCTCCGGCGCGGGGCGGGCGCATCTGCGCCCTTGACTACGCGGCACGTGCCGCGCGGCGGCCGTCGCCACCAGACAATCAGTCAGAATTTTGGCCGATGGTGTGATGGAACACCCAAGGGACATGGATCATGATCTGTGATGTAAAAGATATTTGACATTTGGTCATTGATACCTACAATATGTTAACAATACATAACACCATGAATGAGGGATTTGACATGTCAATGCGGGAAAAACTGGCGTGGGCGCAGTTCCTGGCGCTGCTGGGCTTTGGCGGGGCCTATTTCGGGCCGGTTTTCGGCTCCTATCTGGGTTGGGGAACCGTGCCGGGTGGGGGGCAATTCATGTGGCTTGTGGCCTGCATCATCGGTCTGATCGTGGGGCAGGTGGTGCTGGCCATCGGTCTGGCTGTCGTGACAGCGATCCGCAGTCCGGCGGAAGCGCGCAGCCCAAAGGATGAACGCGACCGGCAGATCGGCCTGCTGGGCGCGCGCAACGGCTATTTCATCCTGGCCATGGGGGCGGTTCTGTCGATGATGACCCTGCATATGGGCGTCGGGATCATCAAGATGGTGAATTTTATGTTCTTCGCGCTGCTGCTGGCCGAACTGTCTCGGCTGGGTACGCAGGTCTTTATCTATCGCCGGGGCTGGTGATCATGCTGCCCTTCACCAACACGATCCGTCGCCTGCGTTTTGATGCGGGGGAGATGACGCAGCAGGATCTGGCGGACCGGATCGGCGTGACGCGCCAAACGGTCGCCGCCATCGAACAGGGCAAATACTCGCCCAGCCTGGAGGCCGCCTTCCGCATCGCGCAGGTGTTCCAGGTGCCGCTGGAAGCCGTGTTCCAATGGCAGGGCGACAGGGCGGCTGGCCCCTGAAAAAAGGGGGCGGTCCTGCAAGGGCCGCCCCCGTTTCGTCATTCCACGGGGGAACGACTCAGCCCTCGCCGCTGCTGGCGGGGTTGCCGATCATGGCCAGGAACTCCCGCCGCGTCTTCTCATCCTCGCGGAAGGCGCCCAGCATGCGGCTGGTCACCATGGTGACGCCGGGCTTGTGGATGCCGCGGGTCGTCATGCACTGGTGCGTCGCCTCGATCACCACGGCCACGCCCAGCGGTTCCAGCACCTCATCGATGGTATTGGCGATCTGGGACGTCATCTTTTCCTGGATCTGAAGGCGCTTGGAATAAACCTCGGCCACACGTGCCAGCTTGGAAATACCGACCACGCGGTTGCGCGGCAGATAGGCGATATGCACCTTGCCGATGATCGGCACCATATGGTGCTCGCAATAGCTTTCCAGGCGGATATTCTTCAGGACCACCATCTCGTCATAGCCGTCGGTCTCCTCGAACGTCCGGGCCAGGAGGTCGACAGGGTCCACCTCATATCCGGCGAAGAATTCCTCATACGAACGGACGACGCGGTCGGGCGTGCCGACAAGCCCTTCACGGTCCGGATCATCGCCCGCCCAACGGATCAGGGTGCGCACGGCGGCCTCGGCTTCGGCCTTGCTGGGGCGGACCAGATTGGGATTGGTGGCGGCGGGGCCGGCACGGCGGCCATGGACAGGGCCCGGCACAACCTTGTCGTCATTCTTCTTGGGCATGGTCACGGGGATGCACTCCTCAATGTGTGTGTTCGGCTTGCATGTATCCCAGGGCGGGACACCGGCCGGTTCCCCCGATCCAGCCGGTCAGACTACCTCGAACGTTCAAGGGCAGGCCTGACAAGAGAAGCAGATGGCTTGTTCGCCCAATGTTTCAAGCGCCGATTTCAGATATCGCCCCGGCGTTCGCCCTTGGCATTGCCAAGGGCCGGTGCCGCACAACCCTGCGGCCCGCGTCAGTTCAGGCGGCCTTGCTGATGCGGGCTGTCCAGGGAAAAGGCGGGGATAGTGATGTCGAAGCTTTCCCCCGTCTCGCTTTCCATGCCGTAGGACCCGACCATGATGCCGGAGGGGGTGGAAAGCGGCGTGCCGCTTGTATAGGTGAACGCCTCCCCCGGTCGCAGCAGGGGCTGTTCGCCCACGACGCCCGGGCCCCGTACCTCCATCAACCGCCCCATGGCATCGGTGATGCGCCAATGGCGGGTGCGCAGTCGGACCGTCTCCACGCCCAGATTCTCGATCCGCACATGATAGGCCCAGACATAATGGCTTTCCGCCGGCTGCGACTGGTCCGGCAGATAACGCGGTTGCACCGTCACCCGGATCTGACGTGTCGTGTCGCTATACATGGCCGCCCCTTCCCATTTCCAATCCGATGATCTGATCCCGGATTTCATCATGGCGGCCAAATGGTTGGCGGCCGCAATGGGCCATTATAGGCCGCTTGCCTTACCTTACAATCCCGGGCTGTCGCCGGTGCATCGGATCAGGGGCCGCGTCGTCATGAAAACGCCGCTTGCGTCAGGGGGCGGATGGCCTCATATAGCAAATCACGGTCAACTGCTTATGAGCCGCGCGATGTTGCGCTTCACCCCCTTGCGACGACGAAAGTTCTCGGTCCCCTGCTATGGGCGGCCGGTTCTTGTGCACGGGACCTGACGCCATCCGCGTGGGGGTCCCGGCCAGACGCTTCTTACAGTGTCTCCCCCACATTTTATTCTGCCGGGAAACCCCAATCGTATGAACATCACGCTTGAGCAGCCGGTTCACGCCGCCGCCATCGAAAAGCTCCTCGACTCCTCTTTCGGTCCCAAGCGCCACACCAAGACCGTCTATCGCCTGCGCAAGAATGTCGCCCCCGTGGCCGACCTGTGCTTTGTGGCGACCGATCATGACCAAGCCGGCAACGAGGTGCTGCTGGGCACCATCCGTTACTGGCCGGTGATGCTGGGCAATGCCGTGCAGGCGCTGATGCTGGGGCCGATTGCCATCGACCCGGCCCATCGCAGTGCCGGCCTGGGCGGCAAGCTGATCCGTCACAGCCTGGAGGCCGCCAAGGCGCTGGGGCACCGCATCGTCATCCTGGTGGGTGATGCGCCTTACTATGTGCGCTTCGGTTTCCAGCGCGATCTGGTGTCGGGCCTGTCTCTGCCTGGTCCTGTTGATCCGTCGCGGTTCCAGGGCCTTGAACTGGTGGATGGCGCCTTGACCGGCATCACCGGCATGGTGGGCCGTGCCAAGCCCGCCAAGGTGCGGACAGCCGCCGCCATGGCTACGGCCACCGCTTCCCCTGTCGCTCCCACCCCCGTCGCCCCCACCCGTGCCGCCGCCAAGGTTACCACCTTGCCGCTGTTCGCCGCCCTGCTGCCGGGGGGCGACATGGATGCGCCGGTGTCCCGACGTCGTCTGCGACGCGCGGCGCGCTGATAGGGACGGACCACCGGCCAAGGAACGATCGGGACACGATTAGACCCTTGATCCGGCATCCGGAACCCCATATAAGAACGGTCCCGGCGCGGGTGTAGCTCAATGGTAGAGCAGAAGCTTCCCAAGCTTACGACGAGGGTTCGATTCCCTTCACCCGCTCCAGTTTCTCTTGATTTTCTGGGACAATTTGGGACAGTGGTGGGACAAAGGAGTGTCCCAACAGGTGCCCCATGGCGTCGATCGAGAAACGTGGCCCCTACCAATATCGTGTGAAAGTCCGCCGGAAAGGCGTGTTCGAGACCCGAACCTTCGACAGCTTGAAGGAGGCGGAGGACTGGGCACGCATCATGGAAGGCAAGGTCACTGGCGACGAATACCAGGACCGTAAGAAGGCCCGGGACACTTCATTGTCCCAAGCCTGCGACTGGTTCGAGGCGAACCTCGACCGCAGCAAGGCCGATGCGAAAAACAAGGTATCCAAACTGGGCTACTGGCGGGCTTCTGCGTTCGCCAGCTGGTCGGTCGTGTCAATCAAGCCCGCAGACTTGATTCGGTGGCGCCGTGACGTGCTGGACGAAGACAATTCGGAAGATGGTGAGGTCTGTGGCCCGGACGCAGAATGTGGCCCGCAGACGGTGGTCCATCGGCTCAATGTGCTCAGTCAGATCCTTCAGCGATGGGCGCTGGCGCATGACCAGCCGATAACCAATCCCGTCGTGCGTGGGGTGCGACCGCCGCTGCCCCGTGGGCGCGACCGCCGGCTGCTGGAGGGAGAGGAGAAGCGGCTGCTGAAGGCCGCAGAAGCGTCTTCTCGCACATGGTTGAAGGCGGTGATCATCATCGCCATCGAAACCTGCATGCGTCAGTCAGAACTGGCTGGGCTCACCTGGGACCGGGTGAAGCTAGACGTGGAGTTCCCGCACGCCTATCTCGTGAAGACCAAGAACGGCAAGCCGCGCAAGGTGCCCCTGTCCCAACGCGCGGTGGAAGCGTTCAGAAGCCTTTACCCGGCCGGCGTCTCGGGTGTGATCGGTGCCAAGCCCATCTTCCCCGTCGAAACGGGCCGCGGGATCGCCCATGCATTTCGAGATGCCATATCCGACCAAGACTTTCCTGACCTCAGGTGGCATGACCTCCGACATGAGGCAACGTCGCGGCTGTTTGAGCTGACCGACTTGCGCGATACGGAGATCATGGCCATCACCGGTCATCTCCGTCCGGAGATGTTGGCGCGTTATACGCATCTCCGCAGCGACCGCTTGGCGGCCCGGTTGCCAGGTGCGCAGTTGAGCACTTCCAGTAAGACGAGCGGTGACGCCCGATAGCCCAGGCACGGTCTGGGGCTATCGGGCGTTCAGGGACAGGCCACCCCGGCGTTGGTCCCGTCATTACTGACCGCGAATGTCAGGAACGACCGGTCGATCCTGACATTCACGGGCGTCACCGTCTTCAGCCGGCAGCGGCGTCCCATCGCAGTAATGAGCCATGCGGTCTGCGTGGCGCCCCTGCTGGTGAGCATCCGCCATATCGACATAGTAGTGGCGATTCACGAGATGTGAATTGAACTGCCCCAGAACGATGCACAAGGCGCGCTCGATGTTGCGTGCATAGTCCTTCCTGCTCGCTGAACCCAGAATGACATATCCGAGGTTCTTGACCCCTCTGAAGAAACGCTTGTGCTCTTTGATCCTCTTCTCCAGCCTCCGTGTAGATCCGATGTAGAATAGATGATCTCTGTCAGAGATAAGGCCATAGATATAGAAAACATCCGACATCGATGATACCCCATCGTTTAATTAATGCTTCATGAGAATTTATATATTTCTGACAGTGGTCTTGTGTCGGATAATTAATGTTCTCAATGACGGCTATGAATTTATCCTAATCTAGAAATGCCACCATCCTCATGATGATCCGTAACCGGAACTATCCTCATCCTCTGGCGCGACGACGTGTTGCTGCCCTAGGCGTGAGTTGACGCGCATGATTGATTCTGTAGTTTCAATCCTCGCCGATGCAACCGACAGCAGGCAGATAGATCATGGCCATTCCTGACTACCAGACGCTTATGCTGCCCGTTCTGCGCTGCGTGGCGCTGGGGGAGATACGCACGTCCGATCTGGTAGAACGGATCGCCGACCAGTTCACCTTGTCGGCGGAAGAGCGCTCTCAGTTGCTGCCGTCGGGCCGCCAGGCCATCTTTGCCAACCGAATTCATTGGGCCGTGGCCTATCTGGGGAAGGCCGGGCTGTTGGACCGCACGCGCCGCGCCCATTACCAGATCACGTCGCGCGGGCGCGAAGTGTTGGCCACGGCACCGGACCGCATCGACAACCGGTTCCTCTCGCGCTTTCCGGAATTCGTTCGGTTCCAGGATGCCGGGGCTAAGGCGGATACCGATAGCGCAGGAACGACAGAGCTGGAGACGGGAACGGAACCGTCCATCACCCTCACCCCGGACGAGGTGATGCGGGCAGCCCACCGGCAGCTTGAGGCCAGCCTGGCCGACGATCTGCTGCAACGTATCCGCAACGGCACGCCCGCCTTCTTCGAACAGGTCGTGGTCCGCCTGCTGATTGCCATGGGTTATGGCGGGTCAGTGACAGACCTGGACCGTGCGCTGGTTGGTGGCAGCGGCGACGGTGGGGTGGATGGGGTGATCGACCAGGACCCGTTGGGTCTGGACCGCATCTATGTCCAGGCCAAGCGCTATGCCGATGGCAACAATGTCGGTGCCGGGGCCATCCGCGATTTCTTCGGCAGCCTGGACCGGTTCAAGGCCAACAAGGGCCTGTTCGTCACCACCTCCGGCTTCTCCCCCAGTGCACGCGAAACGGCCGACCTGTTGAGCAAGCGGCTTGTCCTGATCGACGGCGCCCAGTTCGCCCGCCTGCTCATCCGCCATGGCGTCGGCTGCCGGGTGGAGGAGGTGCTTCACATCAAAAAGCTGGACGAGGAATTCTTCGATCCTTGAGGTCCTGGGTTCGCGCCTCTTCCCATCGGAAGTGAGCGCCTCCCCCCCCCGGCCAGAGCGGGGGCTAATAGGTGGCCAGCAGCTTCTGAACCTGCACCGCCTGCCAGGCAACTCCCCGTGCCGTCCGGATACCACGGGCATTCAGCTCGCGGGCGATCCCGTTGGCGCTTGTGATGCCGGAGCTGCGGATCGCTGAGATGATCGGCCCAAGATCACGGGCTCTGGCCACCGCTTTGGCTGACCGGGCCTTCGCGCTCGCCCGGTTGCCTTCAGCACAGACGGCGGGAAGGTTGCCCCGATCACCGCCCAGCTTCCTGCCCCGCTCCTTGGCAGCGGCCAGAGCTGCTTTGGTGCGGGCGCTGATCGCCTCCCGCTCTGCTTCCGCGACACAGGCCATGATGCCCACCGTCAACCGGTTGGCGTTGGGCATGTCGGCGGCGATGAAATCGACACCGGCATCCCGGAGCGAGAGGAGGAAGGCAGCGTTACGGGAAAGGCGGTCGAGCTTGGCGATGACCAGAGTCGCACCGTGAATACGGCAAGCGGCCATTGCGGCGGCCAACTGGGGGCGGTCGCTGCGCTTGCCGGACTCAACCTCTGTGAACTCGTCCACCAGGGTCCAGTTGCCACCATTGAGATAGGCCTGGACCGCGGAGCGCTGGGCCTCCAGCCCGAGCCCGCTTGCCTCCTGCTTCGCGGTGCTGACCCGGTAGTAAGCGACGAACCGTCCGGAAGCCATTTCTGCGCCCCTTTACATTTGCTGCAATGTTCATTGCTGCAAACTTAATACGCCAGGACGTTGCGCTCATCGCCCGGTTGGGAATCCCTCTGATTCCCGTATTGCATGGCTCTCCCGTGACGCGGCCCCGTCGTGACGGTTACGACACGGATGCGGGTATCACACTTCGCCGGGTCCATATGCTGCTGAGGCATGCTTTCTAACGTTTTACCGTGGGGCTCTTCTGGCGCACCAAAGTGAACGACGATCAATTTCATATGGAAACGCTTCAGGAACGCTTCATAAACGACGAAACTTATTGTCTGAGCGGCGTTCACTGAGGGGAATCTGGAATGAGAACATATCCAAAGGATATCGGCCGGTCTCAGCGAGGTGAATCGGAACCCTATGTCTAAAATTGTAAGGGACGATTTCCATAACACAGTCAGCAAAACTTAAGCATCTGATAGGCTGATTTCGTTTCAGATTCGGGGGAAAATGAGAATATCTGCCGTTCTTGCGGATCGAAGGACAAGGATTGATTGTTGGTGCTGTGAAGACAATGCGTTGAGACAGCTCTTCCACGCTCAGTTTGCTTTCCATCGGCTCCGCAAGCCAGTTGAGCTACCAGCACCCAACCCAGCATAGGCAGATTGAAGACGGTGACATCGCCTTTCGTCACCAGGAAATCAGCCAGATCCTGCGTGGTGCGCTGGCCCAGACCAATGCCAGCCGCCTATCCCGGAGATTGGACGCCAAACCGTCGGCGATCCCCAACCACCTTTCCACCGCGCTCAGGGGTAACACGCCTATGTCAGAGGACAGATTGCCGCCGTCAAACCAGGCCTGAACCGGCTTGGCAGAAACAGGTGACAGGCCCGGTAGCGGCAGCGTAGGTTTGCACGTCGTGGGTGTGCTTCCCCTGATCGGTGAGTTTCGGCGTCAGCACGTAAATTCTACATCCGAGCATGGATTTGGGGCTAAACCTGCCGGCCTGATCAGTTTTTCAGGATGGCGGAGAGGGCTTGTCCCACTGACCATTTTTGGTGTGAATTTGCGTAGGGGTTTCCGATGGCTGTTAAGAAGAGCGACATCTACCGTTCCCTTTGGGAAAGCTGCGATCAGCTACGCGGGGGCATGGATGCTTCGCTCTATAAGGATTACATCCTCACCCTACTGTTCGTGAAATTCGTTTCAGACCGCGCCGGTCAGCCCGGTGCTTTGATCGAGGTGCCGCAGGGTGCCTCCTTCTCCGACATGAGGGCGCTGCGCGGTTCCAAGGATATCGGCGAGGGCATGGATAAGATCATCGCCCAAATCGCCGAAGAAAATGACCTAAGCGGCGTCATTGATCGGGCCTTCTTTAACGATTCCGAGAAGTTCGGAAAAGGCCCGAAGATGGTCAAGACGCTGACGGCGCTGATCAACATATTCAGCAAAGAGGAACTTAATTTCTCCCAGAATAGAGCAGACGGCGATGACATTCTGGGAGACGCCTACGAATACCTCATGCGTAACTTCGCGACGGAGTCGGGCAAGTCCAAGGGCCAGTTCTATACCCCGGCCGAGGTGTCCCGTGTCGTGGCAGCCGTTTCGGGTGTCAGCAGTGCGACCAGCCCGCGCCAGACTGTCTACGATCCGACCTGCGGTTCAGGCTCCCTGTTGATCAAGGCAGCAGAGACCGCCAAGGTGCCGATCACCATCTTCGGTCAGGAGATGGACATCGCGACGCGCGGCCTCGCCCGCATGAACATGATCATGCACGATCGCGCCACAGCGGAAATTGCTCAAGGGGATGTTATCTCGGAGCCCCATTTCCTGGCCGACGCCAATAGCTTGCAGACTTTTGATTTCGTCGTCGCCAACCCGCCCTTCTCCTCCAAGGCTTGGGCTTCGGGTCTCACGGAAGAGACAAAGTATGGCCGGTTCGTCGATGGTGATCCGCCGGCCAAGAATGGTGATTTCGCCTTTTTGCTCCATGTCCTGGCATCGATGAAGGCCACCGGGTCGGGGGCCATCATTCTTCCCCATGGCGTGCTGTTTCGTGGCAATGCCGAGGCGAAGCTGCGTGAGAAGATCCTGAAGCGCGGCTACATCAAGGGCATCATCGGCCTGCCCGCGAACCTGTTCTACGGCACCGGCATCCCCGCTTCGATCATTGTGCTCGACAAGTCGGAGGCCCGCGCCGACCGTCCCGTTTTCATGATTGATGCCTCCAAGGGCTTCATGAAGGACGGGAACAAGAACCGCCTGCGCGAGCGTGACATCCACAAGATCGTCGACGCCTTCACGCGCCAGCAGACGATCCCCGGCTATTCGCGCCTGGTTCACTTCGATGAGATCGTTGGCCACGACTTCAATCTGAACATACCCCGTTACATTGATGGGTCTGATCCAGAGGATATCCAGGACATCACGGCCCATCTTCACGGCGGTGTGCCAGAGCGGGACATCGACGCACTGGGCGAGTTCTGGGCGGTCATGCCGACTATGCGCGCCACTCTGTTCGGCCCCAACCACCGCCAGGGCTACGCAGACCCCTTGGTCGCGCCGGATCAAGTGCGCTCAACCATCCGCAATCACCCGGAGTTCGCCGCTTTCCGGGCGCAGATAACGGGTATCCTGGACGGGTGGATCGCGGCGAATACCCCCACCCTGCTGGGTATCCAGCAGGGTGGTCACCCCCGCGACCTGATCCACGTAATATCTGAGGATATGCTGGGTCGCTTCGATGCGGCCCCGCTGATAGACAAATATGCGGCCTATCAGCGCCTGATGTCTTACTGGGCAACCACAATGCAGGACGATGTCCATATCATCGTGGAGGGCGGCTGGCTGGCAGCTCGTGAACTTCGCGAGGCGCGCAAGGAAACCAGCGATGACGGCAAGGTGAAATGGCTTGAGGAGGGTGACCTAACCGTCAACAAGGTCCGTCTTGTTGCCGATGTCATTCCGCCCGCGTTGATCATCGCGCGCTACTTTCCTGACCTGAAGCGCGAGTTGGATGAAGCTACTGCGCGGGCCGAGGAACGGGCGCGTGAGATTGAGGAACTGGCCGAGGAACATGGGGCCGAGGGCGGATTGCTGGAATTCGCATTGTCTGAATCTGGAAAGCTGACCGCTGCATCGGTGCGTGCGCGTGATGGCTCTGGCGAGGCTGAGAAGGACGAGAGGCCCCTCCTGAAACAGGCCGCCCGGTTGATCAACGCCGAGGTGGCAGCGAAGAAGTTGGCGAAGGAGGTGGAGGCGACGCTGACGGAGGCGGTAATAAAGAAGTATCCCGCTCTGAACGAGAAGGATATCCGCAGCCTGGTGGTGCAGGACAAATGGCTGGCTGATATCGCCGCCGCTATCGGCGCAGAGGTCGAAACCCGAACGGAGGCGCTGACCGCCCGGGTGCGGGTTTTGACGGAACGTTATGGCCAGACCCTTCCGCAGATTATGGACGATCTCGCCGAACTTGAGGTGAAGGTGAAGAGCCATCTGGCAGCGATGGGGGTAGCGGCATGATCCCCGCCCAAAGACAGATCGCTCTCAGAAAGATGGCGCTACCCTCGATCCCGGGCGACTGGGGGGTAATCACGGTCGGTTCCATCGCACAGAGAAAGCCGAATGCAATTGTCGGCGGTCCTTTCGGCTCTGATCTTGTTTCATCGGATTATGTGCCCGCAGGCGTGCCGGTGATCCGGGGGCAGAACATGGGACAAAGGTGCGTCGGAGGCGAGTTCGTTTTCGTTTCCGACGATAAAGCAAAAGCGCTGAGTTCCAATCTCGCGGCTCCTGGCGATGTGATTTTTACGCAGAGAGGGACGCTTGGACAGGTTGCTGTTGTCCCGGATGGCCCATTTGATCGCTATCTGATTTCCCAGAGTCAGATGAAGATATCTGTTGATCCGCAGCAGTTTAATATTTCTTTTTTGTGTCAATATTTTAATTCTGTGGCTGGACAGCAACAGATACTTGAAAGCGCGATTCAGACTGGTGTCCCTCATACGAACCTGACCATCCTGCGCGGTTATTTCTTGCCGCTCCCACCCCTCTACGAACAACAGGCCATCGCCGCCGCCCTGTCGGATGCGGATGGCGTAATTGCCGGGTTGGAGCGGTTGATCGCGAAGAAGCGCCTAATCAAGCAGGGCGCGATGCAAGACCTCCTCACCGCCCGCCGCCGCCTTCCGGGGTTCTCGGGGGAGTGGGAAGACACTCAGCTTGGTGGAATCGGTCCCTTCGTAGGCGGCGGCACCCCTAGCATGGCACGCCCAGACTATTGGAGAGATGGAACAATCCCATGGGTGTCTTCGTCCGACATTCGCATCGGCATCCTGAATGGAGCAGAACGCCTCATCTCTGACGCTGCTGTTAAGGGTTCAAGCACCCGTGTCGTCGATCCCGGGGCGATCCTCTTTGTGACCCGCAGCGGCATCTTGCGACGATTCCAGCCGGTAATGATGAATGCCGTGCCCGTCGCTATCAATCAGGACATCAAAGCCCTGTTGCCACGGTCATCCTGTTATTTACCGATTTACGTTTTTCATGCTGCTGTGGCAGCGGGCGACCAGATCATCCGTGACTGCATGAAGACTGGAACTACGGTTGAAAGCATCGACTTGGGCGCACTTCGGCGCTTCGCCATCAGATGTCCAAAAGACATGCAGGAACAACAAGCGATTGCCACTGTCCTTTCCGAGATGGACGCCGAAATCCACACCCTCGAAGCCCGCCTCGCCAAGGCGCGGGTTGTGAAGGAGGGGATGATGCAGAATCTTTTGACAGGGCGGGTCAGGCTGGTCTGACCGGAGGCGTGGTCTACAGGAGGAAATGTCATGACCATCGGCGATCCGGAACGCGCCACCCAGAATCGAGTAATCGCCCAACTGTGCGGCGACACCACCGGCAAGCCTGGCGGTCTTGGCTGGCGTTACCTCGGTGATTGGCAGCAGCGGAACGGGAACGCCAATATCGAGCCCGACCTTCTGCTCCCCTGGCTGTTGGCCCGTGGGTATGACCCAGAGGTGATCAGCAAGGCCATCGCCGAGCTGCAACGGGCAGCCCGCATGGAGGGGCTGAAGCTCTATGAGGCGAACCGCGCTACCTATGACATGCTGCGCTATGGCGTGCAGGTCTCTCCCGGCCCCGGTGAGGCCCCCGTCACGGTGCGTTTCGTCGATTGGGACAATCCGACCGCCAATGATCTCGGCGTGGCCGAGGAGGTGACGGTTACCGCCAAGAACCCGAAGGCCTACAATAAGCGCCCTGACTTGGTGATGTATGTGAACGGCATCGCCCTGGGCGTGATGGAGCTAAAGAAGTCCACGGTCGAGGTCGGTGAAGGTATCCGCCAGACGCTGGATAATCAGCGCCCCGAATTCATCCGCCACTTCTTCACGACCATCCAGATCACCTTCGCCGGCAACGACATGCAGGGCCTGCGCTATGCCGGGATCCAGACCCCGCAGCCCTACTGGCTGACCTGGAAGGAGACCAGCGCGACCACGGCGCCGCTTGACCGTGACGTGTCGCAGATGCTGGCTCCTGCCCGGTTTCTGGAGTTGATCCACGATTTCATCCTTTTCGACGCTGGCATTAAGAAGGTCGCCCGGCCCAACCAGTATTTCGCGGTGAAGGCTGCACAGGAAGCCGTGCTGAACCGGAGCGGCGGCATCATCTGGCAGACCCAAGGCTCTGGCAAAAGCCTGATCATGGTCATGCTGGCCCGGTGGATACGGGAGGCCCTCCCCGATGCCCGCATCCTGGTGATTACCGACCGGAAGGAACTGGACCAGCAGATCGACACGGTCTTCGGGAACACCGGCGATAAGGTTCGCCGCGCCAAATCCGGTGCCGATCTGTTTGCAGCCCTGGCCAACCCCGAGCACCGGGTGGTGGCCTCCCTTGTCCATAAGTTCGGTCGGCGGGAGGAAGATGAACTCGGCTCCATGATCGCCAGCATCCAGAGGGGCCAGGTCGGTGCGCCTGTCGGCGAGTTTTTCGTTTTCATTGACGAAGCGCATCGAACCCAGTCGGGCAAATTGGCCCATTCCATGCGCATGATCCTGCCGGATGCGGTCTTCTACGGCTTCACAGGCACCCCGCTCTTGCGGACCGACAAGCAGACCTCGCTGGAGGTCTTTGGCCCCTATATCGGCACACCCTACCGCTTCAATGAGGCGGTGGAGGACGGGGTTGTGCTCGATCTGCGTTACGAGGCCCGAGACATCGACCAGCGCGTTGCTTCGCCCAGCAAGATCGACGACTGGTTTGAGGCCAAAACCAAGGGCCTGACGCCGGTCGCCAAGGCGACGCTGAAACAGCGTTGGGGGACGCTACAGCGGGTTCTGTCTTCCAAGGACCGACTGGAGCAAATCGCCAACGACATCATTATGGACATGGAGCTAAAGCCGCGCCTGAAGGCGGGGCGCGGCAACGCCATGTTGGTGGCTGGATCGATCCCCGAGGCGTGCAGGCTGTTTGAGATTTTCCGGAACTCCGGCTCTGACATCGCCGGGAAGTGCGCCATCGTCACATCCTACACAAGAAGCGCCTCGGAACTGACCGGCGAGGAAGCCGGTATGGGCGTGACCGAAAAGCAGTATGTTTACGGTGTCTATGACCGGCTGATGACCGACCTGGGCACGGACGAGGAAGCCTATGAGGAAGAGGCTTTGCGCAAGTTCCGCAAGGAGCCGGCGCAGATGAAGCTCCTGATCGTCGTCAGCCGCCTCCTCACCGGGTTCGACGCACCCACAGCCACCTACATCTACATCGACAAACAGATGCGGGATCACGGCCTGTTTCAGGCGATCTGCCGCGTGAACCGGTTGGACGGCGATGACAAAGATTACGGCTACGTTGTTGATTACAAGGACCTGTTCAAGAACATCGAGACCGCTGTGGATGACTATACGTCCGGCGCTTTCGATGCCTTCGATGCGGCGGATGTTGAAGGGCTAATCTCCTCGCGCGCAGAAAAGGCCGGTGAGGACCTCATGACGGCGCGCGATGCGTGGTTTGGATTGCTCGACCCGGTGGAACAGCCGAAAGGGGACGCACAGATCCTGGCCTATTTCTCCAGCACCGACGGATCAGGCTCTGAAGCTCAATCAGAGGAGAAGGCCCGCAGACGACAGGCACTGTATAAGCTGGCCGGGGCCTATGCCCGCGCATATGCCGCCGTTGCGGACGATCCCGCAGCATCTGGCATCAACGATCTAGAATTGTCTCAGTATCGGGGTGAGGTGGACAGGGCGATCTCCATCCGTGATGCGGTTCGGCTGCACAGCGGCGACGCCGTCGATATGAAGCTGTTTGAGCCCGCGATGCGGCATCTGATCGACACCTACATCAAGGCCGATGAGTCTGAGGTGATCTCGCACCTCGACGACATCAGCTTAATCGACCTGGTCGCCAGTAAGGGGGCGAAGGTCGAAGAGGAACTGCCCGCCCCCTTGAAGAAGAGCCATGAGAACGTTGCCGAGGCCATCGAAAACAATGTTCGGCGGCTGATCATCGACGAAACCCCGGTGAATCCGAAGTTCTACGAGAGAATGTCGGCGCTTCTCACCGACCTTGTCAAAAAGCGCAAAGACGACGCATTGGCCTATGCGGCGTATCTGGAGCAAATCGCGGAGTTGGTCCGGGCCGTCAAGGCGGGCCATGGTGGCGATTATCCGGCGACCATTGATTCTCCGGGCCGGAAGGCGCTCTTTGATAACCTCAGCCAGGATGAGGCAACCGCTTTAACCGTGGATGATGTCATTCGTAGCACCGCCCAAACTGGCTGGCGTGGGAACAGGATGAAGGAGCGTATGCTTCGGCAGGTGTTGCTCCGCGTCCTGGACACCGATGAAGCCGTGGACAGGGTCATTGAGATCATTCGGTCACATGATGAATACTGAGACAATCCACGTCGCCGGGATGGCGGTGGAACTGGTCCGCAAGCCGATCAAGAACCTGCATATCGGTGTCTACCCACCGCATGGTCGCGTGCGCGTAGCCGCGCCTACCGCCGTCAGCACCGATGCTGTCCGGGTTGCGGTTGTTACCCGCCTGGGATGGATCAAAAAGAAGCAGAGAGAATTTGCCGGTCAGGCCCGACAGACAGAACGCCGATACATTTCTGGCGAGACCCACTATGTTTTTGGCAAGCCGCTTCGCCTGTTGGTTCGTCCCCAGGAAACAAGCCGGTGTTCGATCCAGCTGGACCCGTCCGATCGGCTGCTGATGATCGTGCCAACCGGGTCAACCACCGCTCAAAAAGCAAACTGGCTGGCCTCTTGGTATCGCGGCCTGCTGCGGGAGCGGGCAGCACCACGCATGGAGAAATGGTCGGAGCGGTTGGGCGTGCCTGAGCCAAGGCTCGGGATCAAACTCATGCGAACCAAATGGGGAAGCTGCAATCCTGGCAAGGGCTTGGTGTGGCTCAATCTCGACCTTGCCAAGAAGCCGCTGGCGGCGCTGGATTATGTCGTCCTGCATGAGATGGCGCATTTCCTGTCCGCGAAACACGACGAAGTGTTTTTGGGCATCCTGGACAAGAACCTTCCGGGGTGGCGGCAGGTGCGTGCCGATCTCAACGCTCTGCCCTTGTCGGCGTGATCAGGGCCGGGGTGTCGATCCCAGCGCCACCACGGAAGCTAAGGTCAGGCCCCGCGGTATGCTTCCGCTGCGGATAAACGCTGGGTTCCGCAACACGCCCGGTGACCACCCTGATCGAGGTCGACGTCGCGACGCATAAGACGCAGAGGCAGGCAGTGTTTAACCAGCCACCGCCGCAGCGAAAGCCCATAAATGAAGAGGGGGCGGTGCCCGCGAGCCCGCCCCCCATGTCTATGTCCGAGGGGGCTACAAGTAGCGATTCCCAAGGCGCATACAGGTATTTTGTAGCATTCACTGATATGCCTGTAAAGCCCCTACCATGCCTATCCGCTCAAGGCACCCACCCACAACATCAAGCCTGGCGTTCGCATTGTGAAGCGGCCTGTGTCAGGCCTCATCGCGAGCGTGTGTGATCGCGCAGCCAAGCCGCGACAGCATCTTCCGGCAGGTCCCCCGCCGCCAGCGCCACCATCGTCAACACGCAATCTGCGTCATCCGCGATCAGCGTTAGGCCATTGAGAGCAAGAAACAGCTCGCACACGACGAAAGCCGTGCGCTTGTTGCCGTCGATGAAGGGGTGGTTGCGAGCGATGCCGAAAGCGTAGGCTGCTGCCAGGTCACACAGATCGGGGTCGCCATAGCTTATGGCATTGCGTGGACGAGCGAGGGCGGAGTCGAGCAGGCCGCGATCCCGGATGCCGGCGCCGCCGCCATGCTCGGCAATCTGTTCCTCGTGGATTGCGAGGACGACTTCCACTGCAATCCAATACGGATCGGCTGGTGCTGACGCGGTCATTTCGCAAGCTCACGAAGGACGGCACGCCGGTCATTCATGATTTTGCGGGCCTCCGTCATCTGCCGCTCGAAATCCGGATTATACGGTGTAATGCGCAGGCCATCCGGTGTGCGAGTGAGATAGAGCTTATCATTCTCGCCGATCCCACCCAGCAGCTCGCGCGCCTGCTTATCCAGCAGGACACCAATGCCATTGCCCCATTTCTTCGCGGTCAGCTCAATCATGGGTGGCTCCTGTGCAGGGAAAGTTTAGACAATTGTATAAACCGCAGAACCCACCCCGTCAATCCGCCGACAGCACCCGACATTTGATGGGCGTGTCCTTTAACCGGATACGCAAGGTCCCTGCCAAGGATATCCTGCTTGGAGTTAGCCAACGGCTATGACGGTCAGGGAAGGGGTCCATAAACGGCTTCTTGGTTCCGGTCTCCCGGACATCCAAGGATGGGAAACAACTTGCTGCCACAAAGGCTGCATCCGGGTCGGGGAGCTTGCCGATTTCTAGGACTTCCTCCTCTTATGATGTCGCTGATCTTCGCTCATCAGAGGGCTTGCGTTGAGCTGAAGTTCACAGGAAGGTTCACCAACGTTGGCGTGGCAGCAAGCTGGGCCTTCTCGAATTTCGGAACGCCAGTGATGAAGAAACTTCGGCCAACCGCTTCTACCGTCCGCCCCAAACGTGGTTTGCAGAAGATTAACATCGAGGATTCGTATCTCTTCCGGGCGACCGGCCCCGTCAAGTTTGGAACGATGGAGCACCTTGGCCTGCGCCTTTCCGATGGCCCGGTTGAAGAGGATGACTCTGAAGAGGATGACTCTGTTGAGGATGACGACCAGGCCGGTCCTACTATCCAGTAGATACGGAGCTGGATTGTAGTGCTGGAAGCGTCTCGTCGATGACCGGCCCTTCGGGCCGGGGGAGAGCCTGTCGGTCGCTGCGCTCCCTGGGCTCTCCCAACTGTTCGGTGTGTCGGAAGGTGTTAGGCAATAGAACGAGATTACCGCCTGGAACAGGCGGCTGACGTTCGAATAGATCGGGTGGTCGCTGGGCCCGTGGCGTTGCCGAACGCGCCCGAGGCAGTTGCCCCTATTTCAGCTCACCAGGGAAGATAAGCTGCTCGTATTGTAGTGAATTGGTGAGTTGCTTGGCAATATATTTGATCGCTCCTCGCTGATCATAGACTAACTGGACATCAACAGTCCCTGACTTGACCAGATCGATCCATGCGGCTTCAGCGATGGCAGGAAACTGCTCCAGCTGCCACGCTCGCTTGGCGGGGTCTGGGTGTTCGATCATGACCAGCGCATGCCAGTGCGGATTGGTCGTCGGCTTTTCCAGGGCATAGACGGACCACAGCCGCGTCTCTGGCTGTTTCTGCCAGCGTGGGCCGTTGAGCTTGCGGTTGACCCGTGCGTCCCAATCCCGGATCAGCTCGCGCATTTTGGTGGGGCTCAGCATTGGGTCGTTTGTCGCCAGCGATACGAAGTAGGTCCACCCCCAGCGATTCAACAGGTCCCTGGTGGCGGCGCGCCGTCGCACGCCCGTGGCAATGTCGTCAGGATCAAGCATGGCAAAAGCAAGTGGTGGTGACGTGTTTGTGAGGGCGTGCGGAATGGGCGTTCAGCTTTCGGATGTTCTGCGCATCGCAGCTGCCTGCTTCCGGCGTATCGTCTCTGCCTTGGTCGGGCGGCCTCGGCGGAGCGGGCGCTCATTGGCTGTTGGGCGCTGCACAAGATGCTTTTCAAGCCAGGCATCGACATCGACGGCCCTGTAGAGCACTTTGCGACCGACTTTTGCAAAGGGCGGCCCCGAGCGGACGAGGGTGCGGGTGGAGACGCGATAGTGCTGGGATACCTCTTCTCTGGTCAGGATCGGCGGGATGGTGTTTGACATGGCTGCCACTGTTGTTGTCTCTAACGACTATCTCTATAGCCACGGTCGAGAGGCGTGCGCCCGACCTGCGGTCACTATCGATATGCAAAAATAGCAATTGACACGATTTTTATGCCCCCGCTGCTACTGGGACAATTTGGGACACTGAATATGGCGCTCCAGTGCCTCAGCAGAATCTCTATGTCTCTGTTGATCTAATTATAACAATGAGATAAGTGACAAATCCCCCGTCCTCGCCCCCCAAAAAACGGCTTCCCAAGCTTACGACGAGGGTTCGATTCCCTTCACCCGCTCCAGTTTTCCCTTTAAAAATTTGATCGCTTCCGGCGGCCGCGCGACATGTGGCGGTCGGTTTTGCTGTGCCTGTTTTATCGGGGCAGCAAAAAGGGGGAAGCGGTTGGCCCGCGTCCCCCTGTTGCCCGTAAGCTTCAGCCCACATCCACCGGGATGGTCAGGAAGGCCGTGGTTTCGCCGCGACGGACCTGGATCAGGGCGTTTTTGCGGCCGGCCTTGGAGGCGGCCTTTACCTGGGTCGCCACGTCGGACGGCTGGGTGACGGCGTTGTTGTTGACCGAGGTGATCACGTCGCCGGGGCGCAGGCCTTCCACCCCGTCGCTTACATTCAGGACGACCACACCCGCGGCATCGTCGGGGAGGCGCAGGCGCTGGCGCCACTGGCTGTTCAGGCTGGACAGTTTCAGGCCGGCCACGTCCTCCCCCTCCTGCTTCTGGGTTTCGACCTTGGCCAGGCGCTGCTGCGGCTGACCTGGGGCCTGTTCGACCATCACGGCCAGGGTCTTTTCCTTGCCATCGCGCCACAGGGCCAGATCCAGCTTCGTGCCCGGCTTCACCATGCCCACCTGACGGGCCAGGTCGCGTGTATCCTTGATGGGCTTGCCGGCCGCAGACAGAACCACGTCACCGGCCTTCAAGCCTGCCTTCTCTGCCGGGCTTTTCGGTTCCACCGCCGCGATCAGGGCGCCGCCTTCCTTCGACAGGCCCAGACCATCGGCCAGTTCCTTGGTCACGCCCTGCAGGTTCACGCCCAGCCAGCCGCGTTCCACCTTGCCGTCGCGCTTCAGCGCCTCCACCACCGGTTTGGCCAGATTGGAGGGGATGGCGAAGCCGATGCCCACCGACCCGCCATTGGGGGAGAAGATGGCCGTGTTGATGCCGATTACATCGCCCGCCATGTTGAAGGTCGGGCCGCCGGAATTGCCGGAATTGATAGAGGCATCCAACTGGATATAGTCGTCATAAGGGCCGGAGCCGATATCGCGTGAGCGGGCTGAGACGATGCCGGCGGTCACCGTGCCGCCCAGCCCGAACGGATTGCCCACGGCCACGGCCACATCGCCCACGCGCACCTTGTCGCTGTCGGCGAATTTCAGGGCGGGCAGGGGCTTGTCGGTCTTCACCTTCAGCACCGCCAGGTCCGTCCGCTCATCCTCGCCCACGATCTCCGCCTCACGCTCCGTCCCGTCGCTGAAGGCGACCGTGACCTTATCGGCGTCGGCAATGACATGACGGTTGGTCACGACATAACCCGATGCGTCGAAGACAAAGCCAGAGCCCAGGGCACGGGCCACGGGGGCGCTGCGGCCCTGCTCATTGCCACCCTGGCCCGGCAGACCCGGCATGCCGAAGCGGCGCAGGAATTCCTCCAGCTCCGGCGGCAGGTTGCCGCGGACCGCCGTGCGTGCGGTGGCGGTCTGCGCCGCGGTGATGGTCACCACCGCGGGGGACACACGCTCCACCAGATCGGCGACGCCGCCATTGGCCAGCACCTCCGCCGGGGCGGCGTGGGCGGTTTGGAAGGCTGCCGGGGCCAGCAGGGCTGTACCGGCCAGCAGGGCCATGGCCAGGTTGCGGCGGAGGGCCTGGGCGGTGGCAAGCGACATCATCGTCTCCATTCTTTTTCTCTGCCATGCGGCGCCGGTTTGCTCCGGCGGCGCTTTTGATGGTTGCAGCCTGCCAGGGGTCTGCCCACAGGCGACTGACAGGCGAATGACAATTCTGTCATCCATGCCGGACGATGACGGTGGGGCCGGCCGGGTCCGGTTTCAAGCTGCCGCAGATGAAACTTTGTTCATCTTCCCGAAAGGGTCCTGACAGCGGGCCCGGAATAAGGTGCAGACATGGATCGACGGGGCCCCAAGCCCCACACCCCCCCAGCCCCCTCGGTCCATCATGAGAGGTCGGCGGGGACCGCTTCCCCACTCTCCGGTCCCCGCCGCCGCCTTCTCACTGACAGCTAGTACATCTTTATCTCTCTCGTCCCCTGTGGCCGGGCGGCCCCCACCGCCCGGCCATATCTTTTTGGGTCTTCGGTTCTGGCCGTTCCCTGTTGTCAACGGCGCAGGCCTGTGACCGCTGGTCAGGATTTTCTGCCCTTCAAGCGCCGGGCGCCCACATCCGTGGGCTTGGCTGGCGCGCACATGGGTGCGCGGGCCGGCGGTCGCCGGCCTCCAAGGGTCATTGTCAATGACCCTTGGTATAAGTTCAGGGCCTGTGGCATCACACCAGCCCAAATAAAAAAGGCCGCACCCTTGGGGGTACGGCCTTTTTGTTGATCATCCCGTCGGCGGCCGGTCAGCGCGGCGCCAGGACCATGATCATCTGCTTGCCTTCCAGCTTCGGCATCTGTTCGACCTTGCCCAGATCGTCCAACGCCTCGCGGACCTTCACCAGAACGGCCATGCCGATATCCTGGTGGGCCATTTCGCGGCCACGGAAGCGCATGGTGACCTTGACCTTGTCGCCCTCTTCCAGGAAGCGGCGCATGGCCTTCATCTTGATCTCATAATCATGCTCGTCGATGTTCGGACGCAGCTTGATTTCCTTGACCTCGATGATCTTCTGCTTCTTGCGGGCCTCGTTGGCCTTTTTCTGCGCCTCGTACTTGTACTTGCCATAGTCGAGGATCTTGCAGACCGGCGGATCGGCGTTGGGGCTGACCTCCACAAGGTCGAGTCCCGCCTCTTCCGCGGCGTACAGGGCGTCGCGCAGGCTGACGACACCGACCATCTCGCCATTGGCATCGACCAGACGGACGGAGCGTACGTTGATTTCACGGTTGATGCGGGGACCGTCGCGCTGGGGTTCACGGTCTTGGGTGGTAGGCCTGGCTATGGAAACTTCTCCTGTTTTCCTGGGACGGCCGCCCGGTGGGCAGCAAGATGTGCCGAAGGGGGCTGGCGCGTCCGTTACGTTTGTTGTTTGTGCCTGGTGGTGGTGCGGTCCGGACCGTGGGGCCCGGACCGCGAAGGGTCATTAGAACGCAGAATCGGTCGAGGACGCATCCGCAGGGGGACGCGCCTCTTCCGACAGATTAGCAAGGGCGGCGTCAAGGGCAAGGATTTCCTGCGCATTGGAGCCAAGACGACGCATAGCGACGGTTCCCTGCTCCGCCTCGCGCGCGCCGACGACCAGCAT
>JAIXTS010000260.1 GCA_027483805.1 Azospirillum sp. | reverse complement strand
TCCTTGGGGATGTTGATGACGGTGATGCGCGGGGCATTGCCCGACACTTCGCCGCGCGCGGTGTTCAGCGCCTTGTTCATCTCGCCCAGGATATGGATGCGGCCCTTCTGGGCCTGCGCCAGGGCGACCTTCATGATCTCTTCCGTGATGGAAGTGATCTTGATGTCCATCTGCAGGGCGGTGACGCCCGCTTCGGTGCCGGCGACCTTGAAGTCCATGTCGCCCAGGTGATCTTCATCACCCAGGATGTCGGACAGGACGGCGAACTTCTCGCCTTCCTTGATCAGGCCCATGGCGATGCCGGCGATGGGGCGGGCCAGCGGGGCGCCGGCATCCATCAGCGACAGGGACGTACCGCAGACGGTCGCCATGGAGGAGGAACCGTTGGACTCGGTGATCTCCGACACCACACGCAGCGTGTAGGGGAAATCTTCCTTGGACGGCAGCAGCGGGTGGATGGCGCGCCAGGCCAGCTTGCCATGGCCGATCTCGCGACGGCCCGGGCTGCCCATGCGGCCGGCTTCACCCACGCTGTACGGGGGGAAGTTGTAATGCAGCATGAAGCTTTCGCGGTATTCGCCTTCCAGCGCGTCGATGATCTGCTCATCCTGGTTGGTGCCAAGCGTGGCAACGACCAGGGCCTGCGTCTCCCCGCGCGTGAACAGGGCCGACCCATGGGCGCGGGGCAGGATGCCCACTTCGGCCACGATCTGGCGGATATCCACGGTGGTGCGGCCATCGATGCGCTTGCCGGTCTCCAGGACCGCGCCGCGCAGCACGTCGGCTTCCACTTCCTTGAACATTTCGGAAATGGCTTCGGGCGCGAACTCGTCCTTCAGCGCAGCCTTGGCCTTGTCCTTGGCGGCACCGACGGCGGCATAACGCTCCTGCTTGACCAGGATCGAATAGGCGGCCTTCACATCGGCGCCAGCGACTTCCAGGATGCGGGCCTTCACAGCGGCCTTGTCAAAGGCCGGCGGGGCGATGTCGCGCGGTTCCTTGGCGCAATCCTCGGCCAGGCTGATGATCAGGTCGATCACCGGCTGGAACTGGGCATGGCCGAACATGACGGCGCCCAGCATCACTTCTTCCGACAGCTCCTTGGCCTCGGACTCGACCATCAGCACGCCTTCCTGCGTACCGGCGACGACCAGGTCCAGGGTGGCGTTTTCCATCTGGTCGGCGGTCGGGTTCAGGATGAACTGACCATTTTCGTAACCGACGCGGGCGGCACCGATGGGGCCCAGGAAGGGCAGGCCGGAAATGGTCAGCGCGGCGGACGCACCGATCATGGCCACGATGTCGGGATCATTCTCAAGATCATGGCTCAGCACGGTGCAGACGACCTGCGTCTCGCAGCGGTAGCCATCGACGAACAGCGGACGGATCGGGCGGTCGATCAGGCGGCTGACCAGCACTTCCTTTTCCGTGGGACGGCCTTCACGCTTGAAGAAGCCGCCGGGGATCTTGCCCGCGGCGAAGGCCTTTTCCTGGTAATTCACCGTCAGCGGGAAAAAATCCACGCCCGGCTTCGGCGACTTGGCGCCGACGGCGGTGCAGAGCACGACCGTGTCGCCATAGCTCACCATGACGGCGCCATCGGCCTGACGGGCGATCTTGCCGGTCTCGATGACCAGCTTGCGGCCGCCCCATTCCATTTCCTTGCGGAACACCTTGAACATCGTATCGATCCTTCCATCCGAAACCCGCAACACCCCGGATTGGGCGGCCGGGCCGGGGCCCGTTCGGACGGCCCCGCCTGTTTCTTGCCCCTTCAATACAGCATTTCTGCGCGGGACCAAATGTCGCGCATGCGAAAACGGCCAGCCGGAAGGGGTCCCGGCTGGCCGTTCACACCTCAACTCTGATGCGGGTCCCGACGGTTGCAACCGCCCAGGGGCCTGCCGCCGGCACGCCATCCCCCACCGCCGGAGCGGTGCGGGAACGGGGTGAATGCGGTGGGCTGCATGTTCACGTCGAACATCACCTTGGGTGTGCGGGTTGACCCGTCGCGATCCGCCCCACGCCTTAGCGGCGCAGGCCCAGGCGCTGGATCAGGCTGTCATAGCGAGCCTTATCCTTGGACTTGGTGTAATCCAGCAGACGACGGCGCTGACCGACCATCACCAGCAGACCACGACGCGAATGGAAATCCTTCGAGTGGGTCTTCAGGTGTTCGGTCAGGTTGTTGATGCGCTCGGTCAGGATGGCGACCTGCACTTCCGGCGAACCGGTATCGCCTTCCTTGGTCTTGTACTCTTCGATCAGCGCAGTCTTGCGCTCAGCCGTGATCGACATCGGATGTCTCCACATAAGATGATTGAAGGATAAACGCACCCGGCGCCTGTGAAGACACCCTATCGACCGGATTCCGGTATGCCGGAATGGGTACGCGCCCACGCGTCGCGGGGCCGGGCCGGGATGTCGTCCAGCACGGTCCCGCGCGGGCGGGCGTCGATATGCGTGGGTTGATGCGCCAAAGCCCGCCCCCGGTCAAGCGGAATCCGTGGATTTCCGCGCCTGTCGGGGCATGGCTGCGTCCCTGCGGGCTTCCGGTTCAGTTCTCCACAGGCAGCCAGGGAATGGCGGCCACTGGTACACCTTCCTCGCGGAGGGCTTCGGCCTGTTCGGGGGAGGTTTCGCCATAGATGGCGCGGCTTTCCACCTCGCCATAATGGATCTTGCGTGCCTCTTCGGCGAAACGGTCGCCGACATAATCAGCATTCTTTTCCACCTGGGACCGCAGGTCGCGCAGGTGGCGCAGGATTTCGGCCTGCGCTTCCTTCACCGCATCGGGCATGGGCACGGGCGCAGCGACTGCCGGTACGGGGGTGTCCGCCACGGCGGCGGGCGGCGGCGCGTCGCGGTCGCGCGACCGGCCACCCTTGGCGATGGCCGGCGCCATGGGGGCCTTTTCGACCCTGGCGTCGCCGCAGATCGGGCAGGTGATGGCATGGGAAGCCGCCTGTGCCTCATACGCGGCACCGTTGCGGAACCAGCCTTCGAACCGGTGGCCCTGGCTGCATTTCAGATCGAACAGGATCATGTCACGGCGATTGGTCAGGATGATGACAGATAGATGGCCTGTTGCGGTTCGGCCGGCAAGCCCGTTGCGGGTCCGGGGTGCCATGTCGCGAGGGCTTGCGCCTGGCTGCTGCCGGACCATGCCCTGCCGCCTTCCCTTTATGGTGCACAGCCCGTAGCATCGCCCGCATGACCCATGCCCTGCCCTTCGCGCCGCCCTCCCCCTGGATCGTCCGCTTCGCACCGCTGCTGCGCGCCGGGTCCACCCTGCTGGACGTGGCCTGTGGCGGCGGCCGGCATCTGCGCCATTTTCGCGACCGGGACTTGACCGTTACCGGCGTGGATATCGACCTGCGCGGTGTCGCCGACCTGGCGGGGCGGGCGGGCGTGACCCTGATCCAGGCCGATCTGGAGGGGCCGGACGGCTGGCCGCCTGCCCTGTCGGGCTTCGACGGGATCGTCGTCACCAACTATCTGCACCGCCCCCTGCTGCCGGCCCTTGTCGCTGCGCTGAAACCCGGCGGACTGCTCCTGTACGAGACCTTCGCCAATGGCAATCAGCGCCATGGCCGCCCGTCCAGCCCGGCCTTCCTGCTGCGTGAGGGGGAATTGCTGCGTCTGGCGGCGGAGCAGCGGCTGCAGGTGGTGGCGTTTGAACAGGGGGAAGTGTCCAGCCCCAAGGCCGCCATCGTCCAGCGTCTGGCCGCCGTGAAGCCCGCCGGCCCTGGCAACGGCCTGGAGGGGGACCCCGAACCGGCCCCCCTGCCGCCGGCCTGATACTCACCCCGAGCGGTCGCGGAAGACCGCCGCCCCCAGCGACCGGGTCCCGATCATGGTCCGGCAGATACCGCTGCCGACCTTGCCCATCTCTTCTCCCGCGGTCGGGTCATATATCATCAGCAGATACCGGGCGGCGAAGGCACCACCGGGTTGCTGGCGTTCCAGCGGCAGAACCAGACGCCGGACCAGCATGCGTGCCCCATCTGCATAGGTCACCTCATCCAGACAGGAAAGCGGCCGAAAACTGCCGGCGCAGAAGGCATAGGCGGGGATAAGATCGGCAACATAACTGGCGGGCATCAGTGCCGACAGGCTCATGCCCACGGGATCGATCCCCAACGCCTGGGTCACGGACGGGCCGGCGCTGACCACGCGCGCTTCGCGGACGGCACCGGCGGACATATCCAGCAATACGCCATGATCCCGACAGGCAAGGGCAAGCCCGCCGGCCATTACCCGCGACAGGGGCACGCTCGCATCCTGTCGGGCGATACAAAGCCAATGTGCCAGCGCCATGTGCTGGGCATCATTGGTCAGGTCATCCAACCGGAAAACGTCATGCATCGGCGCCAGCACCTCTCTGGACGCATCCTACACCGGGATCTGGACACTGGCAGCGGCAGGACAGGGGACCGAAAGGATAGGGTTGGGCACGGGCGGCGAAGCACCCGCCACCGCCGGGCAGGCGCCATATGCTGACTTATTTCCCATGCCATGATAACATGGCATCATCGACGCCGCTTCCATGCTCACGCCGCCCCCGTCGGGGGGGGCGTTGCCTCTGAAACAGACGCCCGTTTTCTGTTTCATACGGTTGCGCAGGATGGGCGGTTCCGAACGAACGACCCAGGCGCTGCGAAACGCAGACCCATTCCGTGTTTCACAGCGTTGCGCAGGATGTGCCCTTGGAAGCGGAAGCCTTGGCCGCCAGGGGCATCAGTACAGGCGACCGCCATTGGGCACGGGCTGGTCAGGGGAAAGCAGCACGACCTCCCCCTCGGCGCTGGGCAGGCCCAGGACCAGGACCTCGGAGATGAATTTGCCGATCTGGCGGGGCGGGAAATTGACGACGCCGATCACCTGCCGGCCCAGCAGCGTCTCGGGCTGGTAATAGGCCGTGATCTGGGCCGATGACCGGCGGATGCCGATGGGATCGCCAAAATCGACCCAGAGCTTGATGGCAGGTTTGCGCGCCTCCGGATAGGGCTCGGCCCTGACGATGGTCCCGACGCGGATATCCAGCTTCTGGAAATCATCATAGGTGACAAGGGGGGCTTGCTCCACCATCCGCGCCGGCTCCATTCCTGATCAGGGGTGACCAGTATGTTGCAGCGCAGCAGGGTGGGCAAGCCGCCGAACGGGGATGTTGCCCTCAGAACATCATTTCCAGCACGCGGTCGCGCGGCTGGTGGCCATCGACGAAGGTCTTGATATTGACGATCACCTTCTCGCCCATGTCGATGCGGCCTTCCAGGGTGGCCGAGGCCATGTGCGGCAGCAGGACGACATTGTCCAGCTTCAAAAGCTTGGGATCGACATTGGGCTCATCCTCATACACATCCAGGCCCGCCGCCCCGATCTCACGCCGTTGCAGCATGCGGGCCAGAGTCGCCTCATCCACCACCTGGCCGCGGCTGATATTGACCAGGATGGCCGTGGATTTCAGCAGGGCCAGACGCCGTGCGTTCAGCAGATGATATGTCGCCGGCGTGCGCGGACAGGTGATGGCCACGATATCCATGCGCGCCAGCATCTGGTCCAGGCTTTCCCAATAGGCGGCATCCAGTTCCGCCTCCACCTCCGGGTGGACGGGCTTGCGGTTATGATAATGGATGGACAGGCCGAAGGCCTTGGCACGCCGGGCCAGGGCCTGGCCGATGCGGCCCATGCCGATGATGCCCAGGCGTTTGCCCGCCAGACGCGAGCCCAGCATGACGGTGGGGGCCCAGCCCGTCCATTGTCCGGACCGGACCAGCCTTTCGCCTTCCGACAGGCGGCGGGCGGTGGCCAGGATCAGCGCCATGGTCATGTCGGCCGTATCCTCGGTCAGCACGCCCGGCGTGTTGGTGACCAGGATGCCCTTGTTGCGGGCAACGCGCAGGTCGATATGGTCCACACCATTGCCGAAATTGGCGATCATCTTCAATTGCGGCCCGGCCTGGTTCAGCAGGGCTTCGTCGATGACGTCGGTGACGGTGGGGACCAGAATATCGGCGGTTTTCACCGCCTCTTCCAGTTCGGCCCGGCTCATCGGGTGGTCATCCAGGTTCAGGCGCGTATTGAACAGCTCCATCATCCTGGTTTCGATGGCGTCCGGCAGCTTGCGCGTGACGATGACCAGGGGCTTCCGGCGTTCGGCCATGTGCGTTGATCCTCCCATGGGCTGATTGCCATAGCAGTACAAGTGCTGGCCG
>JAIXTS010000449.1 GCA_027483805.1 Azospirillum sp. | reverse complement strand
TGGAAATGCTGGCGCGGTTCACGGTGCTGTCCCGCCTGCGCGACCATGGCAATTCCAACCTGTTCAGCAAGAGGCGGGTCTATGACGGGGAAAGCCTGAAGGAGACGGACCCCAAGGCCAAGACCATGCAGGAATATAAGGACGCGGCCGGCGTGGATGAGGGGATGAACGGCATCTACACCCGCTTCGCGTTCAAGGTCCTGGCCAGCACCTTCAACTATGACAATACCGAGGTCGGGGCCGATCCCGTCCACCTGATGTATATCCTGGAACAATCCATCAAGCGGGAGCAGTTCCCCGACGAGGTGGAGAAAAAGTACATGGAGTTCATCAAGGGCGAGCTGGCGCCGCGTTATGCGGAATTCATCGGCAATGAAATCCAGAAGGCCTATCTGGAAAGCTACCATGATTACGGCCAGAACCTGTTCGACCGCTATGTCGACTATGCCGACGCCTGGATTGAGGATCAGGACTTCAAGGACCCGGACACCGGCCAGCTTTTGAACCGCGATCTGCTGAATCAGGAACTGACCAAGATCGAAAAGCCGGCAGGCATCGCCAATCCCAAGGATTTCCGCAACGAGGTGGTGAAGTTCGCGCTGCGCATGCGGGCCGGCAACAGCGGGCGCAACCCGTCCTGGACCAGCTATGAAAAGCTGCGTGACGTCATCGAGAAGCGGATGTTCAGCCAGGTGGAGGAACTGCTGCCGGTCATCAGTTTCGGTTCCAAGAAGGACAGCGACACGGAGAAAAAGCACAGCGAGTTCGTCAACCGCATGATGGCGCGCGGCTACACCGAACGTCAGGTGCGCCGTCTGGTCGAATGGTACATGCGGGTGAAACAGGCTGGGTGATGGCCTGCCCCTCTCCCGCCACGGTGGGAGAGGGGCGACGGGTTCGGCCCCCATCGAAAGGACGGTGCAACCTTGTTCACCATTGTCGACCGACGTCTTAATCCTTCGGGTAAAAGTCTGGCGAACCGCCAGCGGTTCCTGCGCCGCGCCAAGGAACAGGTAATGCGGGCCGTGCGCGACGCCTCGGCCAAGCGGGGCATCCGTGACATTGACATGGGCGGCGATATCGCCATCTCCCCCGACGGCATCCGGGAACCCACCCTGCGCCGGTCCTCCACGGGCGGCCAGCGTGACTATGTCGTGCCCGGCAACAAGGAGTTCCTGTCGGGCGACAAGATCAAGCGACCGCCACAGGGCGGTGGCGGGGCCGGCGGCAATCAGGGATCGGATGATGGCGACGGCCAGGACGAATTCCGCTTCGTGCTGAGCCGGGAGGAATTCATCGACCTGTTCCTGGAGGATCTGGAACTGCCCGATCTGGCCAAGCGCAAGCTGGCCGTGACGGACGCCATGGACTGGCACCGTGGGGGCTACTCGGTGGCGGGATCACCCACCAACCTCAATCTGGTGCGCACCATGCGCAACAGCCTGGCCCGTCGCATGGCCTTGCACCGTCCAACCGGTGATGAGATCAAGGCCCTGCGGCAGGAGATTGATGATCTGGAACGGACGGGACGCGACCGCGAGCGGCTGGAGCAGGCGCGCCTGGAACTGTCCGAGGCGCTGAAACGCACACAGCGCATCCCCTATATCGACCCCGTCGATGTCCGCTACAACCGCTTTGCGGCCACGCCAAGGCCGGCGGCACAGGCCGTGATGTTCTGCCTGATGGATGTGTCGGGCAGCATGACGGAGCATATGAAGGACCTGGCCAAGCGTTTCTACATGCTGCTCTACCTGTTCCTGTCGCGGCGGTACAAGCATGTGGACGTGGTCTTCATCCGCCACACCCACCGCGCGGCAGAGGTGGATGAGGAAACCTTTTTCTACAGCGCGGAGACCGGGGGCACGGTGGTGTCGACCGCGCTGGAGGAAATGGCGCGGGTGATCAAGGAACGCTATCCGCCGGCCGAATGGAACATCTACGCGGCACAGGCCAGCGACGGCGACAATGCCCTGTCGGACAATACCAAGACAGCACAACTGATGACCGACGCGATCCTGCCCGACTGTCAGTATTACGCCTATCTGGAGGTGGGGCAGGAAGGCATGATGCCGGGCCTGCCCTATGGCGGCGGCCCGCGCGAAACCGACCTTTGGCGCACCTACAAGCAGATCAATGCCGGCGGCGCGCTGGCCATGCGGCGCGTGACCGAACGCAAGGAAATCTATCCCGTCTTTCGCGAGCTTTTCGCCAAGGACAAGGCCGGTCAGCCGGCGGAGGTGCGCGCATGACCCTGACTGCCTTTGAGACGGCCCCGCTCTATACCGGCGCCGACTGGGACTATGACAAGGTCCGCCGCGTCTATGACGCCATCGAAAAGGTGGCGTTGGGCGAAATGGGGCTGGATTGCTACACCAACCAGATCGAGGTGATAACATCCGAACAGATGCTGGACGCCTATTCCAGCATCGGCATGCCGCTGTTTTACAAGCACTGGTCCTTCGGCAAGCATTTTGCCCGGGACGAGGCGATGTACCGCAAGGGCCAGCGCGGCCTGGCCTATGAGATCGTGATCAATTCCAACCCCTGCATCAGCTACATCATGGAAGAAAACACCATGACGATGCAGACGCTGGTGATCGCGCATGCCGCCTTCGGCCATAACCATTTCTTCAAGAACAACTACCTGTTCCAGCAATGGACCGACGCCGACGGCATCCTGGATTACCTGTCCTTCGCCAAGGCCTATATCACCCATTGTGAGGAACGGTACGGCCACGCCATGGTCGAACGGGTGCTGGACGCCGCCCATGCCCTGATGAACCATGGCGTCCACCGCTATCCCCGCCGGCGCGGCCCCGACCTGCGCAATGAGGCGAAGCGCGCGCGCGAGCGCCTGGAACATGCGGAGGCCACTTTCAACGACCTGTGGCGGACCGTGCCGACCAAGACCGGCGGCCCCAGCCCCCTGACCGACCGCGACCGCCGTCGCACGCTGCTGGAACTGCCAGAGGAGAATATCCTCTACTTCCTGGAAAAGAAGGCGCCCCGCCTGCAGGGCTGGCAGCGGGAGATTCTGCGCATCGTCCGGCATGTGGCCCAATATTTCTATCCGCAGCGCCAGACCAAGGTGATGAACGAGGGCTGTGCCACCTATTGCCATTACCGCATCCTGTCCACCCTGCATGAACGCGGTGCCCTGACCGACGGCGCCTGGATGGAGGCGATGCACAGCCATACCAATGTGGTCTTCCAGCCGGAATTCGACGACCGTCGCTATGGCGGCATCAATCCCTATGCGCTGGGTTTTGCCATGATGCAGGATATCGAACGCATCGCCACACAACCAACGCAGGAAGACCGCTACTGGTTCCCCGATCTGGCGGGACGGGGCGATGCCATGGGGGCGCTGCGCGACGCCTGGACCAATTTCCGGGATGAAAGCTTCATCCTGCAATACCTCTCACCCGCCCTGATCCGCAAATTCCGGCTGTTCCATGTGGCCGATGATGCGCGCGATCCGGAAATGAAGGTGGCCGCCATCCATGATGAACGCGGCTATCGTGCGGTGCGTCAGGCCCTGGCGCGGCAATATGACATCGCCTGGGCCGAAGCGGATATCCAGATCGTTGATGTCGACCTTGTCGGCGACCGCAAGCTGATCCTGGAACATCATGTGATGAACCAGATCCTGCTGGAGGAGGAGGAAGCCCGCTCGGTCATGCAGCATCTGGCCGACCTGTGGGGCTATGAGATCGTGCTGGCCGAGGTGGAAACAGCGGGCGGCACGCCGCTGCGCCGCATCAATGTCAGCCCGCGCGTCGTGCTGGGGGGCGGGTAACCCGCCCCCCCTTCACGGCTGGTCGGTGATTTCCGCCGCCAGCCTGTAGCCCAACCCCTTCTCGGTCACGATCACGTCCAGTGAGCCGCTATCCTGCATCTTGCGGCGCAGGCGGCTGACCAGCACGTCGATGGTGCGGTCATTGGGGTTGCGGTCGGTGCCGCTGACGGCATCGATCAGCTGATCACGGGTGACGACGCGGCCGCCGGACCGGACCAGCAGACCCAGCAGTTCGAACTCGCCCCGCGTGACCCGTACTTCGATCCCGGCCGGATCGACCAGACGGCGGCGGGCAAGGTCCATGGTCCAGCCAGCAAAATAGCGCACGGCCCCCTCGGCCTTGTACATCTTGCTGGGATGCGTGCGGCGCAGCAGGTTGCGGGCACGGGCCAGAAGCTCGCGCGGGTTGGGGGGCTTGGTCACGTAATCGTCGCCACCCGTCTCCAGCCCGAAAACGCGGTCGCCGTCATTGGTCCGCTGGGTGACGATGATGATGCCGACATTGGAAATCTCACGGATGCTCTTGGCGAGGCTGAACCCGTCCTCATCCGGCAGTTCGATATCCAGCAGGACAAGATCGGGCGGCTGACGCTGCATCACTTCGCGCGTCTGCTTACCGTTTTCGGCCTCAGCCACCAGGAAACCAGCCTCATGGAAGTATCCGGCCAGCAGGGCACGGGTCGCCGGCTCATCCTCGACGATCAGAACCAGCGGGGCATCGGCGATCTCGGTCATCCGGAACCGGACTCCATCCAAGGGAACGCGGAACGCCGGGGTGGAAACCACGATCCGCCACAAATCTATCCTACGCCTATATCCCCTTTTCACATAAAAATGAAGCCGTTGGACGGCGGCCCCCCGCATGGGAGACCACCATCCAACGGCGCGGTACTGTCGATTGCTGTCTTAAGGTTGTATTTTATTTATGACAGGAAGCAGTTTGATTGTTTCCTGCCGTCGGACCGGAGTGCGGGGCATGCCCCCCGGCCCAACCTCGTCATACCCAATCAAGGTGGGTGGAACTGATCGGGATTGGGTACGGTGGCGACTGCCGCCGCGCACCCTGTGGCCCGTAGCCGAGCCGCCGGGTGGCGGCGCTGGCGATTGAAGCCCAGTGACCGCTTCCGATCACGGGGACGCGATATCATGCTCCCAGTTCCAGAAGCGACGCATTGCCACCGAACGCCGTTGTATTGACGGTCAGCGTCTTTTCCGTAACGAAACGATGCAGATAGTGCGGGCCACCCGCCTTCGGCCCCGTGCCCGACAGGCCCTGGCCACCAAAGGGCTGCACACCGACCACCGCGCCCACCATGTTGCGGTTGATATAGGTGTTGCCCACCGGCAGCGTCTTGAACAGGTTCTGCGCGCGGCCTTCCAGACGGCTATGCACACCGAAGGTCAGGCCGTAACCGGTGGCCGCGATCTCCGCCGCCACCTTGTCCAGATCGGCCGCCTTGAAGCGTACCATATGCAGAATCGGGCCGAATACCTCGCGCTTCAGGCGCGACAGACCGTCGATTTCATAAAGGCGCGGGCCAAAGAAGGTGCCGTTCTGCACTGCATCCGGCACGGTCACGGCCTTGATCAGGCGGGCCTCGCCATCCATGCGCTGGGCATGCGCGATCAGGATGTCGCGGGCGTCATTGTCGATGACGGGGCCGACATCGGTCGCCACATCGATGGGGTCGCCCAGACGGATCAGGTCCATGGCACCGGCCAGCATGTCGGCCAGCTTGTCGGCGATCTCCTCCTGCGCGAACAGGACACGCATGGCCGAACAACGCTGACCCGCCGACTGGAAGGCGGAGGTGACGCAATCATCCACCACCTGTTCCAGCAGGGCCGTGCTGTCCACGATCATGCAGTTCTGGCCGCCCGTCTCCGCGATCAGTGGCACGATGGCGCCGTCACGGTCGGCCAGGCTGCGGTTGATCAGGCGGGCGGTTTCGGTGGAGCCGGTGAAGCACACACCGGCGATGCGCGCATCGGCGACCATGGCGGCACCGACCGTCGCGCCATCACCCGGCAGCAGGTGCAGTACATCGCCCGGCACACCGGCCTTGTGCAGCATGCGCACGGCTTCGGCCGCGATCAGGGGCGTCTGTTCGGCGGGCTTGGCGATGACGGCATTGCCGGTCACCAATGCTGCCACCACCTGACCCACAAAAATGGCCAGCGGGAAGTTCCAGGGGCTGATGCAGGCAAAGGTGCCGCGACCGGTCAGGTGCAACTCGTTACGCTCCCCGGTCGGGCCGGGCAGCAGGACGGGCTTCAGCCCGGTGCGCGCCTGGGCCGCATAGTAACGGCAGAAATCCACGGCCTCACGCACCTCGGCGATGGCGTCGGGCAGGGTCTTGCCCGCCTCGCGCACCAGCAGGGCCATCAGGGAAGGCATATCGGCTTCCATCAGGTCGGCGGCCTTATCCAGGCAGGATGCCCGATGATCGGCCCCGGCACGGTCCCACTCCCTCTGCGCCGCGACGGACAGGGACAGGGCGCGCTCAACGGCTTGGCCGTCGGCCAGGACGACAGTACCCACGGTGCGGGCCCGGTTGGCGGGGTCGGTCACCGGCTGGGTCGGACCATCCAGTTGCACCCCGCCCACGATGGGGCCGGCGGACCAGTTGCGCGACAGCGCTGCCTGCATCTGGTCGGTCAATGCCGCCACCTTCTCCGGCGCGGTCAGGTCGAAACCCTGGGAATTGGCGCGCTCGGCGCCATAGATGTCGGCGGGGGTGGGGATGCGCGGATGACGCAGCATGCCTTCTTTCTCCAGAAAAGCGGCCGGGTCGGCAACCACGTCACTGACGGGCACGTCCGGGTCCATATAGGCGTT
>JAIXTS010000061.1 GCA_027483805.1 Azospirillum sp. | reverse complement strand
GCGGAACATATTTCCGGCTGACATTCGGCCGGCACCCGACCCGTGACCGAAATGGCTTCGGGTGACATGGTCAACGCGGTCAATGTTGCCAACGATTTCACCAACCGGTCATCGCCATCGCGATCGCCCAGATCTTTGATCCGGCCTGCAATCTCCTTGGCTTCAAGATAGAAACCCTGCGCCAGCGCCAGACGAAGCGCCAGACGCCGCAACCAGGCCTGCTCGCGCAGCGGCAGGTCATTCTCGCTGCTGCGCAACTGGCGCAGGTACAAAAATGCAGTATAGGGCTTGTTCATCAAGGCCATGGCCTGCGCCCGCCGGGCCATGATGTTGAGCATTTCATAGAGATAGGTGCTGTCCTTGCTGATATCGGCCAGATCACTCATGGCCTTCTCTGCCTGCCCCTGTTCAAGCAGATCATCCACGGCCCGAAGCCGGCGGGCCAGCTCTGGACTGGCGCCCTGGCTCTTCTTGTCGATCATGAAAAACACGCGCTGAAAGACATTCAGCGCCTGTACCGGTTGGCCATTGCGCAGGGCCGGAGAATATCTGCATTCCGTCAGCCAGTTCACGGTATGCGGGCCAAATTCGCCGCGTCCCATCTGGTTGGCAATGACCACATCCTGCACCGTGCCGTCGACAGTCACGGTAAAGCGCAGATCGACCCAGCCTTCGGTCCAGCGCTCCCGCTCCTTCGCCGGATAGAGCGGATAGTCGCGTTTGCATTCCCCGCGTTCCGCCGGCTTGTAGCTTGCCTGCTGCACGGCGGGTTGGGCGGTTGCCGGCATAGGGGAACCGACCAGGAGGGCCAGACCAAGCAGGCAACCGGCAGGGTTGATCGCACGCATCATCGCCACTCCATCCCGTTTGGCCGAGGCCCGTTCAGGTCAGACGGCGCGGGCACCGGTTACATATTCTCGTCGATAAGCTTGAAGCGGCTGCCCGGTTCCCCGGTCACTCGGATGGCGCACTGCCCCCAACTGGCCGGGATTGTCCAGGTCACGTCAGCTTCAGCCTTCATCTTAAAGGTTTTATTACGACAATAACCTACTACCTGCTTAAGGTTTCCTTCAATGCCGGTCAAGGATATGGTCCGCCTGACCGGGAAATAGTCCCAGCCTGGCTCGGTAGACGGACAGATCATGCCGCGGCATTCGGCGGGGATGCGGCCATTGATCATCATTGGCTGGTCAGAGGCGGCAATGGCCCTCAGTTTTTCCAAGGCTTCGACAATTTTCTCGTCGCCCGGACGTTGCCCCAGGTCCTTGAAATGGGGCAGCGTCCACAGGGCGTTGTTCAGCAGGCCGTGCTTCAATTCCAGTTGCAGCTGCATGCGCAGATACCGCCCATACTCGTCCTTTTCCAGATAGTCGTTGCTGCCGCTCAGTTGCCATAGGTAAAGCAGGGCAACATCCGATCGCTCGCGCAGGACCATGATGGAGGCCCGGCGCAGCAAGATATGGACAAGTTCGTAGATCATGCGCGCATCCGGTTCGAGCGCGTCCAGCACCGCCTCGGCCTCGTCCAGCCTTCCCTGCTGGATCATGTCGTTTACGTCCATCAGACGGGTGCGTATCGCCTTGCTGGCCCCTGAAGCATTGATCGCGAAATGGAAACGCTGCACCAGGTTCTGGGTATCCACAAGCTTGCCATTCTCCATGGCGGGCTTGAACCGGCAGTTGCGCAGCCAGCGGACGGATTGGTCAACAAAGGCGTCGCCTCCCATTTGGGTAACGGGTTCGACATCCGCGATGCTGCCATCCGCCTTCACGGTGAAGCGCAGATCAACCCATCCCTCACGGTCACTGTTATATTCAGATTTCGGATATCGGGCAGAAACGCCGCAGCTTTCCGGCTCAGCCAGAACGTAGGCGCCCTGGAACACACCTTGCGGGTCGCCCAGAGCCGGCATGGCGCAAACCAGCAGGATTGACGCCAGAATGGAAAGAAGCCGGGTGGGGCGGATACTCATGGGGAAATCACTACCATGATGCTGCGCCGCACCATGGTAGTGAATTTCAAACCGGTTGCAACCTATTTGTTCGATCTGATAACGCGGGTGGGCACGCTGCCCGCCCTTAGCGCTGTTTTCGGCTGACCGGAAACAGCGCTGGCGGCGACGGCCGCCGCGCCGCCCCCTGCGGCGTGCCCAAGCTGCGGATACAGCGCCGGCACTTGAGGAAACCGAATGCTTAGCGTGTGTTTCCGGTCATTGGAAATATGCTCTAATTTTCCAGCGCTGCTTCCCGCGCGGCACGCGCCTTCTCAATGCGGCGGGCCATGAAGACCGACACTTCGTAAAGCAGAATCAGTGGGATCGCCAGCCCGATCTGGCTGATCACGTCGGGCGGGGTCAGGATGGCGGCGGCCACGAAGATGATGACGATAGCATAGCGGCGCTTGGACGCCAGCCCATCGGCGGAGACCAACCCAGCCCGGACCAGCAGGGTCAGCAGCACCGGCAGCTGGAAGGCCAGCCCAAAGGCAAAGATCATCGCCATGATCAGCGACAGATAGTCCGCCACCCGTGTTTCCGCCTGAACCGCCAGGGTGGTCGCCGTTGCCTCCACTTCGAAGCCCAGGAAAAACTTCAAGGCCATGGGCATGATGAAGAAATAGACCAGCCCCGCTCCCAAAGAAAACAGCACCGGTGTGGCCACCAGGAAGGGCAGGAAGGCCTTGCGTTCATGCTTGTACAGGCCCGGCGCGACGAATTTCCAGATCTGGGTGGCGATGATGGGAAAGGCCACCATGGCACCCGCCCAGAAGGCCACCTTCACCTGGGTCAGGAAGAATTCCTGGGGTGCGGTGAAGATCATGCGGCGGTCGGCCGCCTTTACGCCCAGGGCCTGCACCAGCGGGTGCATCAGGAACTGATAAATGTGTTCGGCCACGGCGAAGCAGGCCACGAACGCCACGATAAGCGCACCGCCGCTCCACATCAGACGATTGCGCAGCTCGATCAGATGTTCGAGCAACGGCATCTTGCCCGATTCCAGCTCATCCTGTTGGCTTGGTTCGCTCACGGTGTCTTATCCTTGCTGGGTTCCGTGGGCAGGGCAGGTCTGGCGATGACGGCAGCAGCGGCCGCCGTGGCCGATGCTGCATCCGGGGCCGCGCCGCCGGTGACCAGCGGTGTCGGGGCCGAAGCGGCACTGGCCAGATCGGCGATCTCCTCCCCGCTGGGGTCGGCCTTGGCCAGTGTTTGCTGATCCGTCGGCTTGGGCTGCTGCGCCGGGCTGGTGAAATCCTCCACCGCCAGGGTCTTACGCAAGCCGCCATCGGGGTCGATGCTCTTTTCCAGCTCGTCCGTCAGGTTGAAGTTCCGGGCTTTCTGCACCTGTTCGCGCAGTTCGTCGAGTTCCGCCTGGCGCACCATGTCGTCGACATTGTTTTGGAACTCGCGCGCCATGCCGCGGGCGCGGGCCATCCATTTGCCCAGCGTGCTCAACGCCCTGGGTAGTTCCTTCGGGCCGATGACGATCAATGCCACCACCCCGATCACAAGCAGTTCGGACCAGCCGATATCAAACATGGTGCATCAGGCCTTCGGCGCTTCATCGGTCTTGGCGGGCGGGGGTGCCTCCGCCTCCGCCTTGCTGCCGTCGGCCAGGTTGGCTTTGAAGTTGCGGATGCCGGAACCCAGGTCACCCATCACCTTCGGCAGCTTCCCGGCGCCGAAAATGACCAGGATGATCACCAGGATCACCAGGATCTCCCACACGCCCAGACCACCCATGATTTTCACTCCGCCTGACAACGGGATGCCAATATCCCGGACCTCCGGAAAGGCGCGGGATCATGGCAGAAAGCCCCGGTGGCCGCAATGCGGCCCGGTATTATCCTTTTGCAAACACGAATGCCTGTCGCGGTTCCAGCGTTACCGAGACATGGCTGCCATCCTCGGGCAGGAAATGGCCGGGCGCGCGGGCATGCAGGTGGTGCGGCACCCCGTCGCGGTCGGTCACACACAGATGGATCAGGCTGGTCCGGCCCAGAAGGCGCGACGCCTCCACCCGCGCCAGGTTGGGCACGCCCGTCACATCGCCAGCTCCCGCCAGGGTCAGGCGCAGTGCCTCCGGACGGATCAGCACATCGACGGGCATGCCTTCATCCAGGTGCGTCACCGTCAGGCATCCCACCGGCGTATCGACCCGCGAATGATGCACGCGGCCCGACAACTGGTTCACCTCGCCGAAGAAGCTGGCGGCAAACGCATCGGCGGGTTTGGTGTACAGCGTCGTCGGCGAGCCCACTTGCACCATTTTGCCATCGCGCAGCAGGGCGATCCGGTCGGCCAGGAACATGGCTTCTTCCGGATCATGGGTGACGATCATGGTGGCGGCCCCGCTGCGCTTCAGCACATGCAGTGTTTCATCCCGCACCGTTTCGCGCAGACGGGTGTCCAGGCCGGAGAAGGGCTCATCCAGCAGCAGGACTGCCGGGCGCGGCGCCATGGCGCGGGCCAGCGCCACGCGCTGCTGCTGCCCACCCGAAAGGGCATGGGGGAAGGCACGGACAAAGCCTTCCATGCCCACCTGTTCCAATGCGGCCAGCGCGCGCGTGTCCCGCTCTGCGGCCGGCAGGCGATTGAGGCCGAAACGCACATTGTCCAGTACGTTGAGATGCGGGAACAGGGCGTAATCCTGGAAGACCAGCCCGATACCGCGCCGTTCGGGCGGCAGGGAGGCGCCAGGCTGGGCAATGGTCTGCCCGGCGATGGACACAGTACCCTGCTGAAGGGTCTCCAATCCGGCGGCAAGGCGCAGCAAGGTGGACTTGCCACAGCCGGACGGTCCGACCAAACACACGATCTCCCCTGGGGCGACCGACAGGCAGACATCGTTCAGCGCCCGCTTGGCACCGTAATGATGGCTCACATGATCCAGCGACAGGGAGGGCAGGGGGCGGGCGGACTGCCGCGGGATCGCCATGTCCAGCGGCGGGGACGTCCCGAATGTGCGGTCCGCGCAGCCCCCGGCCATGCCTTCGTCACGCTGCCGCAGGTCCGCGCGCACATGATCGCTGATCGTCGCATCCATCTTGGCCGACGCCTTCCACCTTGTCCGCGGCCCATGGGCCGCACCATTCCTTCATACTTAGGATGTCACCCAATCCTTTGCAAACCGTTATTAGTCGCGGATCGTGCATGCGACCATCCGCACCGGCCCACCGCCGGGCCTATCCGGCCGGTGCGGGCGGCTTCCGGGGCGGGGCTGTCCATGGCGCCAGGGTGATAATCGATCCGTCAGAAAATCCGGCCGGTCGGCAACAATGCTTCATGGCGGATTTTCCATTTGCCAAGGCTTTGTGGCAGGGTGCGCTGCAACGTTCGAATTATGTGGGACCTGGTCGATGGATATGGAAGGCGAATATGTCATCCCGGCGCCGCGCACCCGCGTTTGGGACGCGCTGAATGATGCTGCCATCCTCAGTCAGTGCATTCCGGGATGCGAGGAACTGGAAAAGCTGTCCGATACCGAGCTGACGGCCAGACTGAAGCTGAAGATCGGTCCGGTCAGCGCCAAATTCGCCGGCAAGGTGACCCTGTCGGATATCGACGCCCCTAACGGCTATCGCATCACGGGCGAGGGGCAGGGCGGGGCGGCCGGTTTTGGCAAGGGGGGCGCTGTCGTGACCCTGGCCGACGGCCCCGATGGCGGCACCATTCTGCGGTACAAGGCCGAAGCGACAGTGGGCGGCAAGCTGGCACAGCTGGGCGCCCGACTGATCCAAGGCACGGCCGCCAAGCTGGCCGATGAATTCTTCGCCGCCTTCGCCAGGACGGTGGGGGAAGGGGCGTGACATCCGGTTCACCTATGCCCATCTGATCTTTTTCCCATCCAGGTATTCCGCATGATCCGTGACGATAACGAAGCCATCCTGTCCCAGGCCGCGCGCTGGCGCGCCGACGGTGTCGGTGTGGCATTGGCCCATGTCATCGCCACCTGGGGTTCCGCCCCACGCCCGGTTGGCGGCCTGATGGCCGTATCGGCCACGGGCGCCATGGCCGGGTCGGTCTCGGGCGGCTGTGTGGAGGGGGCCGTGGCGCTTGAAGCCGGCAAGGTGCTGGCCGAGGGCGAACCGCGCTTCCTGTCCTTCGGCATCAGCAATGAAATGGCCTGGGAGGTGGGGCTGGCCTGCGGCGGCAAGCTGGAAATCTATGTGGAGCCAATCCAATGAAGGCGCGGATTTTCGACGCGCTGCGCGCGGCCCTGGCCGAACGGCGGGCGGTGGCTCTGGTTACCGATCTGGGATCGGGCCTGCAGACCCTGGTCGATGCCGAAGGGCGGCAGCAGGGCGAGGCGGGTCTGGAGGATGAATTCCTGCCGCAGGTGGTGGAGGCCATCCGCCAGGACCGGCGCGGCATTGTGGATTTCTATGACGGGCGCTTCTTCATCAATGTCCACCCGCCTGCAAACCGCCTGCTGATTGTCGGGGCCGTGCATCTGGCCCAGGCGCTGGTGCCGGCGGCCCGGTTGGCCGGGTTTGATGTCAGTGTGATCGATCCGCGCACGGCCTTCGCTACGCTGGAACGGTTCCCCGACACCGACCTCATCACCGAATGGCCGGATGAAGCGCTGGCGAGGCTGCGACCGGATGCACGCACGGCTGTCGTCGCGCTGACCCATGATCCGAAATTCGACGATCCGGCCCTGATCGCCGCTCTTTCCAGCGCCGCCTTCTATGTCGGGGTGCTGGGCGGGCGCAAGAACCAGGCGGCCCGGCTGGACAGGCTGCGGACGCAAGGACTGACCGCGGACCAACTGGCCCGTATCCATGGGCCGGTCGGTCTTGATATCGGGGCCGTCAGCCCGGCGGAAATCGCGGTCGCCATCCTGGCCGACATCATCCTGGCTTTGCGCGGGCCCAAATGGAAAGCTGACTGACCATGCTGTTCGGTCCCGTTGCCGTCGCGGATGCCGAGGGGGCGATCCTGGCCCATGGGGTCCGTCATGCTGATGGACGTTTTCCCAAGGGACGTGTCATCAGCACCGACGATGTTGCGACACTGACCCGGTCCGGTATCGAAACAATCACGGTGGCACGGCTGGAGTCGGGGGATGTGGGAGAGGATGAAGCGGCGTCGCGCATCGCCGTGCGGCTGGCCGGGCCCCATCTGACCATCAGCGCCGCCCATACCGGCCGCGTCAACCTGTTCGCGGCGGCGGACGGGCTGGCCCTGGTGGAAGCCGCCACCATCCATGCGCTGAACCGGGTGGATGAAGCGGTGACCGTAGCTACGGTTCCGCCCTTCACCCCCGTGCTGAAGGGCCAGATGCTGGCCACCATCAAGATCATCCCGTTCGCCGTGTCGGACAGCATCATCGCCAATCTGGAATGGATGCTGGCGGGCGCGGGTCCGGTATCGCTTGCACCCTGGACCGGCCTCTCGGCGGGATTGGTGCAGACAATATTGCCGGGCACAAAACCGCAGGTCCTGGAGAAGAGCGTGTCCGTCACCGCGGCGCGCATGGCCGGAATTGGCGGTGATCTGCTGGGGGAGGTGCGGGTCCCGCACGCGGTGGCCCCGCTGACCGATGCCCTGCCCACGACGGGGGGTGACATCCTTCTGGTGATCGGCGCGTCGGCCATCACCGACCGCCGTGACGTGATTCCGGCGGCCATTGAGGCGGCGGGCGGCAAGGTTCTGCATTTCGGCATGCCGGTCGATCCCGGCAATCTGCTGCTGCTGGGCACACTGGACGGCCGGCCCGTCCTGGGCCTGCCGGGATGCGCCCGGTCGCCCAAGTTGAATGGCGTGGATTGGGTGCTGCAACGGCTGGGGGCCGGTCTGACGGTTGATGCATCCACCATCATGGGGCTGGGCGTGGGCGGGCTTCTGGCGGAAATCGCCGGGCGGCCCTTGCCGCGTGCGCTGGCGACCGCCCTTCCGCGTGCACCGCGCATCCATGGGCTGGTTCTGGCGGGCGGGTTCGGCCGGCGTATGGGGGATGGCGGGAACAAGCTGTTGCGGCAATGGCGGGGCCAGCCCCTGGTCCGCCATGTGGTGCAATCCGCCATATCTGCGCAGTTGGCCGGCGTCACCGTGGCAACCGGCCACCAGGAAGGCGACATCAGGCGCGTATTGGAAGGGCTTTCCATCGATTTTGCCCATGCGTCCGATCATGGGGACGGGCTGTCCGCCACCCTGAAAGCCGGGCTGACGGCATTGCCGGACGATATAGACGGTGTGATGGTGCTGCTGGGCGACATGCCGCGCGTGACCGCGGCGATCATCAACCGGATGGTCGCCGCCTTCAGCCCCGCTGACGACCGCGCCATCATCCTGCCGACCTGTGGCGGGCAGCGCGGCAATCCGGTCCTGTGGGATGCGGCCTTCATCCCGGAGATGCTTGCCCTGACCGGGGACAAGGGGGCCCGGACGCTGGTCGCGGCGCATGCCGCATTGGTGTGTGAGGTCGCGGTAGAGGAGACGGGCGTGCTGCTCGACGTCGATGTTCCAGACGATCTGGCCCGCCTGGACTGAGGCGCATCGCCGACGCGGCCGCCGCCGCCGGGGACGGGGTCAGAGATACTGGCCCAGCACCTTCAGATAGGGCCGCGCCTCCTGCACGAATTGCAGGATTTCGTACATCAGGTCGGGCAGGGTGACATGGCCCGGCACCCGGGCCTGACCCAGCACCATGATCATCTGCTTTTCGTCGACCGTGAATTTGGCGCTGTCCAGGTGGGCGGCGGCGCGCAGCACCTTGGACAGACGCACCCGCTTTTCCGGCGATTCGATGGTGAAAGGCATGTACCCCACCTCGGCCCAGACCTGGAACAACGTGTCATCCCCTTCCGGGGTGAGGCTGATATGGAACATCAGGCCGTCCAGGAAGAAATGGTGGCGCGAGGCCGTGGTCGGACTGGTGACGCTGAAATCCCCGGCTTCGTCCATGCGCACAGCACCGGGTCCGATGGGCAACCCCTTTTCCGCCGCGCGCGCCAGCTTGGCCACCGTTTGAAGCGCTTGAGACACCGGGTCACTCTCCCCCACCGCCGCGCCGGCCCCCTGCCGGACGGATATAGAATATTCGTTATAGGCGCGGCGGGCATTTGGTCCAGTGAATTTGCGTGACCCTATCTCTATGAACGGTCGGCAAAGCAGCGGCCAGGCGCATAATGGAGGCTGTTTCCCCACCGCCGGCCCCTTGAACCGACCCTGTCCCCATGCTCACCTATCCCGACATCTCTGGCCTCCCGGACGATCTGGCCGCCGCCCTGGTCCGGCTGGTTCGCCTGATCAACCAGTTGCGCGTCCGCAATCCCGGCCTGGACCGGCTGGCCCTGTCGGTGGAGACAGAGCTGGACCTGCGGGCGGCCGTGATCCTGATCCGGCATGTTGAGCGGTCCGGGGGCGGATTCGACCTGATGCTGAGCCCCTGGGACGGGCGGCAATTGCTGGACGGTGGCGACCCGCTTAACGCCCGGCCACTGCCGTGAGCCGCCAACTGGCAAAGAACCCCACCGCCAGGGCCAGGGCTGCTGCCGGCGCAAACCAGACCGGGTGGTCCATCGCGATCAGGTTCATCACCGTACCGAAGGCTAGGAAGCCCGCGATGATGCCGGGCAGCCACCAGCGCCGCAGCCCCGCCACCTTTATCGCCGCAATCCCGCCCACCGCCGCCGCCAGCAGATAGGCTATGACCGGGGCCAGGTACACCGCCTCTCCATCCAACAGATCATGACCCAGGGTCTCAAACGAAATGATGATCAGAATGCACAGGATGATCCCGGCCAGGATGCCGGCCACCTGCCTGATAATGCCCTTCATGGTCACCACCCGCCCGCCCGTTTGTTGAAAACCAGCACAAGTTAACCATGATCCGGACCGGCTTTCCATGGGGCGCAAGGGGGTGGACGTGAACAAAAACGGATCAAACCCCCTTTTCGTCGGCCCCCGACAGGCATAGATTACGGCCATGACCCAGATCGCCGCCCACGCCGCCGCCCTGTCCGCCCTGGAAGCCGCCATGCCCTGGCGCGTGAAGGTGGAGGAAAGGCCCTTCCTGGAACCGCTGACCGTCGTGTCGGAATACATACCGGCGGGCGATCAGCCGCGCGCCATTGAGGAACTGACCGACGGGCTGGTGCGGGGGGAAAAGGATCAGGTCCTGCTGGGCGTCACCGGGTCGGGCAAGACCTTCACCATGGCGCATGTGATCCAGCGGGTGCAGCGCCCGACCCTGATCCTGGCACCCAACAAGACGCTGGCGGCGCAGCTCTATGGGGAGATGAAAAATTTCTTTCCAAACAATGCCGTAGAGTATTTTGTTTCCTATTACGATTATTATCAGCCCGAGGCCTATGTGCCCCGGACCGACACCTATATCGAGAAGGAAAGCTCGATCAACGAACAGATCGACCGCATGCGCCATGCCGCCACCCGCGCCCTGCTGGAGCGGCAGGATTGCATCATCGTGGCCTCAGTCTCCTGCATCTATGGTATAGGCTCGGTTGAAACCTACTCGGAGATGACGATCCCCCTGCAGGTCGGGCAGATCGTGCAGCGGCAGGCTTTTCTTCAGAGATTGGTTGAGCTTCAGTACCGCCGCAACGATGCCGGCTTTGGCCGCGGCTGCTTCCGGGTGCGGGGCGATACGATCGAACTGTTTCCCGCCCACCTGGAAGACCGCGCCTGGCGTCTGTCGCTGTTCGGGGATGAGCTGGAGGCGATCAATGAGATAGACCCCCTGACCGGTGAGAAGCTGGCCTCCATGAAGGAGGTGCGCATCTATGCCAACAGCCACTATGTCACGCCCAAGCCAACCCTGTTCCAGGCCGTGGAACAGATCAAGCGTGACCTGAAGCTTCGGCTGGAAGAGCTTGTTCCACAAGGAAAATTGCTGGAGGCGCAGCGCCTGGAGCAGCGCACGACCTTCGACATTGAGATGATGGTGGCCACCGGTTCCTGCGCCGGGATCGAGAACTATTCCCGCTACCTGTCGGGCCGCAATCCGGGGGAACCGCCGCCGACCCTGTTCGAGTATCTGCCCGAAGAGGCGCTGCTGATCGTGGATGAAAGCCACGTGATGGTGCCGCAGGTGGGCGGCATGTATCGGGGCGACTTTGTGCGCAAATCGACGCTGGCCGATTATGGGTTCCGTCTGCCCTCCTGCGCCGATAACCGGCCGCTGAAGTTTGAGGAATGGGACGCGATGCGTCCGCAGACTGTCTTTGTCTCGGCCACGCCGGGCGATTGGGAACTGGAACGCACGGGCGGCGTCTTCACCGAACAGGTGGTGCGCCCCACCGGTCTGGTCGATCCACCGGTCATCATCCGCCCCACCGACACCCAGGTGGATGATGTGATGGCAGAGGTGCGCGAGGTCACGGCCAAGGGCCTGCGCGTGCTGGTCACCACGCTCACCAAAAAGATGGCAGAGGCGCTGACGGAGTACATGATGGAGGCGGGCATCAAGGTCCGCTACATCCACTCCGACGTCGAAACCCTTGAACGGATTGAGATTATCCGCGATCTGCGCCTGGGCGTGTTCGATGTGTTGATCGGCATCAACCTGCTGCGCGAAGGGTTGGACATCCCCGAATGCGGCCTTGTCGCCATTCTGGATGCCGACAAGGAAGGCTATTTGCGCAGCCGTACCAGTCTGATCCAGACCATCGGCCGCGCGGCCCGCAATGTCGAAGGCCGCGCCATCCTCTATGCCGACCGCGAAACCAATTCCATGAAGGCCGCACTGGAGGAGACGGCTCGTCGTCGGGCCAAGCAACTGGAATACAACACCGCCCACGGCATCACACCGGAATCGGTCAAAAAGAACATCTCCGACATCCTGGGCAGCGTCTATGAACGCGGCGACCGGGTGGAGGTGGATACCGGCGCGGCGGAAGGCATCGGTCTGGCCGGCAAGGACATCAAGACCATCATCGCCGAACTGGAAAAGAAGATGCGGGCCGCCGCCGCCGACCTGGAATTCGAGGAGGCGGGCCGCATCCGCGACGAAATCCGCCGCCTGGAAGCCATCGAGCTGGGCCTTGCCCCCGGCGCCAGCCCCATCCGCGCATCCGCCCAGGGCGAGAAGCCGCGCGGCGGCGCCAAGCCGGAACGGGGCGGGCGCACCAAGGGCGCAGCCAAGACCAAGGATGGCGGGCTGGAGGTTGGCGGCATCGAGTTTGGCGGCAAGAACACGAAGAAGCGGCGGTAGGACCGGTTAAATTCCGCAAAATCGTCTGCTGTCCCGCTGCCGCGCGTCATAAACCGGTGTTACGCTTTGCCATCATCACCATTCCCGATGGAGTAGCAGCGATGGCCCAGATCAAGCGTACCGCCAATGCCGTCTGGCATGGCACGGGCAAGGATGGCAGCGGCACCCTGTCGACACAGAGTGGCACGCTGGCCAATGTACCCTACAGCTTCGTGGCACGGTTTGGCGATGGCAAGGGCACCAACCCGGAAGAGCTGATCGCCGCCGCCCATGCCGGCTGTTTTTCCATGCAGCTTTCCTTCCTGCTGACGGCGGCGAATTTCCCGCCAGAGGAGTTGAAGGCCAGTGCCGTCCTGATCATGGAAAGTGATGGCGGCGGCTGGAAAATCATTACTGTCGAACTGACCCTGGTGGCCAAGGTTCCCGGCATCGCCGCCGAGAAGTTCCAGGAGATCGCGGCCCAGGCCAAGGCCATGTGCCCGGTGTCGAAGGTGCTGAATGCCGAGGTTCGGCTGACCGCCTCTTTGGGATGATACCTGGCCGCCTGAAGGTTGACCTTTAGGCGGCTTCGGGGCCGGCGGCAGCCGGACCGCGCCACAGGCTCGCTGCCAAGCCAAGGGCGCGGACCCGCCCGTCGATCAGCAGCGACGCCGGCGGACGGATACGATAGAGCATTTCAACCATCATATTTATCGTATAATAATACTTCCAAAGTGACTTTGTCAGGTTTGGGAGGAACAGATGCGGTTTGAACGATGGGGCACGGCGCTGGCCGTTCTGGGCCTGCTGTTGCCCGTTGCCGTCAGGGCCGAAACCCTGTTGACGGTTGACGCCACCAAGCCACCGCCGCAGCTGGAAACCGGATATCTCAAGATGGGGCAGGGTGTCAGCCCCAGCGGCGAGGCTATCGGCATCAATAACCGCTACCTCACCCTGAATGGCCGGCCTTGGATGCCGACCATGGGTGAGTTCCATTACAGCCGCTTTCCCGCCGATGGCTGGGATGAACAGTTGGCCAAGATGAAGGCCGCCGGCATCGACATCGTGGCCAGCTATATCATCTGGAACCATCATGAGGAGGTGGAGGGCGCTTTCACCTGGGATGCCGACCGCGATCTGCGCCGCTTTGCCGAACTTTGCGCCCGGCACGGCTTGAAATTGATGGTGCGTATCGGTCCCTGGTCGCATGCGGAGGTGCGCTATGGCGGCATTCCCGACTGGGTGGTCGATTCGATGCCGACACGCGGCAATGATCCGCAATATCTGAGCTTTGTCGACCGTTTTTACCGTCAGATATCAGCTCAGCTGAACGGTCTTCTGTGGAAGGATGGCGGGCCGGTGGTCGGCGTTCAGCTGGAGAACGAGTATAATCTGACGGGTCCGGGCCAAGGGCGGGACCATATCGCCACGCTGAAGCGGCTGGCGCTGGCTGCGGGGTTCGATGTGCCGCTCTATACCGTCACCGGCTGGGACCAGACGGTCTATCCCACCGGAGAGGTCGTGCCGGTCTTCGGCGGTTATCCGGACGAACCCTGGAAGGCCAGCCCGGATATGCTTCCGCCCAAGGAGACCTACGCCTTCCGGTTCGACAGTCGGGTTAGCGGCAATCTGGGTGCCCAGACGGTGGCAACCCGCCGGGGCGATGCCGATCCCGACATTCCGCACACGCCGTTTCTGGGTGCGGAGTACGGGGGTGGCGTACCCGCCATGTATCGCCGGCGGGCCGTGATCGATCCGCCGGATATCGCTGCCATGCTGCCGGTCCAGATCGGGTCGGGCGTCAATCTGTTCGGTTATTATATGTTCCATGGCGGGCGCAACCCGCTGGGACGGACAACCCTGGAAGAGAATACGGCCATCAACGGCCATAATGACACGCCCATCATCGGCTATGATTTCCAGGCGCCAATCGGCCAGTATGGCGATATGCGTCCGGTGCTGCGCAAGGTGCGGCCCTTCCACCTGTTCACCGCCGCCTATGGGGATCAGGTGGCGCCGATGGTGCCGCACGCCCCCGCTGTTCTGCCCCGCGGGCTTGACGACCTGGCCACCCCGCGCTGGTCGGTGCGCAGTGCCGGCGACGCCGCCTTTGTGTTCTTCAGTTCGCATATCCGGCAATACAGGATGCAGGCCGCCAGCGATGTGCGCTTCGCCATCGATCTGCCGGGCGGCCGCGTCACCTTTCCATCGACCCCCATCACAATTCCCCCCGGATCCTATTTTATCTGGCCCGTGAACATGGATTTGGGCGGCGCGCATCTGGCCTATGCCACGGCGCAGCCCGTGGCCCGGATCCTCGTGGCGGGGGTTGAAACCCATATCCTGCAGGCCGAACCCGGTATCCCGGTCGAACTGGCCCTGACCGGCGCGATGGGCGTGCGGACGGCGGTCGGCAAGGTGGCGCAGATGGACGGCGCCAGTATTGTGACGGGACTGGAACCGGGCACGGGCGCCGTCATTGATTTCGTGGCAGACGGCAAGCCCAAGCGCCTGTTGGTACTGACCCAGGACCAGGCCGAAAACCTGACCCTGTTGCGGCGGGATGGCGGGGATATTGCCGTGATCACCGCCGCCGACCTGTTCCCCATAAAGGCGGGGCTTGAGATGCGCAGCCGGGGCGACAACCGCTTCCGCTTTGCCACCCTGCCCGCCATCGGGGGGGATGGTGCGGCGGACGGCCTTTTCACCGCCTATGAGCGGTCGGTGCCGGCCAAACCGGAACTGGCGGTCACGATCGAAAAACTGCGCGATGCCGGCACGGCCCCGCCGATCCGTATCGGCGGTCCGGCCAGGGCGGCGATGCAGCCCGCCCCGGAAATGTATGGCCGTTCCGCCGCATGGCGCCTCAGTGTGCCACGGGATGCCTTGCAGGGTGTGGCCGACAGTTGGCTGGAACTGGATTACCAGGGTGATGTCGGCCGGCTGTTCAGCGGCGTGCGTCTGATCGACGACCATTATTTCAACGGTCCCGTCTGGCGCGTCGCCTTGAAGCGCTTCAAGGCGGAGATCCGGCAGCCCCTGACCCTGACAATCATGCCGCTGCGTGCCGATGCCCCGATCTATATCCAGGAGGAATGGAAACCGAAACAGGATGCGGGCGGGCAGGTGGCCACATTGAAGGGCGCGCGGCTTGTGCCGGAATACAAGCTGGTGGTGGAGATGGGGAAATAGCCCATGCGGGGTGCTTTATGCTAAAGCCAGGGCCGTAACCATCGGGTCGGGATCGGTCAATGACGGAGCGGCGCTTCTATCACCTGACGCGCAAGACGCTGGAGCAGACCCTGCCGGGCCTGCTGGAAAAGTCGCTGGAGCGCGGCTGGCGGGTGCTGCTGCTGACGGGCAGCCCGGAACGGGCGGAGGCCCTGAACCAGTATCTCTGGACCTACAAACCCGACGGTTTCCTGCCGCATGGCACCGCCAAGGATGGGCATGCGGAGCATCAGCCCATCCTGATCCATGCCATATCCGATGGTATGCCGGAGCGCGCGCCCAATGCGGCCCATGTCCTGTTCCTGACCGACGGGGCGGACGGGCAGGGGCTGTCGGGCGTGGACCTGATCTGTGACCTGTTCGACGGCAATGATCCCGACGCGGTCGCCGCCGCGCGCGACCGCTGGCGCCAGTCCAAGGCGGGTGGCGACGACCTTACCTACTGGCAGCAGAATGAACGCGGCGGCTGGGAGAAGAAGGCGTAGGGGCTGTGAAGCGCCCTTGTCAGCATCCTTGCCAGGGCGCCGGCTTCGCCCTAGACCTGACCTTCGGTTGGTTCGACATCAACGCGCCGGGGTCAAACCGGCTGTGCCGCGTGGCGGATGAATTCAGCGAAGCCTTCGGCCGGCATGGGCCGGGCGAACAGGTATCCCTGGCCTTCTTCCACGCCCAGTCGCTTCAGGATTTCCCACTGCGCCGGGGTTTCGATGCCCTCCGCCACCACCTTCAGGTCCATGGCCTGGGCCATGGCCACGATGGCCTCCACAATGTGGCGGGTGCTCTGGTCCCGCTCCATATCCATCACGAACTTGCGATCAACCTTCAGGCAGTCCAGCGGCAGTTCGCGCAGATAGGAAAGCGAAGAATAACCGGTACCGAAATCATCCAGGGCCAGCGCCACACCCCGGTCGGCGATCCAGCGCATCTGCTGCAAAGCACCTTCCAGGTCATCCGGCAGGATGGTTTCCGTGATCTCCAACTGGAGCAGATGCGGTGGGATGCCGCTTTCGGACAGAAGCACATCGATCAGGGCCGGCAGGTGACCCCAACGGAACTGCCTCTCCGATACATTCACGGCAATCTGGATGGGCGGATAGCCGGCATCCAGCCATTCGCGGATCTGCTTGATGGCATTGCGCAGCACCCATTCGCCGATGGGTACAATCAGGCCCGTTTCCTCCGCAGTGGGGATGAACACGCCCGGCGGTACTATGCCCCGCTTGGGATGGCGCCAGCGCAGCAAGGCCTCCCCGCCGACCGGTTCCCCACCCTTGATGGCCACCTTGGGCTGGTAATGCAGGACAAACTGATGGTCGCGGATGGCGGCCCGCAATTCATCCTCCAGGTCCAGACGTTCCTTCAGGTCGTCACGCATGGACCGGGTGAAATGCAGGTAACTGGCCGTGCCCGACTTTACCGCCTGTTCCAGCGCCACACAGGCATTGCGGATCAGGGCGGCGCCGTCGGTCGCATCATTGGGCGACACGGCCACACCGATCTTGGCTGACACAAAAAGCTGCTGGCCCTCGATGATCAGCGGCTCGCCCATCGAATTGGCGATGGCGGAGGCGGCGAACAAGGCCTTGCCGGCATGATCCAGGCCGGGCAGGAAAATGGCGAACTGGGTCTGGGCGAATCGACAGATCAGGTCATTGGTGCCACAGGCCGGCATCAGCCGTTTCACCAGCGTGGCCATGGCCTGATCCAGTGCGCCCTGCCCATGCACGCGGAACAGCTGCGGCAGGCGGTCGAACTCCACCACCAGAAGGCCGGCGATCAGGTTGCCCCCATGGCGGGCCATGATCTCATTGACCCGGGTCACAAAGGGCCGCATTTCCCACACGCCGGTCACGGCATCGCGGGGGATGTAGTCGGCCGCGGCGGCCGCTTGCGGGTTCACTGTATTGGACAAGGTCACGACGGCTATGTTCCGTAGTCCCGGATCAGGTCGGCGAAAGATATCTGGGGGAATAGAATGTCAAAAGCTTCATCACACCCCGTTCCACGGCCGTCCAGGACGATCTGGTTTCCCGGGCCCGTTCCGAAACTTGCGCATGTCATGCCGGTTTGATGCCACCCACATCGCCGATGCATGTCCGTTCGGGCAATATCATTGCACATCCGCACTGCCGATGGAACGCATCAATGGAGCGGCCGCCTATTTTCTGCCACTCTGCGCGCAAGCATCTGGCCAGTCCATTTTTCCCGCTGTTTCCGCGGGTTTCGAGAGGGGCGTGAAATGGGGTTCGGCCTGGGCAAGCTGTTTGCCGCTGTGACATCGCCAGGCAACCTGCTGCTTTTGCTGCTGCTGGCGGGCCTGCTATTGGTCTGGCGGGGAAGCAAGGAGGGGCGCTGGCTGCTCCTGACAGGGACGGTCAGCCTTGCCCTGATCGCTACCACTCCTGTCTCCATCTGGGTCCTGCTGCCGCTGGAAGAACGCTTTCCCGCACCGGATCTGGCGTTGCTGGAGCCGGTGGACGGTATCGTCGTGCTGGGCGGGGCCTTGATGCCCATCGGGTCCAAAGAGCATGGTACGCCGCAATTGAACCGCGATGCCGAACGGCTGACGGTTCTGCCCGAACTGATGCGTCGCTTTCCCCAGGCCCATGTCGTCTTCACCGGTGGCAGCGGCGATCCGCGGGCGCCGGATGACCGGGAGGCAGCCTTCGTTGCGGGCCTGCTGGCGGGCTGGGGCGCTGACACCGGTCAACTGACACTGGAGGATTCGTCCCGCAATACCTGGGAGAATGCCGTGAACAGCGCTGCCCATCTGGCGGCCGGACAGCGCTGGCTGCTGGTCACATCGGCGGCACACATGCCGCGCGCCATGGGCGTGTTCCGTACCGTCGCGCCGGACGTCACCGTTGTGGCCTTTCCCGTCAGCTACAATGCCAACCGGTCGGAAGCGGGGCGGTTCGGGCTGAATCTGTCTGAAAATCTGGACCGGGTGGAAATCGCCGCCCACGAATGGAGAGGCTTGCTGGCCTATCGGCTCGCCGGGCGTATCCCCACAGTATTACCCGCACCCTGACACTTGCCCCGGCGGGGCCGTACATGCCACAACCCATGGGTCCAGGAACGCCGGGAGAACCCAAGATGATGACGGGAGCGACGATGATCCGCCGCCTTGGGCAGATGTTGTCGGCGGGTCTGCTGTTGGCCGGCCTGGTGGTTTCGCCCGCCCTGGCGGCTCCGGATTTCCAGCAATGGCTGGGCGACCTGAAGGCCGAAGCCCTGCGCGAAGGCATACGACCCGCCACCGTGGACACGGCCCTGACCGGCATCGCCCCCATTCCCCGTATCCTGGAACTGGATGGCAAGCAGCCGGAACGCACCATTACCTTCGACACCTATCTGTCGCGTGCCGTGACCAAGACCCGCATCAAAAAGGCACGCGAACGCATGGTGACGCATAAGGCCCTGCTGGCGCAGGTGTCGAAGAAATATGGCGTGCCGCCGCGTTTTATCGTGGCGCTCTGGGGCATGGAGACGGATTTCGGCGGCAATATGGGCGGGTTCAAGGTGGTTGATGCTCTGGCCACGCTGGCCTACGACGGGCGCCGCAGCGCGTTTTTCCGGGCCGAACTGCTGAAGGCCCTGCGTATCCTGGATGAGGGGCATATCGCGCCCGACCGCATGCTGGGGTCCTGGGCCGGTGCCATGGGCCAGTGCCAGTTCATGCCGTCCAGCTTCTTCAAATATGCCCAGGATGGCAATGGCGACGGCAGGCGCGATATCTGGGCCACGCCCGCCGATGTCTTCGCATCGGCCGCCAATTATCTGGCCACGGTCGGCTGGAATCCCGACCAGACCTGGGGCCGGGCGGTGCGCCTGCCCAAGGGCGCTGATTCGGCCGCCTGGGCCGGTCTGGACAAGCAGGCCTTGCCGCTGTCGGCCTGGGCCAGGCGCGGGCTGCGCGCCGCCGACGGCAAACCGCTGCCCAAAGCCACTATCGACGCCTGGCTGGTCCAGCCCGACGGGCCCAAGGGCAAGGCTTTCCTGGTTTATGGCAATTACCGGACCATCATGGATTGGAACCGGTCGACCTATTTCGCAACTGCGGTCGGAATTCTTGCCGACCATATTGGCTCCGGCAAATGAGTTGATGTAGGCTGCGGCCACAATCGGTTGGGGTAGGGAAGTATGGCGCGGGCAAATCTTGT
>JAIXTS010000476.1 GCA_027483805.1 Azospirillum sp. | reverse complement strand
ACGGTCTGGATGTCCTCCTTGCGTTTACGGGCCGTGACGATGATCTCTTCCAACACCAGGTCCCCTTCAGCAGCCAGGGCGGCGGGAACGACGGCAGAGGCGGCGAAGGCGCTGACCAGGGCGGACGTGGTCAGCGCGACAAATTTGGAACGGTACATGAAGCCCCCTTTTGGATTTTTCCGGTCATTGCGTGCGGCATTTTTTCCGGCGCCAAGTTCCCGTTCTTTGGCGGCTGTGCTTTGGTTGGGGTCCGCGCTGGCTTATTTGTTCTGCCTGCGCTGATACGACCCGATCAGTCTGCTAGCCGGATATCTGCCTGCCGGATCAGCTAATTCCTTTGCCGAACTTTCCACAACACGGCCAAGTTTTCTATCCGCGTGGTGGATGAAAAAAGCCCGTCATCGGCCAACGCTCAAGCGCATCGGCCAATGACGGGCTCAAATGGCCCCGGCGATCCGGGACAGTGGATTGCCTGAGTTGAAGGGGGGGTCAGAACTTGTAGCTGACGGTGGCGCCGACGCTGCGCAGGGCGGGCAGCAGCACGACCGGCTGACGGCCCAGCGTGTTGAGTATCAGGGAGGATTGCGCCAGCAGCGGCGTCTTGTCGTTGAACAGGTTGCGGACCCACAAGGATGCTTCGATCTGATCACGGATCACACCGATCTTGGCATTCACCACAGTGCGGCCCTTCACATAGCCCAGCCCCGGTGTGGTGAAACCGTTCTTGCGGGAATTATACTGAAGGTCGGTGCGGATATAGCCCGCCAGTTCGTCGGTCAGCGCCCGTTCATACTGAACGCTGGCATTGATCAGATGCTTGGCCTGGCGCGGCAAGGCATTGCCGGACACATCATAATTCGTGCGATAACTGGGGTAGGAACGCAGCGAACCATCCAGCGCGTCCACGAACTTGGAATCGGCCAGCGAGTAGGAACCCTGGAGCGTCAGCCCGTCCACCGGCTTGGCCATGACTTCCAGCTCAAAGCCCTTGCTGCGGCCCGTGCCGGCATTCCTGGTCAAGAAGATGGTGGGCGACACGGTCGACGGGTTGGTGATCTGAATGCCGTCCATCTCCACATCAAACAGCGACAGGTTCAGGCGCAGCTTGCGGTTCAACAGGTCGCTCTTGACGCCCACCTCGTAAGTCCAGTTGAATTCCGGACCGAAGGGCAGTTCGTCGGCCGTTGGCGCGGACGCGTTGAAGCCGCCCGCCTTGGCCCCACGGGCCGCCGAAGCATAGAACAGCAGCCCGTCATCGGCCTTGTAATCCAGCGTGAAGCGCGGCGTCAGATATTTGAACGTCTCGTCCGTCTTCGAGGTGCTGGTGGCCAGATACTGGAACAGGGTCTTCTTTTCCGAGGTGTGGCGCAGTTCGGCGCGCGCCGTGATCTTGTCGTCGAAAGTATACTCTATGGCGCCGAAGGCGGCATAGGTGCTGGTCTCCTTGCGGCTGCGGGCGAAATAGGCGCTGAAGAAGCTGTCCTGCAAGGTGGCGTTCGGGACCGGCTTCAGCCCGGCCGCAAAGGCGATGGCACCAACCGAGGTCAGGCGCGCACCGGCCGGCACCGGCGTGCTGTCAATGGCATAGGGGGAGTCGGTGTTCAGGCGATAGCCGTAATAGCTGACACCGGCCAGCCATTGTAGCGGGCTGTCATCCACGGACTCAATGCGGAATTCCTGGCTGACATCGAAGCTGTCGCCGCCCGTTCCCTGCAGGGTGGTCAGATTGACCGTGCCCGTCTGGCCGCTGGGCAGGACATAGCTGAAGGGCACGCCCTTATACTGCCGGTCCAGATCGGTCCAGGACCGCGACTTCAAGGTGTTGTAGCCGGACAGGGAGGTCAGGCGGACATCGCCCACATCCTGGGTCATGTTCAGGCTGGACCGGGTGGTGACACGGTGCGTGCCCTTGGCACGGGTGTCATAGCCGGAGAAATCCGGATTGTCATAACTGGGATAGGACCCGCACCAGGCCCCCAGCGCGCCGGAGATCAGCTCACAATTGCCGGGGAAGATCATCTGCGGGGCGGGGCCGATATCATCCTTGGAATAATAGCTGTTCAGGTTGGCCTCGAACCCGCTGTCCAGCAGAAGCCGCAAGCCCCCAGAAGCGAAACGCGATTCATAGCCGCCGATGCGCAGGTCGCTGTCGCCATAAGAGCCGTTCCACCGGTCATAGGCCGCACCCACGCGGGCGAACAGGATATCGTCCACCAGCGGGCCGGACAGAGAACCCTTGGCCGTGAAGCGGGCATCATCACCGACCGTGACCGACGCGCCGCCCGACGGCGTCTGCGACGGCTTCTTGGTGATATAGTTGATGGAGCCGGCATAGGAATTGCGGCCATAGAGCGCGCTCTGCGGGCCCTTCACCACCTCGATGCGCTCCACATCCAGCAGGCTGCCATCAACGCCGTCGCGGCCCGAGACATAGACGCCGTCGATGAACAGCGGCACGTTGTTTTCATCATCGGAGCGGGAGACCTGCGACAGGCCGCGCACCACGGGCGTGGTCGTCGTCTTGCCGCCCGTGCTGTCAAGCTGCAGGCCCGCCGTGTTGCCGGACAGGCTGGCAATATCGACGATGCCCGCCCGCTCGATCTCCTTCTCCGTCACGGCGGAGATGGACAACGGCACATCCTGCAGCGTTTCGACGCGCAGACGTGCGGTCACCACGATCTCTTCCAGGATCAGGCTGTCGGTGGCAGGTGCCTCCTTCTGGACCGCAGCCTGGGCAGTGGCCTGCGCCAGGGCCGGCGTGCAGACAAGGGCAGCCAGACAGACGCCGCCCGGCAGTTTCGCAGAACTCCACATTGTAACCCCCTGTTTGTTGGCGCCCGTGCTTTTGCCGCAGCGCACCTAATGGTTAACCCGACAATGAAATAGGTTGTATTTCAGTAATACATCGAATTCAGGATTGTCCGCTGCGCGGACAGTTTAATATTGTCCAGACATGCAGAGAAAACGCCGCCTGAACAGTATTTACTTAAAATAAAACGAGGGCGTCCATACGAGATGGCCGCCCTCGTTTATTCTACATTATTTGCAGGTTGATGCAGTCAGCCGGCGCGATTCATGATCTCGATGGCTGCGCGCTCCCCGCTTTCCATGGCCGATTCCATACCGAAATCGTTGCGGCGGGTATGTTCGCCGGCAAAATGCATCACTTCCCAGGGTTCCAGCATGGTGCGGGCGAAGCTGTTCACCTGGCCCGGCGCGAGGCTGAAGCCGCAGCCCAGCTGCAAAGGATCGGCTCCCCAGTCTTTGTAAGTGTTGACCCGGACCTTGCCAGCCGATGCCGGACGCAGGCGGGCCAGTTCGGCCAGAAGGAAGGGTACGGCCTGCTCCACCCCCTTCTTGGTGATTTCCCGCGCCGTCTGGCCGACCAGCACGATCATGGCCCGATGCGGTCCTGTGCCCTTGTGATTGTCGATGCCCCAGAACATGCCCAATGGCCCGTCGGTGGAGAAGCTGGGCGGTAAGCCATCGTCCAGCCAGAACGGATCGACCGTAAGATAGAGCCGGGCCGTGTTGGCATAGGGCATGGTGGCGATGGCCTGCGCGGCGCTGGGACCCGACGGGCCAGAGATCTTTACCTTGCGCAGCACGGTGAAGGGGATGGCGGAGAGGATGAAGCGACCGCGATAGCGGCTGCCATCGGCGCAGGTGACGGCACCACCGGTGCTGGACAGTTCGATATGCACGACCTTTTTGTTCAGGCGCACGGCATCGCCCAGCGGCTTGGACATGGCCAGCGGCAGCAAGTGGCACCCCCCCTCGATATTGGAGGTGGAGGTCAGCCCGTTGACAATGCTGCGGTTATGCACTTCGCCAAACGGGTGGTCCTTGTGGGACTCGTCGGGCTTGCCGGCGCCGAAACGGCGATCCAGATTACCGCGCGTCTCCTCTTGCCAGATGCGCAGGACGGAGGTTTCGTCGATGCTGATACCGGGCGAGGATAGCGCGGCCAGCTCGATCGCCTGCGCGCTGTGGCCCTTCTGGCGCAGCAGCGTGCGCAGGCTGACATCATAATCGGCGAATTTTGGGTCCAGCCAGTCATCGATATTCTGCAGGGGATTATATTTGCCGACCAGCCGCGACCCCATCATCAAGGGGGGGATGGACCGTTCCTCCCCTTCCGTCTTGTTCAAGGGGTGGGAAGACCAGGTGGCATTGTCGATCCAGGTGTCCTTGTAATGGGCGCCAAATTTCAGCAGATCGCGATCTTCTGGGATCAGCTTCAGCCCGTGTTGCAAACAGGCATCGATGACGCGGGCATAGGAGCGACCGATCTGGCTGGCGCCGACGTCGATAGGGCCGTTGGCGGTTTGGTGCGTGCGCACGCGGCCGCCCACCTGCTGGGCGCCTTCCAAGACAATCGTCTTAAAGCCTTGCTCCTTGAGCAGGTTGGCAGCATTCAAGCCAGAAAGACCGGCACCGATGATGACGACGTCGGTCGCCTCTTCCGCCAACGCGGCCTTCGACAAAACGCCGGCAGCGGCAGATGCAGCCAGGAAACTACGCCGTGTAAACATCGTCGCTCACCTCTGAATGTCATCATTTTTGAACGGAAAGGCCGACGCTGGAGGTCTAAAACCCGCAACTTTATTTGGCATCTTAGCGCCAAGGCTTTTTGCCCATGGCATCCACGGTCATGCGCGACTGACGATAAGGAAAGCCCCATTTGGTTCAGCTGAAAAACTTCTTGTCTGTCCACTTGATGGTCACCTTTTCTCTCCCGTGACCCCGCCTTCTCTTTACCGGGCATACTTGCCCACATGTCCCGTTTAGGAGGCCATAAATGAACAAAGCCATTCATTTCTTAGTACTTGCGACCTTGTCTTCGTCCGCAGGCGTGGTGATGGCAGCCGGGGAGAAGCCGCAAAGCTTCTCCGAACAGCCACCACCGCCCGCGCCCGACTACGCCCGCGCGCAATCATGGGCCGCCCGCCCGACAGCGCCAGGCGCCAGTGTTGCCGTACCCGCCGGGGCAGAGTCAGGCGTGTCGGGACCGGTCATTGATGTCTTCTATGTCCACCCAACCACCTATCGAAGCCAGGATAGATGGAACCAGGACATTGCCGATGCAGCGGCCAATGCCTGGACCGATACCAGCGTGATCGCCCGCCAGGCCGGCGTCTTTAACGGGTGCTGCCATATCTACGCCCCCCGCTACCGCCAAGCATCGACCCTGTCCTTCACATCGATGGAAGGCGACGGCGGACGTGCTTTCGACCTTGCCTATACCGATGTGAAACGGGCCTTCGATCACTATCTACGCCATGACAATAAGGGGCGCCCGTTCATCCTGGCCAGCCACAGTCAGGGGTCGCGGCATCTCATGCAACTGCTTGAGGAACGGATCGACGGTACGGCGCTGGCGAACCGGATGGTTGTCGCCTACATCGTCGGTGTAAACCTGTCCGAAGGTGATTTCGGCAAGACCTATAAGACCATCCAGGCCTGTGACAAACCAGAACAGACGCGCTGCGTAGCGGGATGGAACGCCACCTTGCCCAGTACGGATATCGCGGCAGTCGCCGCCATGGGCCAACGCCGCTATGTAGGTCGGTACGGCGATGATCCCGGCAAACGGCTTTTGTGCATCAATCCGGTCACGTTTGACCGCAGCAAGCCGCAATCTGAGGCGACCCAGGCCCTTGGTGCCGTTCCCGGCAAGCCCGGCGAAGGCACGATGCTGCCGTTGCGGTCGAAATCAACCACAGCCCATTGTGTGAACGGCTTGCTGGTTACCAGTCCGGAGGCCCACCTTGACCTGGCACCACTTCCCGGCGGTTCGATGCATTATCATGATTACGGCCTGTTCTATGCCGATATCCGAGCCAATGTAAGATTGCGGATTGAGACCTTCCTGGCCGAAGCGAAGAAGTGAGCCTTCCCAAAGACCCGGCAGCAGAGACTGCCGGGTCCGCCGGCGCGGGGTTACAGCCGCGCCGTCACGGCCTTGGTTTCCAGATAGGCATCCAGACCCTCGCGCCCAAATTCCCGGCCCCAGCCCGACTGCTTATAGCCGCCAAAGGGGATGTTGGTGGCGATGGCCCCGTGGCAGTTGATCGACACCTGACCCGACCGGATGCGCGACACCAACCGATGCGCGGTGGAGAGGCTGCGGGTCCAGACACTGCCCGACAGGCCATAGACACTGTCATTGGCCAGGGCCGCGATCTCTTCAATATCTTCTGTGTCAAACCGGTGGACGGCCATCACAGGGCCAAAGACTTCTTCGCGGAAAATATCCATGTCGGGCCGGACATCGGTCAGGATGGTGGGCGGCACGAAATGGCCGGGCCGGTCCAGCCTGGCCCCGCCTGCGACCAGCGTCGCCCCCTGCCCCACCGCCCGGTCCACATGGGCCAGAACACGCGACGCATGCGCCCCGCTGATCAGCGGCCCGAAATTATGGCCGGCATCCAGACCGTGCCCCAGCGTGAAAAAGCCTGTGAAGGCCTTCATCCGCGCCACCAGCTCGTCATGGATCGACGTATGGGCGAAGATGCGGGTGCCGGCCATGCAGTTCTGGCCCTGCAGGAAAAAAGTCGCCATGGAGACGCCGGGACCGGCCAGTTCCAGATCGGCATCCGGCATCACCACGACGGGCGACTTGCCACCCAGTTCCAGACAGACCTTTTTCAGGTTGCCGGCAGCGGCCTGCACGATCCGGCGCCCCACCTCGGTGGAGCCGGTGAAACTGATCTTATCGACCAGCGGATGGGCAGACAGGGCGGCCCCCGCCGTTTCACCCGGGCCATTGACGATATTGACCACCCCGTCCGGGAAGCCCGCCTCCTGGATCAGGCGGCCCAGGGCCAGGGCCGACAGGGGCGTCTCCTCCGCCGGCTTCACCACGACCGTACAGCCCGCCGCCAGGGCGGGAGCCAGCTTCAAGGTCAGGGTAGAGACGGGCACGTTCCAGGGCACGATCAGCCCGACCACCCCCACCGGTTCGCGCAGCGTATAGGTCAGCGCCTCTGCATCCGCCGTCACATGCGGCGGGGGCGTGGTGGTCACCCCTTCGATGCGCAGGATGGCGCTGGCGTAATAGTCGAACATCTCCACGCAGTTGGACACGGTCAGGCCGGCGATGAAGCGCGGCATGCCATTGTCCAATATCTCCAGCTCCGTGAAGAAGGCCGCATCGCGTTCCAGCAGCCGGGCCAGCCGGACCAGCAGGCCCGACCGTTCCCGTGCCTTCAGCCGCGACCAGGGGCCATGAAAGGCGCGGGTCGCGGCCTGGACCGCCAGATCAATATCCGCCGCGCTGCCCGACGCCACCGTCGCCAGGGGCAGTTCGGTGGCGGGATCAAAACTGTCCAGCGTGGCGCCGGACAGCGAAGGCCGCCAGTGGCCATCAATGAAAAGCCCCTGCCGTTCGGCCAGGAAGGACCGGGTGGTGGCGGAGACGGGAAGGCCGTCGAACGGCAGGGCTTTACGGGACATCGGTTCGGCTACCAGCGATTAGACGGGAACGGTGCGGCAATCATACGCCAGCAGGCCCAACGTATCCTCATTGCGCAGACCCTCCATCCCGAACAGTTCGGTATTGGCGGCCTGCATCCGGTCGGCATTGGCGTTGGATTCCAGCTGGATGAAGGTGGCGCGTTCATGGCGGGCGGCGACGTAGCGGCGCAGCGCTTCACCCGTGCTGGCGCTGTCACCCAGGGCGCGCGACAGCACGATCGCATCCTCGATGGCGCAGGCGGCTCCCTGGCCCATGAAGGGGGTCATGGCATGGGCGGCATCCCCCAGCAGCGCCACCTTGTCATCAATGATCCAGGTATCCAGCGGCCGGCGGGCATTGATGGCCCATTTATAGATTCTGCCTTCCGGCATCGCCGCAATCATGGCCTGCACGTCGGGTGCCCAGCCTGCGAACGTCGTCTCCAGGTCCGACCGCTGGGCGGGGATGGTCCAGCCATCCTGGGTCCATCCTTCCTGGCGGGCAAAGAACACCATATTGACGATCCTGGCACCCCGCACCGGATAGCGGACGACCATGCGGTTGGGCCCGATATGCATGCCGGGCCATTCCACCAGATCCTTCAAGGCCCCTTCCACCGGGGCCAGGGCCCGCCAGGCGACATGGCCGGTAAAATGCGCCGGCACCGGTTCGAACAGGCGGCGGACAACCGACTTCAGACCATCGGCGCCGACGATCAGGTCGCCCTCGATCCGACGTCCATCATGCAGGACAGCCGTGGTGCCTTCGACCGCCACCACAGCGGCATTGGTCAGCAGCCGTCCACCGCCGCTTTCGGCGGCATCCACCAGGATGGCGTGCAGGTCGGCACGATGGATACCGACATAGGGCGCGCCATAGCGGGCGCGCATGTCGGAACGGTCGATGGACCGCAGCAACCGGCCATCCTGCCAATGCTGGATACGCTGGCGCGCGGGTTCGACACCGGCGGCGGCAATGCGTTCCGCCAGGCCCAGATGTACATAACCCTTCATGGCGTTGGGTGACAGGGTGACACCGGCACCAACCTCGGCAAAGGCAGGCGCCGCTTCCAGCAATGTGACGGCGAAACCCTGGCGCGACAGCGCAATGGCCGCCGTGAACCCGCCGATGCCCCCACCGACGATTGTTATTCTCGCTTTGCTCATGGGCATTTTCAGCCTTCGATTCGTTGACGGCCGACCCATCATCGGCGTCACGGCGAATTAGGCGGGCTGAAGGTGCCGCATGGATAGGCAACTGCTGTGCCTTGTCCACACGGCGGACGTGCCGGTGCGCGTTAAAAATGTAAGACTAGCGGGCATTTGCCGGCTTTTTGGTCGACAGGCGAACAGTGCCGCCCTCTGTCAGCGCCGCAGAAACCGCGCAAACCCGCCGAAACGACAGGATATGCCGCCCGTGCTATCCGACAGGTGGACATACGAGCATATTCTTCGGTTACAGTTTTAATTCGCCGTCATGATCGGTGTGGTCGGTTGATTGTTGGCGCGTCAGGAGGTTCGGGAATGGACAAGATCAAACCTGTTCGGGCGATGCTGCGGGTGCTGGACGTTCTGCAGGTGCTGAACAGCCGCAACGGCGTGACGGTGACAGATGTGGCGAACGCCATCGACCTGCCCCGCACCACGGCCTACCGCGTGCTGGAGACACTCTGTTCTGCCGGCTATGCGGTGCGCGACGGATCGGATGACCGCTACCGCCTGACGGTGCTGGTGCGCGGCCTGTCCGATGGCTATGACGACGAGGCCTGGATCGGCGAGGTGGCGCAGCCCCTGCTGAGCGAACTGGGCCGCAAGCTGGTCTGGCCTGTGTCGATCAGCACGAACCAGGGCAATGGCATGCTGGTCCGACACACCACCGACAAACACAGCCCGCTGGCCCTGGAACGGTACAGTGCCGGCGTGCGGCTGCCGCTGCTGAACAGCGCGTCCGGCCGCACCTATCTGGCCTTCAGCCCGGCCCCGCAGCGCGCCGCCCTGCTGGATATCGCCCTGGGTTCCGGGGACGAGATGGAAGGCGCCGGACGGCAGCGCGACATGATTGAGAAGATGCTGGGCGGCATCCGCAAGGCCGGTTACGCCATCAGCATCCGGCAATATCGCGGCGAGTCCACATCCGCCGTCCCACTCTATGCCGGGTCCGCCCTGCTGGGCTGTGTCGGCATGCGCTTCATGGACAAGGCCGTGACGGAGGCGGTGTTCGCCAGCCGTTACCTGCCCGACCTGAAGGAAGCCGCGCGGGAGATCGGCGAGGCCTATCTGGACTGGAAGGCCAGCAGCCAGCCGCAACCCCTGGACCAGATGCCCACCCGGCGCTGGGACTGGACCCTGGAACGCCGCGTCGAACATTGATCCTGACAGCCAAAGGCCCCGCCTGCCGAGATGCAGGCGGGGCCCTTTTTATTTCGGCGCTGAGGTGAGGCCCGCTCCGACCGGAAACGCCTGTGCAACATCATGAAACACAAAAACGGGGGGTGTTTCAGAGTTCAAGGCGTATCGGCTCCGAAAGCAGATAGCTCCGAATTGCTGTGGGTGTGGCTCTGGCACTGACAATGCGCAGCATAGCAGGGATGGGGCGGAAAGTCAGCAATGCTGCCGCTGGAGCATATTTCCGTTGACCGGAAACAGCTCTATCGCGGGTAGCGTCAAGTCCGAAGCAGGACCGTCGCCCGCAGGTCAGGTCGAGCGTGCCGCGCGAGCCCTGACGAGCGACAGTGCCCGCGAGCGTCAGGGCTAGGGCTTTGCCCTCGACCTGACCTACGGCTGGCTCCACCTTAACGGGTCCCCCCGGAAACATCAGCCCTTGGACACAGCCGTGGGCGGCGCGCCCTTCAACTGATCGGCACCGGCCCAGATGCGGCCGCCGATGGCGGTGCCGATGGCCACCACCGCCGGCACCACATCCACCTTTTCGTAAAGCCCGCAGCGGAAATAGGGATCGCCGATCATCAGGGCATCGACATCGGCCCGATTGTCGGCCTTCAGCAGGAACATGGAACCGACATAGCCCTTGCCATCGTCGGTGCGCAACGGCCCGGCGCTGACATAGCGGGTCCAATGGGCCTCCATATGGCCCAGATGGCCTTCCATATGCTCATCGCGCAGGGCCACCGCCCGTGCGCTGTCCGCGATGTCATAGGCCAGGACCAGGAAGGTCGGGCTGTCGATACGCGGAACGGTGGGGGGAACGCTGCTCATCATCTGCCTCAGATATCCAGAACCATCTTGCCGAAATTGCCGCCCGCCATCAGACGGATCAGGGCGTCGGGGGCGGCTTCCAGGCCGGCCACCCGTTCCTCGCGCACGATCACCTTGCCATCGCGGACCAGTGGCGCGACGCGGCGGCGGAAATTGGCCATGTCCGGCCAGTGATCATAAACGACCAGCCCTTCGACCGTGGCGCGGAACTTGATGATCGGCACCAGATTGGGGCCGGGCAGCGGTGCCGCCGCCTTGTACTGTTCCATCATGCCGACCAGGACAACCCGCGCACCCATGGCCAGATGGCCCAGAACCCCTTCCAGGATACGGCCACCGACACCGTCATAATAACAGTCGATCCCGTCCGGACAGGCGGCGGCCAGCTTTGCCACCCAGTCCGCATCACGATGATCGATACAGGCGTCGAAGCCCAGAATGTCGACCGCAAAGGCGCATTTTTCCGGCCCGCCGGCGATACCGACGACCCGCGCGCCCATGCGCTTGGCCAACTGCCCGGCGGTGGCGCCCACGGGGCCGGTGGCGGCGGACACCACGAACGTATCGCCGGGAATGGGCTTCAGCATCTTGATCGT
>JAIXTS010000185.1 GCA_027483805.1 Azospirillum sp. | reverse complement strand
GGTGTAAAGCAACGTGACGACATTGCGATGTAACGCCTGAAATTCTGTTACATTTGTTTGAAATCAAGATGTTGTGACAGGTATTGCCGTAGGGTGGCACCACGGTTGCGCCGCCAGCACACCTCTGTCACACTGGTCGGTGCCGGATGCAGACGGCTGTCCTGTGCCTCTGCCAACGATGTCAGACGGGCCAGCACCCCCTGCGGAGTCGCGGGACCGGGGGTAAAGACGATATCGCGGCACCCGGCGCGCAGGGCCGACAGCACTAGGCCCGGCAGGTCGGCGCAGTCCAGCAGCGCCATGAACGGCCCCGCCGCATCATCCTGCCAGAGATGGTGCAGCCCCGCCCACCATCCGCCCCCGGCCAACCCGCTGATCCCCCGGTCGGAGACCAGCCGCACCGGCCGCCCATCCGCGATCTCCAGCACCATGCGCCCGGCCGCCAGCCCATCCACCCGCACGGCGGGGACGGCGGACCAGTTGATGGGTGGGGCATTATCGGCCGACATCATGACAATCCTTGCAATGGGCTGGCGCGTGTCTTGGCTGCGGCCGGCTGGGAGCCATTTCTAATGGAACGTGGGCGGGCCGTCACGGGTCTGTCATGCCTCCGGGCCTATGCTTGCACCTTATTCATCACTGAATTGGATGCGAAAATGACGACGAGCCCGGATGCGACGGCACCACAGGCGGCGGCGGACGCGCTGATGACGGAACTGGCGGCCCTGCGCACCCTGGTGTCGGTGGAGGCGGCGGACACGCTGGTGCAAATGGGGGTGTCGGCGGCGGGCCATGACGGTATCGCCAATCTCGCCCATTATCTTGCCCTGCGCCATCACGACCTGCGTGCGCTGCAACGGCGGTTGATGTTGCTGGGCCTGTCATCCCTGGGGCGGCTGGAAAGCCGGGTGCTGCCGACGCTGGATGCGGTGATGTCCGCCCTGGCAGTGCTGGCCGGGCGCGACAATACGGTGGCGCCACCGACCGAGGCCGCATTCTTCGCGGGCGAGGCACGGCTGGCCACGGCGGCGGATCGGTTGCTGGGCCCCGCCCCCGATCATCGTCGCTGCCGTATCATGGTCACCCTTCCCGGCACCGCCGCCGAGGATCCGGAGATGATCCTGGACCTGGCCCGGCGCGGCATGGATATCGTGCGCATCAATTGCGCCCATGATGATGCGGCGGCCTGGCGGTCAATGGCAACGCATGCGCGCCAGGCGGCCAGCCTGGTGGGCCGGCCGCTGTCGGTGTTGATGGACATTGCCGGGCCCAAGATCCGCACGGGCGCGGTGCGGTCGGCCGACAAGAAGGCCCGGCTGCATCCGGGCGATGCCGTGTGGCTGGTGGCGTCTGGCGAGCCCTGGTGCGACGACCATGCGCCCTTTGCCGCTGCCGTCTCGCTGGCAGAGATTGTGCGGCGGCTGTCGCCGGGTGACCGCGTGCGGTACGATGACGGGGCCCTGGAAGGGGTGGTGGAGAGTGTGGCCGGCGACGCGGCCATCATCCGCATCGTCCAGGCCAAGGGCAAGGGCGTGAAGCTGAAGCCGGAAAAGGGCTTGAACCTGCCCGACACCGCCCTGGGCCTGTCGCCCCTGACCGACAAGGATCATGATGATCTGACCACCGTCGTCGAATGCGCCGATATGATCGGCTATTCCTTCGTCAGCCGGCCGGACGATATCGACCTGCTGGAATCAGCCCTGACCCGCTGCGGTGTGGCAAAGCGGCCGGGACTGGTGGCCAAGATCGAACGGCCGGAGGCGGTCACCAACCTGCCCGGCCTGATGGCGCGGGCGGCGGCCAAGGGCTGGCCCTTCGGCGTGATGATCGCGCGCGGCGACCTGGCGGCGGAAATCGGATTCGAACGGGTGGCCGAGATGCAGGAGGAACTGCTGTGGCTGTGCGAGGCTGCCGGCGTTCCCGTTATCTGGGCGACCCAGGTGCTGGAGGATCTGGTCAAGGATGGCGTGCCGTCGCGCGGCGAGATGACCGATGCCGCCATGGCGGCGCGCGCCGAATGCGTGATGCTGAACAAGGGCCCGGCCGTGGGGGTGGCCGTGGATCTGCTGGATCGGCTGCTGGCCCGCATGGAGGGTCATATTTCAAAGAAGACCCCGACGCTGCGGGCGTTGAAGTCCTGGTAGGCCAACGGCATGAGTTTCTGCTCATGCCGTTGGCGGCCGCCGGGTGTCGGCCCGCCGCTCGTGTGGCGTTAGCGAAGGGCACGGATGAGCCCGCCCGGCCTCGGAGGGAACGGGAAGTTATGTCAGGGGCAGGTCGGCCCGCCCAGCGTCGGCGGGTTGGCGGCCGGCAGCGGCTTCACATGCGCCGACACGGGCAGGTTCAGTTCGTTCAGCCGCGCCGCCACCAGCGAGGCCATGGCCCGCGCGCCCTTCTCGCTGAAATGCGTATCGTCGGCGATGCCGTCGGGCCAGCGTGTATAGCCGGCGGCCTGCGCCTGTTCCTTGCTGTAATGCAGGAAATAGGCCTTGGCCGGTTCGGCGCCCAGCCCATGGACATAGACCCGGCTGTCATAGCCCAGGTCGATCAGCGGCGTGCCTGTCTCCCGCGCCACCGCGCGCGTCACCTCGGCATAGGTTCCGAAACTGTCATTGATGCTGCCATCTTCCTTAAAGCTGCGCCGCGCCACGGGCGTCAGCAATACCGCCCGCGCACCCTTTTCCCGTGCCATGGAGATGAAGCGCAGCAGGTTGACGCGAAAATCGGGCAGGGGCGTGTACCGCTCCTCCTTGGCCTGGTTGGCATCATTATGCCCGAACTGGATCAGCAGCGTGTCCCCGGCGGCAATGTCCTTGGCAATGGCGTCGAACCGCCCCTCGGCAATGAAACTTTTGGTGCTGCGCCCGCCCATGGCCCGGTTCTCCACCGTGACCGTCCCGTCCAGATTGCAGGCCAGCGCCATGCCCCAGCCCATCTGCGGATAGCGGTCGGCCGCATAAGGGGCTGCCGTGCTGTCCCCGGCGATGAAGATACGCCCCGCCCACGCCGCCGGCGCCGACACCATCAGCACCGCCAGGACCGGGATCAACCAAAGCCGCATCTCCATCCTCCCTGTAAATTTGTATGACAACTTGGAAACCGGTGTCAAAATAGGGGCAGTTTTGTCGGGGGGCAAGCGTCATCGCTTGACGCGATAGGCTCCTCACCCCCCATCACCCCATCCCCCACCTCAATCATGGAAAATATTCCCAACATCTGCTAGGATCATGGTCTCCCCCTCGCGCCTTCCGGAGCCGCCATGTCCTCGCTCGGCCATAATCCCTACGATACCGATCATCCCACCCTGACGCCGCAGGAACAGGCGGAGGCCTGGTGGCGCGGCTCGTCGGACCGGCATGTCCGGCCCTATCGTGAGGATGTCAGTTTTGCCGCCTGCGGCCATCTGCTGGAAGGATATAATTCCCGAAAGCTGGACGAGGTCACCTGGGCCAAGATTGCCTTCCACCTGGCCGCCGGTGTGCCCATCATCAAGATCGCTGAACATTACAAACTGTCGCGCACCACCATCTGGCGCGCGCTCAGCCAGTCGCACAATCTGCGCCGCCGCGTGGCCGAAGAACGCGCCCTGATGCGGCGGGAGGCGGACAGCCGCTTTGTGGCCCTGCGCGAACTGGTGGTGGACACGCTCTATCGCGCCGTGGCCGACGGCAATATGCGCGCCACGCTCTGGGCCGCCGACCGGCTGGGTCTGGGCGCCGAACTGCTGCAACAGGCGGAACGGCCGCCTAAGCCCGGCTATGCCCGCATTCCCGCCGGCTGGTTGCCCGATTCCGCCGATGCCGCCAGGATCATGGCCGATCTGGACGCCCCGCCGGGTACAAAGGTGCCGCTGCCCGTGCCTGAACCATCCCCCACCGCCCCGCCACCGCCCCGGCCCCGCTGTCGCGGGCCCCTGCGCCCCGCCGCGGCCCCGTCCCTGCTGCCCGACCCCACCGGTCCCGACCCGCTGACCCCCTCGCTCACCGCCGTCCAGCCCGACCCCGCGCCCGACCTCACGCCCGAACCCTCGCCCATCGCAGGCATCGCCCCCGACCCGGTGCCCCATCTGCCGTCCCTGGATGCCGACCCGATGGGCCAATCCGCCGACCCTTTGCCTGATTTTCCTGACGCCCTGCGCTGGCGCCGGCAAAAGCGCAAAAAGGTGAAGGCGTCGGCCCCGCCGGCGCCGCACCATGACGGCCCCTCGCTGCGCCTGAAACGCGGCGGCTACAGCATCCGCCGCCGTCCGGCGGTGCGCCTGCTGACCTGGATTCTCCATAACCGGCTGCCCCTGGCCGATGGGGTGGACGGGGCCGCCGGCCTGTCCGCCGCCCGCTGGGCCCTGCGCGCCCGCTGGCTGGCCTGGGGCGACAAGCCGCCCATGGACCTGTGTGACAGGAACGATTTGCCGTTCCACACTGTTTCACAGCGCCGGGCGGCAAAGAAGGGCAGGGGATGGTGACAGGGGGGGCTACCCCCACCCGCCCTGAGGGTCAGCCATGGCGCCCCGGCACTTCCACCCCGCCGCCACCCGACATATAGTCCCCGGCTTTACCAGCGCCGCCCGTTGCGAGAAGAACCGCCATGACCCCCGCCGCCCGTTTGGCCACCGCCACCGACCTGCTTGCCGAGGTGATGGACACCCCGCGTCCGGCTGATGCGGTCACCAGCGCCTTTTTCCGTGCCCGCCGCTATATCGGCGCCAAGGACCGGGGAGAGATCGCATCGCTGGTCTATGGTGTGATGCGGCATTGGGCCCGGCTGCATTGGTGGCTGGAGCGGTTCAACCACATGCCCGATCCGCGCGCCCTGGTCATTGCCGACTGCATGCTGTCCGGCGGGCGTACCGCCGATGCCATTGGCGGCCTGTTCAACGGCGCCAAATTTGCCCCCGCGCCCCTGTCGGACCGGGAACGTAAGCTGGTGCGTGCGCTGGACACCCGCACCCTGAACCATCCCGACCAGCCGGAAGCGGTGCAGGCCGAAGTGCCGGAATGGGCCGAGGCGTCGATGCGCGCTACCTTCGGTGACCGGTTCCTGGCCGAGGCGTCGGGCATGCTGGGTGAAGCGCCGCTGGACCTGCGTGTCAATCCGGTCAAAGGCACACGCGAAGAGGCGATGAAGGCCCTGGCCGATGCCGGGATCAAGGCCACGCCTACCGACCTGTCGCCCGTGGGCCTGCGTCTGGCGGGCCGCGCGCCCGTCATGGCGCTGGAGGCTTACAAGTCCGGCATGATCGAGATCCAGGATGAAGGCTCGCAGCTGGTGGCCTTCATGGCCGATGCGCGGCCCGGTATGCAGGTGGTGGATTTCTGCGCCGGGGCGGGTGGCAAGACGCTGGCCATCGCCGCCATGATGGAAAACAAGGGCCGTGTGGTGGCGACCGACGTGCTGGAAGGGCGTCTGACCCGCGCCAAGGAGCGGTTCCGCCGTGCCGGCCTGCACAATATCGAAACCCGCGC
>JAIXTS010000427.1 GCA_027483805.1 Azospirillum sp. | reverse complement strand
TCGTTTTTCAGGCTGGTGTCGGTATAGGCAATGCCGAAGGTGGCGGGGGCCAGGGCGTAGGAGAGTTCCAGGCCCCATTCCCAAAAGGCGGGACCGCCCACATCCTTGCGATCATACCATTGATGGCCGATATGCGGGGCGATGGCGACGCGTTCGGCCAAGGGGATGGTGACGCCCAGGCGCTGATAGAGCGCGTCGCCGGCGCCCCCATCATCGGGGCTGTAGACAAATTCGGCTTCCCATTGATGGGTTTCCAGATCAAGCGCCGCCGCCAGGGCAAATTCCCAGAGATCGGCCCCCGCCCCCTTGGGGGCGCCGGCATAATGGGTGCGGCTGATGCCCGCCACCAGGGCCCAATGGTCCCAATCCCATTGCTGGCCACCGACAAAGTTCAGCTCTGCGTCGGTGCTGTCGTTGAAATCGACGGTGGAGCCATCCACCCCCAGGAACAGGCCGCTTTCATGGGCCCAGGTCAGCCCGGCCTGAAAAGCCGCCTTGCCATCGGATTGTGAGAGGCCCTTGTCGATGTAATCGCTGATGATCCCCACCGACCCATCGACATCCGCCCAGGCGGGCGCCGCCCACAGGCCAGCCATCAGCGCCAATGCCGCCAAACGTGCAACCATCCCGCCTAACCCTTTTGATCTTTCCGTCCGTCTAAACCCAAGACACGGAAGAGAGGTGAATCGCGTGATTCATAAGGGGTGGCATAGGAATTTCATGCTGTTCATTGGTATATATCGGCAGAAGACCTGTTATTGACTTTGATTATCAATAGTGCTTCGAGACGGAGTCACGGCACTTACCGTTCGTCATCGCCACGCCGATCTATACTTCAACCTTCCTGATCCGACCCGAACAGGGGCGTCGGCGCCTGATCCCGCACAGGCCGCAATACGATGTTGGAGGTGACGCGGCTGACCCCCAGTTCGGTATCGTCGATCCAACCCTGGGTCAGTTCCTGATAGGCATCCACGTCGGGACAGATCAGCTTGGCGATGTAATCAAACTCGCCGCTGACCTCGAAACATTCCACCACCTCCGGCGTGTTGGCCAGACGGCGTTCGAATAATTGCCGGCCGTGGCGTCCCTGATGTTCCATAGCGATCTGGGTCAGCACCGTGATGCAGCTTTGCAGCCGGCGGATATCCAGCACGGCCCGATAGCCGGTGATCAGCCCTTCACGTTCCAGACGGCGCACCCGTTCCAGGCATGGCCGCGCCGACAGGCCCACCCTTTCGGACAGGGCCTGGTTGGTGATGCGGCCATCGGCCTGAAGTTCGGCCAGGATACGCAGGTCGATCTGGTCAAGGCGGCGACGCATGATGGGTCCGAACGGTGGCAGGATCACCAGCCTAGCAGGAAAACCCCGCCCGGGTGGAGGGGGTTTGGCGGGGACCATCCCCGGCCTTCAGGCCACCAGGGCCGCCTGCCCTTCCCGGCCTGCCATGAAGCCGGCCAGCAGATGTTCCACCACATGGGCTGTGCGGTTGCCCTGGTCCTGGGTCGCGGCATATTCGACAATGTCCAGCGATTGCACCAGGCCGGATGCCCCCAACAGGCGCAGGCTGTCGATACATTCTTCCAGCAGCAGGCCGTCCGGCACCGGCGTACCCACACCGGGCGCCACCGACGGGTCCAGGGCGTCAATATCGAAGCTGACATGGACATGCCCGCCCCCCGCCGCCTCAATCCGGCTGATCGTGTGCGCGACCAGTGCGGCCAAGCCGCGTTCGCGGATGGCGGGCATCTCATGGAACTCGATGCCCGACCGGTGCAGATTTTCCCGTTCGCCCGTATCGATATCCCGGATGCCGAACTGAATCAGCCGGTCAGGGCGCAGCAGCGGCGTGAAGGCCCCTACCCGCAGCAAGGCCGGATGGCCGATACCGCAGGCCAGCGCCGCCGGATAGCCATGGGTGTTGCCCGAGGGCGAGGTGTCCGGCGTGTTAAAATCCGGGTGCGCATCGAACCACAGCACAAAAAAATTGCGGCCCTGGCGACGGGCATGGTCGGCAGCAGCCGCGACCGACCCCAGCGCCATGGCGTGGTCCCCCCCGACCATCACCGGCACCCCACCATCGGCCAGTACACCGGCCACGGCATTGCGCACCCCTGTACACCAGGCCGCCGTTTCGCGCACGGACCGGCTGCCGGTTTCATCGCGTGTGCCATCATAGGCGGGACCCCGCACATCGCCGCGATCCACCATGCCCATGCGGGGCGCCAACCCAATGGCGCGCAGGGCCGCCGGGCCTTCCGCCGCACCACAGGCCTTGTTCCCCACATCCGTGGGTACCCCGATGAAACCGTACCAGCCGCTCATGGATGCTCCGTTAGCTTTACATCTTCCTCAGTCGCCGTCGCCGCCGGAGCAGTTCAGGCCTTGAGTTGATTTCTTTAAGGATCAGGCCGTCAGGCGCGACAGCACGGCGGCGAACCGGTCCAGGGCCCAGTCGAGATCGGCCCGGTCAATCACCAGCGGCGGGGCAAAACGGATGGTGGTGTCGTGCGTCTCCTTGGACAGCACCCCCTGTTCCATCAGCAGTTCGCAGACATGGCGGGCGCTGGCCACCGCGGGGTCAATCTCCACCCCCACCCAGAGGCCACGGCCCCGCACGGCCGTAATGGCGCGGCTGTTGATGGCGCGCAGGCGAGCCAGCATATGGGCGCCCAGTTCCGCCGACCGTTCGACCAGCCCTTCATCGGCAATGGTGTCCAGCGCGGCCAGTCCCACCGCCGCGGCCAGCGGGCTGCCGCCAAAGGTGGATCCATGACTGCCGGGGCCGAACATGTCGATGACGTCGCGCCGGGCCACAAAGGCCGATACCGGCATCACACCACCGCCCAAGGCCTTGCCCAGGCACAGGCCATCGGGCCGGATGCCTTCATGCTGATGCGCGAACCAATGCCCGGTGCGTCCCAGCCCCGACTGGATCTCATCCAGGATCAGCAGCACATTGTGGCGGTCGCAGATCTCCCGCAGGCGCTTCAGATAACCATCGGGGGGCACGATGATGCCCGCTTCGCCCTGGATCGGTTCCACCAGGATGGCGGCGGTGTCCGGGGTGATGGCGGCTTCCATCGCGTCGGCATCACCGAACGGCACAAGACGGAACCCGCCCGCGAAGGGGCCGAACCCATCGCGATAGGCGGGTTCGGAAGAGAAACCGATGATACTGGTGGTGCGGCCATGGAAGTTACCCTCCGCCACAAGGATTTCGGCCCGGTCGGCGGCCACGCCCTTGACCCGGTAGGCCCAGCGGCGCGCAGCCTTGATGGCCGTTTCCACCGCTTCCGCCCCGGTATTCATCGGGCAGGCGCCATCCAGACCGCTCAGGCGGCACAGGCGTTCCAGGAACGTGCCCAGCCGGTCGGAATGGAAGGCGCGGGAAATGACGGCGACCTTTGATGCCTGCTCTGTCAATGCCGCCAGGATGCGCGGATGGCCATGGCCGGTATTGACGGCGGAATAGGCGGCCATCATGTCCAGATAGCGTTTACCATCGCCATCCCACATCCAGGCGCCCTCGGCCCGGGTGATGACCACTGGCAGCGGCTTGTAATTCTGCGCGCACCAGCGCTTTTCCACAGCGATGGCGTCGGCATTGATGCTGGTCCGCATATCCATGGTCGTCTCCCCGTTCTCCATGTTCTGGTTTCAGCATCGCAGGCGGCGGCAGCCGAAACGGTTGAAGTTCAAGGGGGAAACGACAGGAATGGGGTGGGCAGCAGGGGCGATGCAGCCGAACCTGTGTGACGTCACACAGGGGCCTGAAGACCCGTGCGATCCGGCACAGTAATTCCGATCCGCCATAACATTGACTGGTGATCCTTGGTAAGGCGCCTGAAGCTCAACCGTCAGGCGGCCCGGTTTGTTACCGACTGTGTGATGTCACACAGCGCCCCGCACGATCCGTCACAGCGACGGAAATCCCGGCCCTGTCCGCCTTCGTCATTGACGGCGACTGAGATTTGAGACAATTCTCAAAACCTCAAATCCTCTCCCATGGACCGGTGCCATGACGCCCGATGAACTGCGCAATTTCCGTGAAAGCCGTGGTGAAAGCCAGGCTGCCTTTGCCACCTGGGTGAATGCCAAGCTGGGCCGGAAATATGACAATGCCACCATCAGTCGCTGGGAATCGGGCGCCGAACGCCTGCCCGTGCGGGTGGCGGAGTTCCTGGCCGCCGCCAGCCAGCGCACAGCCACCATCATCGCCGTTGCCAACCAGAAGGGCGGGGTGGGCAAGACCACGACCACCCTGAACCTGGGCTACGCCCTGGGCGAGTTGAGCAAAAAAGTGCTGATCGTCGATGCCGACCAGCAGGCGACCGCCACCGAAGGATCGGGCATCGACCCGCTGGAGGTGCAGGACCGCAAGGGCGGGCTGGAGGATGTGCTGTTCGGGCAGACCGACATCCATGACGCCATCGTGAAGTGCGAAGGCTACGACCTGCTGCCCTGTACCATCGCGCTGGCCGAGGCGCAGATCAAGATCCTGCTGGACCCGGATGATGGGCGTTATGTGCTGCGGGAGAAGCTGTCGGAAGTCCTGCGCGACTATGATTATATCGTGATCGACTGCCCGCCCGAACTGGCCCTGATCACCGTCACGGCCCTGATCGCCGCCGATTATCTGCTGATCCCCACCAAGGCCAGCCGCTATGATGTGCGCGGCATCCCCTTGATTTTTGACACAGTGTCAAAAATTCAGCGCCGGCAGAATCCCAGCCTGAAGGTGCTGGGGGTGCTGCCCACCATGTTCAACCGCAATTTTGCGGTGGAACAGCAGGTCCTGTCCGACCTGCAGGAAAGCCTGGGCGACAAGGCGCGGATCTTCCAGCCGGTGCCGCGATCGACGGAGATCGACCAGGCCACCTATGCCGGGGCCGTGCCGTTGAAGATGCTGCCCAAGAACCACCCGATCGGGGTGTACCGCACCCTGGCGCAGGAGATCGTCAATGGTTAAGAACTGGCGCAAGCCGGCCAGCCAACAGCCGGCCGTGGTGGCCAAATCCATCGGGGAAAGCCTGGAGCGGCCCGGTGCAGACCTGATTTTCGGAACGGCGGACGGGTTGCGGGATACGGTGCTGCTGCGTCTGACGGACGTTGAGCCAAATCCCAATCAACCCCGCCGCCATTTTGATGAGGAAGAGCTGCAGGCCCTTTCCTTCTCCCTGCGCGAAGTTGGGCAGCTGTCGCCCATCCTGGTGCAGGCACACCCGACGCAGCCGAAGCGCTTCATGCTGGTCGCCGGGGAGCGACGCTGGCGCGCGGCGGGCATGGCGGGGCTGACCAAGGTGATGGCCCATATCCTGCCGGCCGATGCCAATACCGATCAGATCGCCCTGATCGAAAATTTGCAGCGGGTGGATCTGTCGCCCGTGGAAGAGGCCGAGGGTATCCGTCGCCTGATCGAAACCCATGATTACAACCAGGAGGCCGTAGGCGACCTGCTGGGCCGGTCGCGGACGGAGGTCAATACGACCCTGACCCTGCTGAAGCTGCACCCGACCATCCGCCATGATTGTGTGACGTCACACAATGATGTGGCTAAGGCCGTGCTGCTGGAATTGGCTCGCATGGAGGAGGTTGACCAATTGAGCCTATGGCTCAAGGTCAAACAGGGCGAATTGACGGCGCGGGAGGCCCGGGAATACCGCGCCCGGCTGCAACGGCCCGCCGGCGCCGCCAAGGATTCGGCACCTTTGAAGCCCGTCACGGCAAAAAAGTTCATCGCCGGGCTGGGCAAGCTGGAAGAAAGCCTTTCCGCGGGTATCGAGGCCGTGGCGGAGAAGGGTACCGCCAAACTGAAGCCTGAGGAACGGTCACGGCTGGAGGCGTTACGCGCCACGCTGGCCCGGATGACGGGTCGGCTTGACGGCTTGTTGGAACCGTGAGATCCGGCACAGTGTGGCGCCCGGGCGGTTTCATTTAAGGCATCCGCCATGGCCGTTGCTGAAAAGGGAAGGGGATGCAGGGATAGATCAGGGCCCCTCGCGCCCGGCCGGCGCGGCAACCCGTCTTCCCAGGAACTGCTGTATCCGCCCATGCCGTTCCGCCGTCAGCGCATATCCGGCAATGGCCAACATGGACAGGCCCACGCCCAACACAGGAACCAGGCCAGCCAGCAGACGGAAGCCCGTCAGGGTGGCTGCCGCCTGGGTGGCACCCGGCACATAGCCGACGCCATCCAGCGCCAGCCCGCCCAGAAAGGCCGATCCACCCAGCGCCAGCTTGAAGATCAGCGAGGCCAGACCATAGACCTTGGCTTCGTCCCGTCGGCGGTGGCGCCAATGGGCATAATCCACGGCATCCGGCAGCATGGACCACATGGCCACCGCATGCGCCGCATGACCAAAGGAGATCAGGGTCAGGCAGGCCAGGGTGGGCCAGAAGGCACCTGCAGGGGCGAAGGCAAAGGCGATGCCGCCCACCACGACCATGGCGCTGCCCGCCTGCCAGGCGATGGCCTTGGACCAGCGGCGGGCCACCCAGACCCAGACCGGCACCGCCAATATGCCCGCGGCCGAGAACCAAGTCAGCGTCTGCGCCGCCAGGGACGCGTCCCCGCCCAGATCATATTTAAGCAGATAGGGAATGTTGCGCATCAGAATGCCCAGCGACAGGTGCAGGGCCACTGTCGCCGCCAGCAGGCGCAGCAGGGGCCCGTTGCGCAGCACCCCGCGCAGAAAGCCGCCCAGATCAGCCCGCAGCCCCGGCGGCGGGGCCGCGCTGTCCCGCGCCGGTGGCGGCAATTCGCGCACCGCGGCAACACAGGCCAGGTGGGCCAGCACCGCCAGCACCCCGACACAGGCCGCCGCCGGACTGTAGCTGCCGAACCAGCCGGCCAGGAGCGGCAACATCGCGGAAACCGAGGTGGAGCCGGCAAAGGCCAACAGCATGCGCCAGCCGGTCAGGCTGGCCCGTTCATCGCTGTCGCGCGTCATGGCGGCGGTCAGCGACGAATAGGGGATGGCCACAACCGCGTAACAGCTGCGCAGCACCATATGGGTCAGGGTCGCGAAGACCAGCATGCCCAGCGACCCCGGCAGCAGGAAATCCGGGGGCGAAAAACAGAGCCAGAAGGACAGGGCCAGCGGCACCGTGCCGAACAGGATATAGGGCCGATAGCGCCCCATCCGGGTGCGCGTGCGATCGGACAGGATGCCCATCAGCGGGTCCATGCAGGCATCCCAGACTGAGGCGATCAGATAGGAGATGCCGGCATCCACCGCCGACAGGCCCAGCGCATCCATCTGAAAAAACAGAATGAACAGCAGCAGCGACTGCCAATAGAGATTGAGGCCGAAATCGCCGACCGCATATCCGATCCTGGCCTTGAGACCCAAAGTCCGCATAGTCGCCCGCTTGCACCCTCCCGGTGTCCGGTTTTTTTACCGGACTTGGGGCGGGACGTTACGCGGTCGGCAGGGCCGGGTCGAGGGGGCATTTACCCCCGACATCCGCGGATGGCACCCTTCGCCGGCACCACCGGCTACAATTGTTTCAATCATGAGGCGCTTATGTTACCTCCCTCCTAACCAACCAAGCCTCAAGAACCGGTATGACAAGGGGCCTTTTTAATGCGTCTCAACCTGTCCATGAAGATTCTGCTGGCCAATTTGGCCATCCTGGCCCTGCTGCTGATCGCGGCTGTGGTCATGGCCATCGGGGCCAGCCAGCAGCGTGCGCAGGTGGCCGTGGCCAAGCAGGCGGCAGAGCGCGCTGCCGATCAGGCGCTGACGCTGGTCACCATGGTGAAGGATATTCGCGGCGATGTGATGCGGGTGCAGCTGTGGCTGACCGACGTGTCGGCCACGCGCGGGCTGGACGGGTTGGATACCGGGTTTGCGGAGGCGGAGAAGGCCAGACTGGATCTGGACCGCACCATGACAGCGGCGCGCAAACACGCGGCGGGCATGGGGTTGGGCGAGGTGGAGGCAGCGCTGGGCCGGGTGGAGGGATTCTTCGCGAATTTCTATACCAAGGGCACGGCCATGGCGAAGGCCTATGTCAATAGCGGGCCGGAGGTCGGCAACATGCTGATGGGCGCCTTTGTCGGCGAAACCGATGGCATGTCCGCCGAACTGGATGCCGTGGCGGACGATGTGCGCAAAGTGGCGGAGGCCGCCAAGCAGAAGATGCAGGCCGAACTGGCCGCCGCCGACGCCATTGCGGCACGGCTGACCTGGCTGATCCTGGCGCTGGCGGGGACCGGGGTGGCGATTGCGGTCGTGGTGCTGCTGGCGCTGCGCAACAATGTCGTGCTGCCGCTGATCGGGCTGACCGGGGCGCTGACCCGCATCGGGCGGGGCGACCTGAAGGTGCCGGTGCCGGCCATGGCCGACCGGCATGACGAACTGGCCGATATGGCGCATGCCATTGAGGCACTGCGCGACCGGTCCGTTGATGCCGCCCACCTGCGCGATGAACAGCAGGCCAAGGAGATGGCGGCCGAGCAGCATCGCCGCACCGCCCTGCGTCATATGGCCGAAACGGTGGAGGCCGAAAGCCGGGCCAGCGTGGATGGGATCGCGGTGGAAACCCAGGACATGGATGCGGCGGCGGGGGCCATGGCCGACAGTGCCTCACAGGTGCGCGACAGTGCCGCCAATGTCGCCAGTGCGGCCATGCACGCCCTGGCCAATGCCCAGGCTGTGGCCGGCGCGACCGAGGAACTGACCGCGTCGATCAATGAGATCAGCGCCCAGGTGGCGCACGCCACCAGCCTGTCCAGTCAGGCGGTGGAGCGCAGCCGGCGCACGCGCGGCACCATCGACAGCCTGTCGGAGGTGGTGGACCAGATCGGCGGGGTGGCCAACCTGATCCGCGATATCGCCGAGCAGACCAACCTTCTGGCGCTGAACGCCACCATCGAGGCCGCAAGGGCCGGCGATGCCGGCAAGGGCTTTGCCGTGGTCGCGTCGGAGGTGAAGAACCTGGCGACGCAGACGACGCGGTCCACCGAGGAGATCACCGCCAAAATCCTGCTGATCCAGAATGTCACCGCCGAGGCGGTGATGGCCGTGGAAGGCATTGCCGATGCCATCCGCGCCATGGATGAAGTGTCGGCGGGCATTGCCGAGGCCATGGAGGAACAGGCCGCCGCCACCAGCGAAATCTCCCGCAATGTCACCGAAACGGCCGAAGCAGCCCAGGAAGTGGCGACCCGCATCGACACGGTCTCGCAGGAAGCCGGCAGCACCGGCGAAAAGGCCGCCGCCATGCGGGAAGTGGCCATGCGCATCGTGGGATCAGTCAGCGACCTGCGCCAGACCCTGGTCCGCGTGGTCCGCACCGCCACTGTCGATGTCGACCGCCGCCATGGGGAACGGCATGCGGTGGAACTGGACGTGTCGGTGGAGGTGGCGGGGGAACGCCGTCAGGGACGGATGCGGAACATTTCCGCCGGCGGCGCGCTGGTTGAGGGCTTGGCGTTGGCCGAGGGGGCGCAAGGGCTGCTGTCGGTGCCGGGGCTGGAGGGCACGCTGCCATTCCGGGTGAAGACGCGCGACGGCGCGCAGAACGGCATCGCCTTTGTTCTGGATGATGGCGAGAAGCTGCAGCTTGGGGGCCGGCTGGTGGATCGGTTTGCGGCGTGAGTAGGTCAGGTCGAGGCGAAGCCTCGCCCTGACAGAAAAGGCTTCAAAGCTTTTTTGGGTATTAGATCGGCTTTACGTTGACTGGGAGCACCCCCCCATCGTCATCCCGGTGAAAGCCGGGACCCAGCGAGAGCAGCGACATAACTCATATCGGCGCTAATCGCGCCTTACGCTGGGTCCCGGCTTTCGCCCATAGGCGCTAACTTAGTCCCTTGGAATAAGGTGCCTTCCCCGCGAAAGCGGGGATCCAGGGGCCACAAAACCAACGCTTGGGTGCCTTTGGCTCCTGGACCACCGCTTTCGCGGGGGAGGCAGGGAGGGTGCGATAGTTTAACTTAGCGCCTATGGGCTTGCGCCGGGATGACGAAAACGCGATTCATGTCAACAGAGTCCGCTCTAGTCACGGGAGATGTCCAGGTCGATATCTGGGCTATAGAGACTTTCCATGAACGCAACGAACGGCCTAGGCGGCTCTGCGCTGATTACGGCGAGCTGAGATTTCACTGCTTCCTCAACGAAGCTGGAAAGCGAACACTCTGTGTCCCCACGTTCGGCCAGAAAACGGCGCACCGTCGCGTCGGTCTGAGCGGAGCCTGTCAAATGCCAGCGAATGGTATTGTTTGCCATGATTGCGCGGCATCTCTGTTTGGCGGATTACAAATTTCAGCATGCTTCCGCCCCTTCCCTCAACTCCCCCTGTAGGTCGAATAGCTCCACGGGCTGAGCAGCAGGGGGACGTGGTAATGGCCGTCGGCTTCGGCGATGGCGAAGCGGAGCGGGATTTCATCCAGGAAGGGTGGGTCGGCAAGTGCGACGCCCTGGGTGCGGAAATAGTCGCCGGCCTGGAACAGCAGTTCGTAGGGGCCGACCGGGATGGTGTCGCCCGACAGCAGGGGGCTGTCGGTGCGACCGTCATTGTTGGTCCATTCCGTCCGGATCAGGGTGCGCTGACCGCCTTCCAGAAAGAACAGGTCCAGCTTTAACCCCGCCGCCGGGCGGCCCGTGGATGTGTCCAAGACATGTGTGCTCAGGCGGGCCATGTCGTGCTTACCAGTTCGGGTTGGTCATATTCTTTCAGGTCGTTCAGGAAATGGTCCTGATCGGCCAGCCAGAGGTCGCGGATGATGCCCTGCACCAGACGCTGCACCCCATATTTCATGCCGCTGATCGAGGCGCCCGACAGGCCCATGGAAAGGGTCGCCCCGAAGGTGAAGTTGTGGATGTTGGCCAGATGCGGGGCACCGCCGGGCACCCGTTCGGTGAACTGAAACGCATCACCCAGATAGGGGTAGCGGATCAGCAGCGGGTTGCCCTCTCCGCGGGGCGGGGTGAACCGGTCGGCCCAGGTGGCGATATCCTTGGCAAAGGCCGCCACTTCCGGCCGGAAGGCGGCTTCCACGATGAAGCCGGTGCCCACCACCAGGAAATCGAAGATCATCACGCCCTTGGGCGTGCCGACATGAATCTCGTCGCCTTCCATGCGCAGCCATTCCCAGGGGCAGGATGTGTGGGAGGCAAAATTGGGATGCTGGACGCAGCGGTGGAACGTGTCCTGGGGCGGCGGCTGGTTCAGGTCGAAGATATGGCGCATGTAGCGCCAGCGGTTGAGATCACCCATCGACGCGAAATGGCCCAGGAATCCCGAAAATTCCATCCAGCGATAGGGGTTCACGCGCGGAATATCGGGCCGGCGCAGGCAGAGATCGACAGAGCCCACCCCCGATTCCAGGGCCGTGCCGGCATTGTCAAAGGCCGACGCGCCGGCGCCCAGTACGCCGATGCGCCGGCCCTTCAACGGGGTGAAGTCGATATATTCCGACGTGTGGGCATAACGGCTTTCCGGCACGACGCCCCGGATAAAATCCGGCACATGCCAGCGCCCGGCCCCGTCAATGCCGGTGGCCAGCACCAGCTTGCGCGCCAGCAGCAGCTTTTCCCCATTGGGCGTGTCGACGGTCAGCCGCAGGATGCCGGTATCTTCCTCCGGGTCGATGCGGACCAGATCATGTTCATTGCGCACCGGGATGTTCAGCGTCTGGCGATACCAGTTCAGATATTCCTGCCAGATTTCCTTGGGCAGTTTGCCCAGTGTCGCCCAGGCTTCCGTGCCAAACCGGGCCTCATACCAGGCGCGCGGCGTCAGGCTGGGCACACCCAGGTCAGGGCCGGTCAGGTGTTTGGGCGTGCGCAGCGTGATCATGCGGGCAAAGGTGACCCAGGGTCCTTCCTGGCCAGCCTTGTTGCGGTCGATCACCAGGATATTGCCGACCTTTTCCCGCATCAAACCAAAGGCGGTGGCCAGCCCCGCCTGTCCGCCGCCCACGATCACCACGTCATAGACATGGCCGTCGGCATGGGTGCGCGCCGGCACCCAGGGCCGGGCGGGATAATCCAGCAGGGTCAGGTCGCGCGCAACCTGGGCAGCGAGTGCTGCCAAACCATCATCACTCATGTCCCAAAAAGCCCCTCCAGGCGGAATTTGGCTATTTTGGCGACTTCTCCCAATGCTGTTTTCATTTCCACGGCGGGATCATTGTCCAGCCGGGTTGCCAGGGCAGCCTTGATGCTGTCCCTGGTATTTTCCTTCACCGCGATGATGAAGGGAAATCCGAAACGGTCGCGATAGGCGCTGTTATGCCAGTCGAACCAGTCAAATTCTGCATCGCTGAGCCTGTCCAGGCCCAAGCCCGCCTGTTCAGCGGTGCTGTGTGCCGTCAACCCGCCGCCGCGTGCCAGCCTTCCCGCCAGGTCGGGATGGGCGCGCAGCAGCGACAATTGCGCATCATGCCCGGCATCGCGCACGGCCCGCACCATGGCATGATGCAGTGCAACAATATCGGCAAAGGGCCGCGCCTCATACGCCGCCTCCGCCACCCAGGGGCTGTCTTCCCAGATGCCGGCCAGCAGATGCACAAAATCGCCATGCGCCAAGGCATTCAGCAGGGCGGGCGTAGGGCGGACAGGGACGGGTGCGGTGTCATCGGCCATGACCCATGGTGCCATGGATTTTTTTGTGCGCAAGCGAAACGATAGGTGAGATTATTGTGAAGATCGAGCCCGTCAAGCATGAGGAGTATTGCGCGCATGACCCAAGCCTATTCCCGTGACCTGATCGGCTATGGCGCGCATCCGCCGCATCCCCGCTGGCCGGGTGATGCCCGCATCGCGGTGCAGATCGTGATGAATTACGAGGAGGGCGGGGAGAATTGCCTGCTGCATGGGGATGGGCAGTCGGAGGCGTACCTGCAGGAGGTGGTGGGGACGCAGCCCCTGGTGGGTCAGCGCAACCTGTCGGTTGAGTCCGTTTATGAATATGGCAGCCGGGCTGGCTTCTGGCGGCTGATGCGGCTGTTCGACCGCTATGGCATCAAGATCACCTGCTACGCGGTGGCCATGGCGCTGGCCCGCCATCCCGAGGCCGCCAGGGCCATGGTGGCGGCCGGGCATGAGATCGCCTCGCATGGCTGGCGCTGGATCGATTACCAGAATGTGCCGGAGGATGTGGAGCGCGAGCATATGCGGCTTGCCATCGACACGATCCGCGACCTGACGGGGGAGCGGCCGCTGGGCTGGTACACGGGGCGCCTGGGCCCCAATACACGGCGGCTGGTGGTGGAGGAAGGCGGGTTCCTCTATGATTCCGATGCCTATAATGACGATCTGCCCTATTGGCTGGGGCCGGGGAGTTACCCAGGGCAGGGGGCGCCGCATCTGGTCATCCCCTACACCCTGGACGTCAATGACATGAAGTTCGGCACGGCCCAGGGCTTTAACCAGGGCGATGATTTTTTCACCTATGCCCGCGATGCCTTCGACGCGCTGTATGCAGAAGGCGAAACGGCGCCCAAGATGATGTCGGTCGGGCTGCATACCCGCCTGATCGGACGGCCGGGGCGGGTGCGGGGGCTGGAGCGGTTCCTGGACCATGTCATGGCGCATGATCACGTATGGGTGGCAAGGCGGGTGGACATCGCCCGGCACTGGCGGGAGGTGCATCCGTGGCGCGGGTGACAGCGGGCAAGGATTTCCGCAGAAGGCCCGACGTGTCCGGCACAGGGGTGCGGTGGCCCTCCTGGGGTTGCTAACGGTGGCGGTGGGTTTCTACATTTTTGGCCATGTGATGGTCGGCCCACCTGTCGATTTCGCGGGCTGGCTGCTGATCGCGGTTTTGCCCGTGGCGTCTACGCAGCACGCCATATCCATCTGTTCGGGGACCCGAAGACAGGGCATGCCATTTTACGGCTGACATTGACCGGGCTGCTGTTCATCGCGGGGCTGGTTGTTGTGAAACAGGGGACCCGCCAATAATGACCTTAGGAAAATTTTCTATCCAGTATTATAACTACATCTGAATCCATTCTGCCAATTTCAACATGATCAATCGGTATATCAAAAATAAATGTACAATGATGTTTTATATCATCAATGGAGAAATCTAATTCTTTTCCGGCAATAACAATTATTTTTGCATTGTTGTATTTTTTCTGTAAATATTTACTACCCCTTAATGCCTCGACCAGGATGCCTAAATCACCTGGCCTGCACATAAATGTATGTGGGTGGTCGGTTCCAGCTATGCTGTTAAAAAGCTTATACAATTTAGCGTTTTCTTCTTGAGAAAGGGTGGACATAGCAGCGTCTCCATATGATGGATTTAGTGTATTATAAGACAACTTTGAAGTCTCAATCAATAGTTTCCGCTCACCGAGCCTCACGCGTCTCTGCCAGATCGCTATCCTTCTCCTTCAATTCCCCCAATTCCCCCCGCGCCCTGGCCTTGCGGCCATAGACCAGTTCGAACAGGGGGGAGGCCATCAGGGTGGTGATGATGGCCATCAGCACCATGATGGAAAACAGCGCCGGGCCGATGATGCCCTTCTGCAGGCCGATATTGAGGATGATCAGTTCCATCAGGCCCCTGGCATTCATCAGGGCGCCGATGCCCATGGCGGTGGCATTGTCCTGACCGGTCATGCGGGCGGCGGCCCAGCAGGCCACGCCCTTGGCCAGGATGGAGGCCACCAGAATGCCCACCGTCACCAGCGCCAGTTCCATATTGTCCACCAGGGTCAACTGCGTATGCAGGCCCGAATAGGTGAAGAACATGGGCAGCAGGACCACAACGGCAAACGGTTCCAGCTGTTTGCGCAGTTCGGTGGTCAGCACGCCGCGCGGCATGACACAGCCCAGCAGGAAGCCGCCAAACACGGCATGGATGCCCGCCGCATCCATGGCCCAGGCCGACAGCAGGAACAGGATCAGCACGATACCCAGGGTCGTGTGATCGACCCGGCCCATCCGTTCGGCCCGCCGGCCCAAGGGCGCCAGCAGCTTCGGCGCCAGGGTCAGCATGAAGATGGCAAAGGCGGCCCCGCCGCCGATGGCCTTCACCGCCACCATCGGCCCATCGCCAAAGGTGGCCAGCACGATGGCCAGCACGGTCCAGGCGCCGACATCATCAATGGCGCCAGCCGACAGCGACAAAGTCCCCAGCGGCGTGCCCGACAGGCCGCGTTCATGGATGATGCGCGCCAGCATGGGAAAGGCCGTGATTGCGATACAGGCCCCCATGAACAGGGTGGCCTGGGCCGATGTCAGTTTCTCGTTGAACAGCCCATGGCTGATCAGCCAGGGGGTGATCAGGACGGCCAGCAGGAACGGCGCCGCCATGCCCGACAGGGAGACAGCCGCCGCACTGCCGGCATTGGCCTTGAAATGGTCGCCCCGGAAGCCCAGGCCCACCAGGAACATGTAAAGCCCCACACCGAACTGCGCGCCCACAAACAGCACGCCCTGCGATTCCTTGGGAAACAGCAGACCCTGGATGTCGGGCACAAACAGGCCCAGCAGCGACGGCCCCAGGACCACACCAGCGATCATCTCCCCCACCACCTGCGGCTGGCCCAGATAGCGTTTGGCCAGCCAGCCCACACCGCGGCATGCGGCGATGATCACGGCAAGCTGCAGAAAAAACACCACACTGAGCTGGGCTGTCGTCATGCCTTTGTCCTCCCGGCCGGACACGCGTGTCCGGCTGCGGTTAACCGCTTCTTAAGATGTTGGTCCGGAAAGCCTATATCAGCGCTGTCATGCCCGGCAAAGCGGCAAATTATCCGGGTCCGATTTTGGGGTCGGTCAGGCAGGAGGGGTGCGACTGTCGGCATGCGGACCGCCGGCGGCCCGTCAAATCCATCGCAGCGCAACAGGCCCAAACCGCATGTCACAAATTCGTAACAATTCCAGCTTTACTTCCCCTGTGTGGTCAAACTGCATCACCGTCATGGTAACGTCACACCACCCCCCGCACGCGATCTTGCAAGCCGCTGCAACCCTGTCCATGCTGTATCGCAACAAACATGGAATGTGCCCGGCCGGGGTGACCCGGGCGGGTATTTCTATGTGGAGATGGGCGAACGTCCCTCGCAGCAGTCAGGGAAGGGGCGGCGCTTTCGCAACGGAATCGACGCAGGCGGCATGAACCGCCGCTCATAGGCTCTGAAGGGGGCATTCAATAATGCGTACAGGCAATCCGTCATTTACCCGTCTGCTGACCGGTGCTGTCAGCCTGCTGGCCCTGTCCGTCGCGGCCCCGGCCGCCGTTCAGGCGCAGGCCGTGCTGGACGAGATCATCGTGACCGCGACCAAGCGCGCCGAAAACCAGCAGCAGGTGCCCATCTCCGTCGGCACGGTTGCCCCGGAAAAGCTGGAAGCCGTGATGTCGGGCGGCGTCGACCTGCTGGCCCTGTCGGCCCAGGTGCCCAGCCTGTATGTCGAATCCACCTTCTCCCGCACCTTCCCGCGCTTCTATAT